>JADHWC010000010.1 GCA_016783665.1 Fidelibacterota bacterium | reverse complement strand
CGTCTGAATTTACTCAGTCTGATCAGGCTGATGTAAAAGCGGATATTCAAAAGGTCATGCAGTTGAAAATCGATCGGAACGAGATTAAGCAGATTCAAATGAGCAAGACTCATCGAACTCAGTCCGTACCGAAAAAATCCATAAGTGCGCAGTTATTCCGGACTACCAAAGGGTTTGTGCCAGTTAAAGCAGAATTTGATACGACGATGATGGATACATTAGTCATCGATTTTATTGAACCTGATACAATTTGGTATATTGGAGGAGACGCATTCGTGTTTCAAATTTTTTCCATGGACACCGTCTTAATAGAATTCTATGTCGATGATGGCGATAGTATTTTTGATGTGGCGTCTGATTTTAAAGTTGACATGGAAGATATGGATGATATGGAGGAGATTAAAGTATGGGATGGTATTGAATTTGATGAATCGCCACCTGGTGATGGATTATTTCAGGCAACAATTAATACTTCAAGCATGGATGAAGGTCCGGGTCCATTTTTAGGGTTGCAAAATGCTGTTATCTTTGTTTATGCAGAAGAGGTAACGAGTGAACTGAGTTCGATAGGCACCGCATATATTGGAGCGCCGGATGAAAATACCAGTATTGAAGGTACGGTTACAGTAGAGGATGTACCAATAAAAACGGGAGTATCTCCGGCTTCGAATCTTGTTGTATTCGCCTTTCAGTTTCCCGATTTTGGCCCTATGCCTCCAAAAGGTGAAGACGACTGGGAACCGCAGATCGGATTTCTTACCATGACCAATGACACGGGATATTACAAGATTGAAATTCCTGATATGTTTCAAGGTCAATATATAATTGGCGTAGTAGATATATGGCAGCAGTATCCCGGATATTTCCCTGATCCGGAATTTATGGAAATGCCGATCATGGGCGATATTCCAGGCGTCGATTTTGTATTGAGAGAAGCAACTGAAAAAATCTATGGTTACGTTCTTGATGAGCTGGAAAATCCTGTTCCTGGTATTCATATCTGGGCGGAAGGACCTAGCGGGATTGAGGCTGTGACTGATGGGATCGGATATTATGAGCTGCCTGTTGTGCCGGGCTGGTGGCGAGTCGAAATAGAGAGAGATGATATTTATGGCATTTATATGATGAACGGTGAACAACACCTGGAAGTCTTTGCAGACGGTGATCATCCCGCAGACTTTGTGCTGTACAGTCTAAATGCGTCCTTTACCGGATTTATTGGGACACCCGACGGATTGCCTATTCCCGATGTGGAAGTAGATGCCGATATCTGGATGGGTGATAAGAGCGGTTCCTATTGGAACTACACCCGCACCGATGAATTTGGAAATTATGAACTGTCTGTTTCCACAGCGCTTCAAGGACAGCTGGTTTATAACGATTGGGGTGATACAATGACCACCTCTTATTGGGTTGGCGCCTGGATGGAGGGCGCCATAATAACGCCCGATGGTTATCATGAGATGTACGCTCCTGCTCCTGGTCTTGATTTTACCGTATTGATTTCCGATGCGATGTTGAGCGGTATTGTTTATGATGCTGTAAGTCAAAATCCGCTCTATGATGCCGGTATTCGTGTATGGATGCCAATGCCTGATAGCGGTAAAGGACCTGATGGATATATGCCAATGTATGAAAATTGGGCCTATACGGATGAAAACGGTTATTATGAATTGCCCCTGATCGGCGGTCCTCCGCCGGATGGGAATACATGGCACATCGAAGTGTACTGGCCATGGGAATGGATGCCTTCCGTATTTGATTCTCTAAACGTTGTATCCGGGAATAATTACAGCCGTGATTATTACATTGATCCACCTGTTACTAATGGTATAATTAATGGTAATGTTTTTGATGAGAACGGTTATGGCATCTCCAATGCCAGGGTTGAAATATACGGTCCTGAATATTATGAGTTATATACCGATGGCGGCGGATATTTTTATATCGATCAGATACCATTTGGTTGGTATTCCGCAACCGCGTATGCCGAGGGCTATGAACCTTATAATATCTGGGATATCTGGGTAGGACAGGAACCGACATATCTGGAATTCTGGATGGGAAGCATTGTCGGTGACATAATTGTCGAAGGTTTTGTCACAAGCGCGACAACTTCCGAGCCGATTCAGGGCGCTATTTTAATGGCGATTCACTTGGATTTTTATGAACCATTTATGCTCTTTACCGACACAACCGGTCATTACGAATTAAAAGTGAGACCCGGATTTTATGATTTTCAGGTTGGAGGCAATGGATATTTGGCACAATTCCATGAAGGAGTTGATGTCGTTAATGACACAACGATCAACTTCGCCCTTGATTTGGCGACGATTGCCGATACATTGAGTGGAAATGTTGTCGATGATATGAATAATCCATTACGGAAGGTGTTCATTTACCTCGAATCAGATAATTACATCGGTTATACACATACCGATTTTATGGGATACTACGAGATTGGTTTGCCTACCGGAAAATATGACGCCATGTATGCGAAAAAGGGATTTAACCCCGAGGGGCGCAGTTTTAACTTTCCGACTGAAGTGCCGGAAGACCCGATTATGCTCTATCCGGAAATTCATGTATTCGGACCTAAAATTATTGATGTAATGGATGTTCCAATGGATCATGGTAAGAAAGTGCGTTTGACCTGGAAGAGAGCGGAAGGATTACAAGGCGCAGTTAAAGAATATCAAATCTGGAGAGCTATTAAACCTATGTATGGTCCTGAACCGCAGCCGGAATTTGACACTGGATGGGATTATATAACCACTGTTCCGGTACATCCTGAAATGGATATTTATAATGTTGTTGTACATACTTTGTACGATAAAGTTGGCGACAATTTTTACTGGTCAGGTTTTACGGTAACTGCAATCGGATGGGATAACTGGTCTTACTGGAATTCCAACATCAGAGCCGGTTGGTCGGAAGATAACCTGCCTCCGGAAACACCTACCGGACTCACAGCTACCGGAAGTGAAGGCAGCATTGCGCTTAACTGGGAAGCTGTAACAAGTGAAAAGGTCAAATACTATTCGATCTACCGGAAAACGGCTACAAGTGAATTCAGTATAGTCGGATATTCCACAGTGCCGGAATTTACTGACGACGCTGTTTTCCAGACGGAAGTTTATACTTACACGGTTACGGCTACCGATTTTGGTTTGAACGAATCTGACAGAGCTGTGCCTTTATCATTATCGGCGACAGCTGTTGAAGAAGTTGTTGAACTTCCAACGGAATTCGCTCTGAAACCGAACTATCCGAATCCTTTCAACCCGGAAACGACGATTGAATTTGCGCTTCCGAAAACCAGTAAAGTAACTCTGACGATCTACAACCTGACCGGGCAGCTGATTCAGGAACTGGTTAAAGCAGAATACTCTGCCGGTTACCAGAGAGTGATCTGGAATGGTCGTGATTTTAACGGTAATTCTGTTGGAAGCGGCGTCTATATCTACACCCTCAAAGCGGATAACTTCTCACAGACCAGAAAAATGATTCTGATGCGATAAAGTAAGGTAAATCGCTATAAAAGGGGCGGGGTATCCCGCCCCTTTTTCATATTGAAATCCAGTTGTGGTATTTCTATCTTTGTCAGAAGAATTAAAGCGAATTTACTAATATGAAAAACACCTGTATAATCGTCGCAATATTGACCCTTTGGATGGTTTCCGTTTCTTTTGCGGAAGTATCAAAGGGCCGATCATCACGTCCTGAAGTATATTTTCGGTTCACTATTCAGTCCAGAGATGAACTAACTCTAATTACCAGAATGATCTCTATCGACAATGTCAAGGGTGATACGGTTTATGCTTATGCAAATAAACAGGAGTTGGCGAAATTTCAAAAACTGGATAAAACCGTTGAATTTCTAACAGCGCCGAGCCTGAAACATAAACCCCGCATGAGTGAATCGGTAAAAGGTGCTGCTCTCTGGGATTCCTATCCTACTTACGATGCCTATGTCTCAATGATGTATCAATTTGCGAAGGACTATCCCGATATATGCCGGATCGATAGTATTGGTGCATCCGTTAATGGGCGGGGAATTCTGTTTGCGAAAATTTCGGATAACGTCAATTCCGATGATGCCGAGCCGGAATTTTTATATACATCCACAATGCACGGCGATGAAACAACAGGTTTTGTCCTGATGCTGAGATTAATCGACTATTTATTACGGAATTATGGTGTGAATGATAAATTGACTTACCTCGTTGATAACCTGGAAATCTGGATTAATCCTCTTGCTAACCCTGATGGCACTTATTATAATGGTGATACTACCGTGTACGGAGCGACGCGATATAATGCCAATGGCGTTGATCTTAACCGGAATTTTCCCGATCCACAGGAGGGCGATCATCCTGATGGATATTCCTGGCAGCCGGAGACTGTTGCCATGATGGAATTGGCTGAACGACAGAATTTTGTACTGTCTGCGAATTTCCACGGTGGAGCGGAGCTGTTGAATTATCCCTGGGACTGCTGGGAACGGCGTCACGCAGATGATGAGTGGCTGATCTGGCTCTGTCGTCAGTATGCCGACACGGTACAGGCAAACAGTCCGGCAGCTTATATGACTGACGAGAATAACGGTATTACTAATGGCTGGGACTGGTACGATATTTATGGCGGTCGGCAGGATTATATGACCTATTTTCAGCATTGCCGTGAAACTACTATTGAATTGTCGAATGAAAAGCTGCTCCCGACATCGGAGCTACCAGCTCATTGGGAGTATAATCGGGCGGCTCTGTTGAATTATATGGCGGCGGCATTAACCGGTATTAGGGGAGAAGTCAGATACGGAAGTGATCCGCTTGAAGTTCAGATCAGTATTGTTGATCATGAAAAGGATAATTCCTGGGTATTTTCCGATTCAGATTTGAGTGATTATTATCGTCTGTGTTTACAGGGAGTGTATGATCTGGAATTTAGCAATGATCTTTTTACAAAAGTCGTACGCCAAATTTCTGTCGAACCCGGAAATGCAACAACAGTTAATATCTTTTTACAGTCAGGTTCTTGTGGTGATGTTAACAACGACGGTTTTGTCAATGTCGCGGATATTACGCGGGTTGTAAATTATATTACGGGTAGATTTTCGCCGAGTAGTGACGAATTCAATTTGTCAGATTGGAACAGTGATAATGAGTTGAATATCGCCGATATTGTCGGGATCACTCAGTATATTTTAAATCAAAGCCCGTAAAATAATTGCTTTACTATTTCGGTGATATTTCTTAATCTAATGACGTAATGCAAAAAGTACTGTTAATTCTGATAGTTTCACTGGTTTTGTTAGGATGCGCTTCCCATCCGACGATCAGCCCGATACCTCTAAAAGAGGGCGAGACCTATTCTGCCGTCACTTTTTCCGTCGAGAATATTTTGCCTGTTTTCGTCTATCGTAAGGGATTGAGTGATGTCAGCGACATCGGATTCAGGATTGGACTGCCTATTTACGGTACCGGTATCGATTATTCAAGAACAGTCTTTCAGCGCGGTAAATTTTATGACATTATTAATTTTGGATTTTCGCTGACTCCGAATTCCAATTTTGATATGACCTATTACAGTGTTCGCACTTTTCCCAAGAAACCGGGAAACGCGTTTTATACCGGTTTTCGCGCTATGTACATTCCAAACGGAATTACTGGTAAAGAGAGTATGCGGGTCGGCGCTCTGGTGGGACTTTGGATAAATAATAAGGTTGGCGTTGATCTGGGTTATTTTCATGACCTGGATAAAGGACAGCCCATCGAAAAGATTTTTTCCATGGAACCTGAAGATAATTCCCGCTATCCGGCTATAACCGATTTTGGTTTACCCTCAGAGCATTCCCGCCTTGTAGGATTATCCCTGCAGGTTTCTTTAAGCACGTCCGTTTTTCAGAAGAAAAAATAAATTCTCTGAACAGCAATATATCACAGATTCTTGGATAAAAAATCAGTATATATTGCATAGAATAATGTAACTGTCTATGAATAAATCTTTGTATTATATCACCGCAATAATTCTACTTCAGTCCATAATCTTTGGTTCGGTCAGGTTGAGTGATGCAAATCTTGGTCAATCTTCATATACAATTACACAATTTGCAACGTCATCTGAACTTAGTCTGAAGATTACACTGAAGTATCTTAAAATCAGTACAGTTACAGAGAATGATAAACCATTTACCCGGATCGACATTCCCGGAGAAGGATTTCAGTATGTGGTTGGCAAGCCCCGGCTTCCGGTGATTCGAAAGATGATAGAAATTCCAGAGGGTTGCAAAATTGAATGGGACATTACAATTGATAAGGAAGAGGTCTTATCATTACGGAAAAACAATTATCCCGAACCAGTATTGCCTGTTCAACCCTTTCAGCGAAAATCTGTCTCACCTCGGCAAAAGTTATTTAATATTGATAAAGAACTTTATGAAAGCGACCATTTTTATAAGCCCGGCACAATTTGGATCGGAAACATATTTCAAATGGGAAGTGTTCGTGGAGCGATGCTGGAATTTTACCCGTTAGATTATAATCCGGTTCAAAATTCTCTTAAAATTCGTTCCGAAGCAACTGTTCAAATCCGATTTATCAAAGACAGGATGGACTCAGAATTTTATGACAAACCCAAAGTGCCTCATCCCGAATTATCCAAAATCGCAAGGGACATGTTTGTCAATTTTAATGAACCGGAAACTGAAATTACGCCGCAGCCACTCATTCTTCTGGTAATCGCCGCCGAGCGGTTCATCGACCTCCCTGATCTGGCGAAATACCTCGATTGGAAAAGGCAAACCGGGTATCGGGTCGCGCTTCATTCCGTAGCCGATATAGGAGGCGAAGCTTCTGACATCAAAAATTTCATCGTGGCGGAATATAACGGCGAGACGCCTCTCGCCTATATCCTGTTGATCGGCGATATTGAAGATGTACCGGCATGGACCGGAATCGAAAGTAAAACCGAGACTGATGTTCCCTATACACAGATATCGGTCAGAGATTATATTCCCGACCTCATGATCGGTCGGTTTTCCGTTAGCAGCAATGAAGAGTTGTCCGCCGTTATTCATAAGTCAATGAACTATGAACAGTGCAACTTCGAAGACATTGAGTTTTTGAACAGTATAACATTCATTTCAACCGACGATGATGAAAACTGGTGGATTGCTGAAGGTTCTCACGATTATGTGATCAACAATCATTTGAATCCACGGGGAATCCAAAGCGATCATATCAAAGGGCATTCCGGCGGAAATACTGCGGATATTCATCAGGCTTTAAATGGCGGGCGAACGATTTGCCACTATTCCGGACATGGTATTTCCACAATGTGGCAGGGACCGGAATTTACCATGACCGATATCGCAACACTGGATTCGTCTTCGGTTTCCTTTTTTGTCATGAGCAATGCCTGTGAAACCGGCAGTTTTGCCCGGCCGGAATGCTTTGGCGAAAGCTGGATTCGGGCAGATAATAAAGGAGCATTCGCATTTATCGGGGCGTCGAATTCGAGTTACTGGGAACCCGATGATATTATGGAGCGGGGCATGTATGACGGTTATTTCCAGGAAGAAAAATATTCCATTAGCGCGATGGTTCAGCGGGGACTGATTGAGGTTTACCGGCAGGCAAGATCAATCTCTGAATATTATTATGATATTTACAATATCCTTGGTGATCCGACAATTATTCCGTGGATCGGAATTCCGAAAAGTCTGTCCGTAAACTATAACCCAATTCATTCTACTAATTCAAATCAGTTTGATGTAGTTGTTCAAAATGAAGGTGTTAATGTTGAGAATGCGAAAGTCACACTTACTCAGGATTGGAATATTATTGGGTATGGGATCACAGATTTTGACGGTCGGGTATCGATAATGCTCGATTCATCGATGCTTCAAACGGGTCAGATGCTGTTGACGGTTTCAGGAAATCAGTACATACCTTATATTGATACCGTCAATGTCATTCATCCGTTGAATGTAACGCTGGACACGTCGGCGATTCCGGTGGGTAAAACAACACAGATGGATATAACTGTCCTTGACTGTGATGCTAAACCATACGACAGTCTTGAAATATACCTGGCAGGTTGGACAGTTTCGGCAGACAGTCTGTTGGGCGTTACAGATTCGGTTGGGATGTTGAATTTTAAAATTATACCCAAATATGGTGAAACTCTCACAATAAAAGGGAAAAACCCGGAGGATGAAAATTTCCTGTTTTCCCGGTATCTGCAAGTCAGCGGAGGGGTGTCTTTTCAAAATGCGGGAATAAATGCCGAAGTTCCGGAATATGGAGTGACCGGGGCATTGTTAACGGGCAAAGAGGGCGTTATTCAGGCAAGTTGTGATGAAATGGACTGTTCTATTGCTGTGTCCGGTTGCGGAATCGATACTGTTGCAAACGGAAAATTCATTGAAGTCGTCCCGGAATTTACCGGTGTTATTCACGCTGGTATTTTGGAACAAGGCTACAATGTATTTGAAGAATCCTTTGCCGTAAAAAAGGTTTATGGAACAGTAAGCGGACTGGTTAATGACACAAATCATCTTCCGTTAGCTGGTCTATCAATCGAAGGATTTCTGTTACCGGATACGATTGATGCGGTTTTTAATTGTGTGACAAATGATTCCGGTGAATATTCTTATCAGCTATCTGTGGAAGTTGGCGAATACCGGATCAAGGCAAGTCTGTTTGGTTATCTCTCACAGACCTTCGATCATATTATTCAATCCGGTGAAAACACGATAGATATCGAGATGAACGAATTAGCCCGGACAGTGGTATCCGGATCAGTTACAGGTAATCCATCCGGACAGCCTCTGGATGCGGAAATTTTTCTATATCGAACGGATGACGAGTTTCCAATTTATTATACAACGGTTACGACATTGGCATCAGGAGGTGGCACATACCAGGTAGAATTGCCCCAGGCTTCCTACTTATTCAGGGTGTCTTCATTTCGATATATGACCAACAGCGCTTTGGTAACCATTGATGAGCAACCGGTGAACCTTGACTTTATCCTGGATACAACAAAGGCGAGTATTTTGCTTGTCGATGATGACAATGGAAAACGGTTAATTGATAAAAACGATAGATCTTTGAATGAGAATATAGTAATTAATGAAGCTGAAAAAGGACAAAGCGCATCCGAAATACAGGATGTACTCGAATTACTGGGCTACTATGTCATGAAAACCGGGTTTGACGAAGAGACTGCGAACAAACTGAATAAATTTAATATGGTGATTTCATCGTCGGGATCGAATATGAATCCGGTGTTGAGTGGCGATTACCGATCGATGCTGGAGTCCTACATGGCGGAGGGCGGCAGACTTCTCGTTGAAGGCGGAGAAGTTGGATACGATGCTGATAGTTTACCAGGATATCCGTCGTTTGCCCAGAATGTTTTACATATTTCTCAATGGCATGCCGATAATGCAGGAGCGTTATACCAGTTGAATTATTACCATGATATTGTATTAATTCCAAACAAACTACTCTCCAAACTGGAAATAGATTATTCGAGCTACGGCGACGATGATGCCTGCACGCCGGATTCCAATGCTCATATTATTTATTACAATAATGGTGAACCATCTCAGGGTGGAATCATTCTATATGAAGATTCTGAAAATATTTACGGCGCAAAAGTAATATTTTACACATTTGCTTTTGATAAACTCGCCGACGAAATTGAACGTAAAGATCTTCTTGAAAATACAATAGAGTATTTACTGGCTGAACCGGATCTGTCTAAGGGCGACGTCAATAAAGATGGCTTTGTTAATATACTGGATATGGTCAAAATTGTGAATTTAATCCTTTATCCAAATCAACAGCCCGATGACTATGAACGGTGGGCGGCTGATTTAAATAGCGACCAGGATATCAACGTGCTGGACCTGATCTGGGTGATTAATAAATTGTTAGGACGGGAAGGATTTACGAAACCAACGGACTTTGTGGAAGGCAGGCTGGAAATTATCCAGCAAAATGGTCAAATACGGTATAGAACGACCAAACCGATCGCCGGTCTGGAAATCCAATTTGATTCAGACTGCTACCCGGTTTTTTTCAATCACATTCTCGAAAATGAAAAAATAACAGCCCGAGCCGATAAGAATAAATTGCTGCTTTACAGTGTCAACGGAAATGATATATTGGCTGACGAGGGAATTATTGCGACACTTTCGTCTAACGGGAAAATTCAAAAAATCATCGCTGCGGATCATTTCGGCAATAATGTCTATGTAAGTGTGGGACTTCTGCCCGGAAGTTTTGCATTGCACCGGAATTATCCCAATCCGTTTAACGCTTCTACTATAATTCGCTTTGACATTCCGGTTGAGACACATGTGACTATTGAAATATTTGACATACTGGGGCGGAAAGTCGGCATTTTGACGGATGAAAACAAGACCCCTGGATTTTACGAAATATGCTGGGATGGCTGTGATAATAATAGCAAAATTCTTCCCTCAGGAGTCTATTTTTATGCAATCACCGCCGGACAGTTTCACCGATTGCATAAGATGCTGCTCGTGAAGTGATCCCCATCCGGCAGCTGCCGGATGGGATTAATCATATTAATATCATAGGATTAGCGCCCCGATTTACCTGTCCGGCTTTCTGACGGATCGGGGTGATGATGAGTACACCCCTTCCCCTCATCGCACTTCAGTGCGTTTTTACTTGAAACTTTCATGACGTCTCATAGTTAAAGGATGTAAAAATGACAGGAGAAAGAATAATATGGATCGAAAAAGAATAACATTGATATCAGGTTCGTTATTGCTGGTGCTTCTGGGGATTGTTATCGGGCAGATATTTTTTCAATCGAAGCCCGAACGAGTTGTGCTTTATGAAAATACCGAAAAAGAAAGTTCGCAGGCATTTATACAGGCGTCATACGTTACCGCAGACAATTCGAGGCTTCCATCCATAGTAGATTTAAATGAAGCCTTTGTCAATATCGCTGAAAACGTCAATCCGTCTGTTGTAACCATTATCACGACTAAAGTTGTCAAACTGCGCGGGAACCAGATGTTTCCCGGTTTCGACGATGATTTCTTTTACCGGTTCTTTGGCGTTCCGCCCGAGACTGAGCGGCGGGGAACAGCGCTGGGATGCGGGGTCATTGTAGATAATAAGGGTTACATTCTCACCAATAATCATGTTGTTGAACAAGGCACGGAAATTCTCGTTAGGCTTATTGATAATAGCGAATATAAGGCGGAGATTATCGGCACAGATCCCAAGAGTGATCTGGCGGTGATTAAAATTAAAGCCGAAGATTTGAAACCGGTTATTCTGGGTGATTCCGATGCGTTGCGGATCGGGGAATGGGTCCTTGCCATTGGCTCTCCGTTCTCTGATAATCTCGATCACACTGTGACTGCCGGAATCGTCAGCGCCAAAGGACGCAGCAATATCATCAATTCCAGAAATTATGAGAGCTTCATTCAAACCGATGCGGCGATCAACCCGGGCAATAGCGGCGGGGCGCTGGTTAATATCCATGGAGAACTTGTCGGAATTAATACCGCGATTGCCACGAGCGGTCAGGCAGCGGGGAATCTGGGAATTGGTTTTGCCATTCCTGTGAATTTAGCCAAAAAAGTAATGGCTGATTTGATCAAACATGGAAAGGTCATCAGAGCCTGGCTCGGCATCACAATTCAAAATATTGACGATCCAACGGCTAAGGCGATGAAATTAGAGAGTCGTTCAGGTGTACTTGTCAGTAGTGTAGTTAAAGATGGCCCGGCGGAGAAGGCTGGATTGGAGATTCAGGATGTTATAATTGAGTTCGATGGAGTTAAAGTTAAAAACGTCAGTCACCTGCAGATATTAGTCTCGAATTCCGAAGTCGGAAAAGAGGCAGAAGCTGTTATTATCAGGGGTAAAAAGAAAAAACGAATCAAAGTCAAATTAGAAGAGTTGCCGGATTCGATCGATCAGACGGTGACAACAACTCCGTCAAGTGCAACAAAGCTTGGACTAACCGTAGAGGAATTAACCCCAAATCTAGCCAGGCAATATAGAATCGACACAAATGAGGATGGAATAGTAATTACCCAAATCGAAAAAGACAGTGAAGCTGCACAGGCTCTTCGCCCGGGTGATCTGATCCAGCGAATTGGTGATATAGACATTGAATCAATGGATGACTATAACAGAGCTCTTGAAGAAGCAACCGGTGAATACATCTTAGTCCTGATTAAACGCCGGGATGCAATGTTCTTCGTTACGTTGAAGTTTGAGGAATAAATTTATCTTAATAACTAATGACGAAGCGGGCTTCCGGAAACGGGAGCCTGTTCTGTTTTATCCGTCTGAAAAGCGTTGTATTTTGGTTGTTTTTTTTCGTGTCCCGGTCTAAATTTCAAAGTCATAACGAAAGGGCGATATGGAAATAAAATTAGGGATTATCGGCGGCACTGGGTTTTACGATCTTGCGGGTGTAAAAGAGATAAATCGTCTTACGCTGAAAACTCCATACGGTGATCCCTCCGACGAATATATTATTGGTGAAAGAGATGGAAAAGAGATCGTGTTTCTTCCACGGCACGGGAGGGGACATACCATTCTGCCTATGAAAGTAAATTATCGCGCCAATGTTTACGGAATGAAAAAGCTGGGAGTAACCCATATTATCTCGATTTCGACAGTTGGCAGTTTCAAAGAAGAAATTGAACCGGGATCAATCGTATTCATCGATCAGTATTTTGATCGCACTAAAGAGCAGGTTCATGATACATTTTTCGATAAAGGCGCTGCCATTCACATTTCCTTTGGGGACCCGATTTGCCCTTGTATGCATGGTCAATTATTGAAAATTGCTCAAGATTTAGATGTCAAATACACTCCTTCGGGAACTTATGTAAATATTGAAGGGCCTGCTTTTTCTACTAGGGCGGAGTCCAAATTATATCGCTCATGGGGAATGTCGGTAATCGGAATGACGAATATATATGAAGCCAGACTATGCCGTGAAGCGGAATTGCATTTCGCGACCATCGCGCAGGTTACCGATTATGACAGTTGGAAGCAAGAATCGGTGGATGTGCCGTCAATCATGGCAAATCTGGGGAAAGCGACAGAAAGCGCCGGCAAGTTGGTGACAGGCTATATCAAGAAATTTCCTTTTCAGGAATGCCGTTGTGTTTGCCAAAATGCTCTGGAAACTGCTATTGTATCGGATATAAACAGATTAGAGCCGTCATTAAAACAACGCTACGCGATCTTTCTTGATAAATATTTTAATTGAACTTACTGTTGAATTTGTTAATATATCCTTCTTATTTGAAAATAAGGTGATGAATTTGATCTGCTTAGGAGGTTTGAACCGGTGATAAAAAAGGTTCCTGCAAATGTTGATTTTGTAGCGCTCGAACATGAAATGCTAGATTTCTGGGAAAAGAATCAGATATTCAGAAAATTAATCGAGAAAAACGCTAACGGTCCCAAATGGTCGTTTATTGACGGACCGATTACGGCGAACAACCCTATGGGCGTCCATCATGCCTGGGGACGGACCTATAAGGATGTTTTTCAACGCTATAGGGCAATGAATGGATATAGAACCCGCTATCAAAACGGATTTGATTGTCAGGGCTTATGGGTTGAAGTTGAAGTGGAAAAAGAGCTGGGCTTCAAATCCAAGACCGATATCGAGGAATACGGCATAGAAAATTTTGTAAATAAATGCAAAGAACGCGTTGTAAAATATTCTAAAATACAGTCGGAACAATCGATCCGCCTTGGTTACTGGATGGACTGGGATAATTCTTACTATACAATGTCCGATGAGAACAATTATACCATCTGGTTGTTTTTAAAGAAATGCCATGAAAACGGCTGGATCTATAAAGGTCACGACGTTATGCCCTGGTGTGCCCGCTGTGGCGCGGCGCTTTCTGAGCATGAGATAGCTACCGAAGGCTACCGGGAAATAACCCATACCAGTATTACCGTCCGCTTTCCAATTGACGGCAGAGAGAATGAATACCTGCTGGTATGGACGACGACGCCCTGGACGCTGACCGCCAACACCGCCGCAGCAGTTCACCCCGATAAATCCTATTTAAAGGTAAAGCAGGGAAATGATATTTATTACCTGATTGATGGTCGCCAGGATGAGGTAATCAGTAGTGATTATACGATTCTTGAGAAGGTCAGCGGGCAAGATATGTTGGGCTGGACTTATCGCGGACCTTTTGATGAATTAATGGTCCAGAAAGATGTAAAGCATGTGGTAATAGCCTGGGAAGAGATCAGCGAAACCGAAGGCACCGGTATTGTTCATATAGCACCGGGTTGCGGACAGGAAGACCATGAACTTGGCATCGAAAACGATTTGAGTGTTATCGCCCCCCTGGATGAATTCGGGAATTATATCGAAGGTTTCGATTGGTTGACCGGTCGGAACGTCAGTGATGTAAACAAAGGTATTTTCAGGAACCTGAAAGAAAAAGGTTTTAAATATCGTCTGGAGGCATATACACACCGCTATCCGATTTGCTGGCGCCATGGAACTGAACTTGTTTTCCGTCTGGTTGACGAATGGTTTATATCCATGGATGGCATCCGGCAGGCAATGATGGATGTTACGCGGAAAATCCGCTGGATTCCCGAATACGGTTTACAGCATGAGCTTGATTGGCTGAAAAATATGCACGATTGGATGATTTCCAAGAAACGGTACTGGGGATTGGCATTGCCGATCTATGAATGCAAGTCCTGTGGAAATCTCACGGTTTTAGGCAGTAAGGAAGAATTAAAAGAGCGCGCGGTAGAAGGCTGGGAAGAGTTTGAGGGCAATTCGCCGCATCGTCCATGGGTTGACGCCGTTAAAATTAAATGTGATAAATGCGGCGCAAAAGTATCTCGTGTTGAAGATGTTGGCAACCCCTGGCTCGACGCCGGTATTGTGCCGTATTCCACATTGCATTATACTACCGATCATGACTACTGGGAAGAATGGTTTCCGGCGGAATTTATCTGCGAAAGCCTGCCGGGACAATTTCGGAACTGGTTTTATTCACTGCTGGCAATGAGCACCGTGCTTGAGAATCGTGAACCTTTTAAGGTTATTCTTGGTCATGCGTTGGTGAAGGACGAAAAAGGTCAGGAGATGCACAAGAGCGCCGGCAATGCCATCTGGTTTGATGAAGCAGCCGAAAAAATGGGCGTTGATGTAATGCGCTGGCTCTATGTCGATCACAACCCGGTGAACAACCTGAATTTCGGTTATAAGATCGCTAAAGATTTCCGGAAACGAATGATCACGTTGTGGAATTCCTATTCGTTCTTTGCAACCTATGCTGCACTGGACAGCTATTCGCCGTTAACTCATAAAGTCGCTTCAGATCGGTTATCGGAGCTGGATCGCTGGTTGCTGGCACGACTGAATCTTCTGATTAAACAGGTACGGGCGGAGTTTGATAATTATGCCCCTGGTAAAGCGATAAAATTTGTGGACGAATTTCTGGAAGTGTTATCAAATTGGTATATACGCCGCAGCCGTCGACGTTTCTGGAAATCGGAAGATGATTCGGATAAGTGGAGCGCATATCAGTCGCTTTACACAACCCTGAAAAATCTGATCCGGATTATAGCGCCGGTAATTCCCTTTTTAACGGATGCAATATACCAGAACCTGGTTCGGGGACTGGAGCCTGATGCACCAATCAGCGTACATCTGACATCCTATCCGATTTGCGATGACAAGTTCATTGATGAAACACTTTTACAAAAGATCGATTCGGTCATTAAAATCGTCGGAATGGGGCGCGCTGCCCGGAATAAAGCCAATCTGAAAGTTCGTCAACCTCTCCAAAAGGTTTTTGTGAAGCTGCCTGCCGATATTGAATCTGCTGCCATGTCTGATCTTCAGGATCAGATTCTCGAAGAATTGAATATTAAAGAGATCGAGTTTATTCAAAACGACAATGATCTTGCCGGTTATGTTGTAAAACCTAACTTTGCCAAGCTCGGTGTGAAGTATGGTAAATCGGTAGGGGAGATTCGGACGGCTCTGGCGTCAGTTTCCGCAAGCGATATCGCCCGCAAGATCGAAAAAGGCGGGACGGTTGAATTGCAGTTAACTGATAATAAGGTTTTCCTTGAATCTGAAGATTTGCTGATTGAACGCCGGGACGCTGAGGGTCTTGCGGTTGTATTTGAAGGTGATTATACTGTTGCTATAGACACAACGCTTACCGGTGAGTTGAAAAATGAGGGGTATGTTCGTGATCTAGTACGTCATGTACAGACAATGCGAAAAGAAGCTGATTTTAAAGTTGAAGATAGAATAGTTACTACTGGGAGTACAGCATCGATTTCAAATGCTTTAAAAAAACATTTAGAATATTTTAAAAAGGAGACTCTCTCAGTTAAAGTGGAATTTGAGCTGAAACCGGGAGAAATTGAGAAAGAATTAATTATTGATGGCCATAAAGTTCGTGTTTCTATTAGCCGTAATAAGTAAATTCCATTAGGAGAGAAAAATGGAAGCAAAAACATCAAAGAAAAGATGGAGCCCCGAGGACCTGGAATATTTTAAGAACCTGATCTTGAAACAGCGGGATGAAAGTCTTAAGGAAATCAAGAGACTGGAATCAATTGCCCGCAATGATGACGATCTTCAGAATAATACAATGCTGGATTCGACCTATGCCTATCATATGGCTGATGTTGGCACCGACTCCCAGGAACGGGAGAAAGCATTTCTGTGGCTATCGCGGGAAAATAAATATCTATCCTATATGAATACAGCGCTTGACCGGATAAAAAACGGTGAATATGGTATGTGTATTGAGTGTGGAAAGTTGATTCCAAAGGAACGGCTCGAAGAAGTTCCCCATACCCAGCATTGTGTTAAATGTAAGAACAGAGGAAAAAAATAATTCTGTCTTTGCATGGCAGTCATTCGGATTTATTACGTTTTAAAATATCGCTATGGATTATTATTCAGGATTTATGTACCTTTAATTGTGTGCAGGATTCATAATAGTTGTTCGTTGATGCGAGGAAAATAAGCCATTTTTTAACACTCTTGCTACCTTTTATTAATTAAGTATATCAATGACGCAGAGCCAACTCAGGCAATTTGCATTGGGTAACGTTGATGTTTAATAACCTCATCAGGAGTTCCATATCTCTAAAACAGATAACGCTTCAATCGGGAGTGATTTAATAATTACCGTAACCGGAGATGAAGGATCGCGGCTGGATATTTTTCTATCTAATGAAATCGATGCTTTGTCCCGATCGAAAATTCATCACATGATACGCCACGGTGATATTTCAGTGAATGGAATTTTGACAAAACCCAGCCACCGTTTAAAAATTTCGGATGTGATAACTGTTCATATGCCGTTACCGGAACCCCTGGAAATAGCGCCGGAAAATATACCGCTGACTATTTTATTCGAGGATGATTACTATATTGCTTTGAATAAACCCAAAGGTCTGGTGGTACATCCCGGCGCCGGTAATATTTACGGAACGCTCGCTGGCGGGCTGGTGAACTATACCAGTCAACTTAGCTCGATAGGAGGAACTTTGCGTCCCGGTCTGGTTCACCGCTTAGATAAGGATACAACCGGCGTATTAATCGTAGCGAAAAATGACGAGGCACACTGGAAGCTGGGGCGTTTATTCGCTAATCGACAGGTTTATAAGGAATATAAGGCTCTTGTGTGGGGAACGCCGGACCCTTCTGAATCGATAATCGAACAAGCTATCGGGCGCTGCCCTGGAAACCGGAAGAAATTTGTTGTCACAGATGCTGGAAAATTTGCCCGAAGTCGCTATGAAGTACTATATTCACATGAAATTATGTCTGAAGTAAAAGTAATTATAGAGACCGGCAGGACCCATCAGATACGGGTTCATATGCAATATATAGGACATCCGGTTGTCGGTGATGATGTGTATGGTGGGAAAAACCGGTCGCTGAATTCGCTGGAAAAATTGTATCAGGACCTCGGAAAACAGATACTGGCAAAAGTTGACCGGCAAATGCTGCACGCCTGTTGTATCCGATTTCGACACCCTGTTGTACATAAGGATCTTGAGATTATTGCGCCATTGCCGGAGGACTTTATTGAGATTGAAAATCTGTTGAAAAACCAGGAAACAGACAGATGAATGCCTCTGAATTAATTAAACAATTTGTACGATATCTGAAACAGGAACGTGGATATTCGCAGCATACAATAGAAGCCTATCAACGGGATTTGCAGCAATTTGTTAATTTCTATTCGGAATATGCCAACATGGTTCCTCTTGATATCGGCAAGGTCAACAAACTTGGAATCCGGCATTTTCTTGGAATGCTGTCGGAATCCGGTCTTGAAATGACGTCCATCACCCGCAAACTGGCATCTTTGAAAGCGTTTTTTAAATATCTTGCCAGGCAGGGTGAAGTTTCGTCGAATCCCGCCGCAATCGTGAAATCCCCAAAGACAAAGAAACGTCTTCCCGTTATACTTTCCGAAGAACAATTAGCGCAAGTATTGGATGGGTCAGGTGACGATGATTTTGTCACTTTACGCAATAAAGCCATTCTGGAACTGTTTTACAGCACAGGTATTCGCCTGGGTGAATTACTCACGCTAAATTATGGAGATATTAATTTTAACCGTTTGACGCTTCGTGTATTCGGCAAAGGAGCCAAGGAGCGAATTGTTCCATTTGGACAGCGAGCCGAAATATCAATCAAAACATATCTGGATAAAAGACGAAGTGAATTTGGCGGATTAACCCTTGAAAGCCCGCTTTTTATCAGCAGTCGCAACAGGCGTATCTCCCGTCCGTCCGTCCAGAAAATGGTTGCCAGGATTTTGCAAACTGTTTCGGAACAGGAACATTTGAGCCCCCATGTGTTGCGACATTCGTTTGCCTCTCATTTGCTGGATCGCGGTGCCGATTTAAATGCCGTAAAGGACTTGCTGGGTCACAACAGTTTATCAACGACACAATTATATACACACATCAAAATTGGAAAAATGAAGGAAGTATATAAACAAGCACATCCGCATGCGGATTAACTTTTTAATAAGGAGTGATCTATGAATGTTGAAATTACGTCGAGACACTATGATGCATCAGAAAGAGTCAAAACCTATGTAATCGAAGAATTAAAGAAACTGGATAAGTTTGATCACCTCATTACAACATGTAGAGTGATTCTGGAAAAGTCGAAAGAAGGCGAAATGGCTGAAATTACTTTACACGTTTCCGGTAAAGATCTTGTAAGCTCTGAATCCAGTGATGATATTATCAAGTCGATTGATGTAGCTGTAGATAAAATGGAACGACAGCTGAAACGTTTTAAAGAAAAGAGGTATGCACACAAATGCACGAACCACTAACCGTCGGAAAGATCTATAAAGATAACCGACAGAAGTTCAAAATAAAATGCCATAACAATAGCATCGGATACGGACGTGTTGTCACGTCTTCCAAACTGAACCGTCCGGGACTGGAATTGGCTGGTTATTGGAAATATTTTGATAAATCCCGGATCCAGATTATCGGGAAGAAAGAGAATATGTATTTGCGGACCTTGCCGGAAGAAGGGCGGAGAAAAATAATTACAAAATTGTGCTCTTCGGGAACACCCGCAATCATTTTTGCGCACGGTGCAAAACCGTCTGATGTTTTCCTGGAAGTTGCCAGAGAAAATAATATAGCATTGTCCTCTACTCCTATGTTGACCAGTAATCTGATTGGACAGCTTATGGATTATCTGGATTGGAATTTGGCTCCATCGACGATCGTACATGGTTCGCTGGTAGATGTATATGGGGTTGGACTGTTGTTAACAGGTCGCAGCGGTATCGGGAAAAGTGAAGTCGCTTTGGACCTGGTTGAACGGGGACACCGGTTGGTGGCTGACGATATTGTTAAAATCATTCGTCGCGCTGATAATGTGATTATCGGGACCAGTAATGAATTTCTCGAACATCACATGGAAGTCCGTGGTCTGGGCATCGTTGACGTCCGTCAGATGTTCGGTATTCAGGCGATTCGCCAGCAGAAACGTGTGGAAGTTCAGGTAGAGCTAGTTGAATGGGATGATGACGCTAATTATGAACGAATAGGCGCTAAAGTAAATTACGTAAAAATTCTCGAAGTTAATACACCGCTTGTAAACCTCCCGATTTATCCCGGTAAGAATATTACCGTTATTGCGGAAGTGATCGCGATGAACCATCTCTTGAAATTCATGGGAAAAAATATTGCTAAAGATTTTGAGAAAAAACTGGCGGCTAAGATTCGGAAAAAATCCCGTATGGCGATGCTGGAGCAGTATCTGAAAAAGGATTTTGAGTAAACAGGGAGAAAATGCATGAAAGCGGTCATTCCAGCTGCTGGAATTGGGAAACGTTTACAACCTCTTACATTGACACGACCAAAGGTGCTCATACCTGTAGCAGGTAAACCAATTCTGGGACATATCCTCGACAAGCTGATCCAATCCGGTATTGATGAAATTACACTGATTGTCGGTTATAAAGGGGATATGGTCATTGAGTATGTCCGCAATAACTATCCGATTCAGGTGAATTTTGTAGATCAGAAGGAGCGAAAGGGATTGGGACATGCCGTGGAGATGGGACTGGTTGACCATGATGAACCGGTTTTGATTATACTGGGAGATACTATTCTCGATCTGGATTTTAACCAGTTTGTTAAAAGTAATAAGAATATCATAGGCGTGATGGAAGTCGAAGACCCGCGCCGATTCGGCATTGCCGAACTGGAAGGCGGGAGAGTTAAACATCTTATTGAAAAACCGGAGCATTCTGTCAGTAATCTGGCAATTGCCGGGATTTACTTATTGCAGCATGAGAATTTATTAAAAAAGGCAATCCGCAACATCATTGATAATAATATCACGACGAAAGGTGAATATCAATTAACTGATGCGCTGCAGGTGTTGTTAGACTGGAATGAAGAAATGATCGTTGAAAAGATTCACGCCTGTTATGATTGCGGAACCCGTGAAACTCTCCTTAATACAAATCGCCATTTATTAAACCATTTGACGCCAGAGCAACTCTCGTTTAAAAATACAATTATTGTTCCTCCTGTTTATATTCATTCCGATGCATCCGTTGCAGATAGTGTTATTGGTCCCTATGTCAGTATTGCGCAAGGCGCTGTCGTAGAACGGTCTATTCTCGAAGATACAATTATTGATGAAACAGCTCATGTCCGGAACGCTGTTTTGAAAAACAGTTTGATTGGTCAGGCAGCCGAAGTATATGGCACGGATCACAGTATAGATGTGGGGGATGCTTCCCGTCAGAATTTAGGTTGATTTTATAAGTAGTGTGCCTTATGTTTGTTTAGTTTAAAATTGGAGATCAAATTTTATGGGAAAATACCATTTTACATCTGAATCCGTAACCGAAGGACATCCTGATAAAGTCTGCGATGCCGTTTCTGATGCTGTATTAGATGCGTTACTGACAGTGGACCCGGATAGCCGGGTAGCTTGTGAAACGCTTACGACTACCGGACTGGTGATGGTCGTTGGAGAAATATCAACCCGGGGATATGTAGATATTCCCCGTATAGTTCGTGACACACTGAAACGGATCGGATATACCAATTCGGATTTTGGACTTGATGCAACAAGTTGTTCGGTGATCACTTCGATTCATGAACAGAGTGAAAATATCGCACTGGGTGTGAATGAGACCGATAAACATGAACAGGGCGCCGGTGATCAGGGTATGATGTTTGGTTTTGCCTGCGACGAAACTCCCGAATTGATGCCGCTGCCTATTACCCTGGCAAATAAGATTACCATGCGCCTGGCGGAGGTTCGGAAAAAAGGCATCCTGAACTGGGTCAGACCGGATGGTAAATCTCAGGTCACGGTCGAATACATTGACGGTGAACCCAAATCGATTACCGGTGTTGTCGTGGCTGTCCATCATAATCCTGATATACCTCATGAAAAGATTGTCAGCGACATAAAGAAGCACGTTATCTTCCCGGTATGTGAGCCCTATCTGACTCCCGAAACAAAATTCTATATTAATGCAACGGGCATTTTTGCAGTGGGAGGTCCGGAAGCCGATGCCGGTGTAACCGGACGAAAAATTATCGTTGATACTTATGGCGGCATGGGACGCCATGGCGGCGGCGCATTTTCCGGCAAGGATCCGTCAAAAGTTGACCGTTCTGCTTCGTACATGGCGCGTTATATCGCAAAAAATATTGTCGCTGCTAAGTTGGCGAGAAGATGTGAAATTCAGCTGGCTTATTCCATCGGTGTGGCAGAACCGGTTTCGGTGTATGCGAATACATTCGGGACCAACGTTGTGGACGAAGATAAATTGGTAGTTGCCATCCGTAAGATATTTCCCTTGAAACCATCGGAATTGATCAAGCATTTGCAGTTAAAGCGCCCGATTTATTACAAAACTGCCGCTTACGGTCATTTCGGACGTGAAGACGATGAATTTACCTGGGAAAAAACCGATAAAGTTGATGAATTAAAAACCTATTTTGGAGTGAAATGATGGAAGGAAAAATAAAAGATATAAAACTTGCCGAATCCGGTCGATTGAAAATTGAATGGGCTGAGTCCCATATGCCGGTAATGATGCTACTGCGTGAAAAATATAAAGAAGCAAAACCTTTAAAAGGAATGCGGATTAGCGGTTGTTTACATGTTACTAAAGAGACAGCCGTGTTGATTCATACGCTTAAAGCCGCCGGAGCTCAGGTTGCCTGGAGTGGCTGTAATCCACTTAGCACTCAGGATGACGTCACTGCCGCACTCTACGAAGAAGGTATTCCCATCTGGGCATGGCATGGATTAACGACGGAAGAATTTTACTGGTGCATCGATCAGACCCTGAAACAAGAGCCGACGCTTACTCTGGATGACGGTGCGGATTTGATCTTTACGATTCATAATAAATATCCGGAATTAGCCGGGAAAATATTGGGTGGGTCGGAAGAGACGACCACCGGTATTCACCGTTTGCGGGCAATGGCGGCGGATGGGAAAATGCTATATCCGGTTGTGGCGGTAAATGATGCCGAAACGAAATGGGATTTTGATAATGTATATGGCACCGGTCAGTCATCGATGGATGGTATTATTCGTGCAACATCCGTTTTAATAGCAGGCAAGACCTTTGTCGTTGCCGGATATGGACATTGCGGAAGAGGATGCGCCATGCGCGCCGATGGTCAGGGCGCTAATGTGATCTGCACCGAAGTGAAACCAACCGCGGCTCTAAAAGCAACCCTTGATGGATATCGAGTCATGCCAATGGATGAATGCGCATCGATCGGTGATATTTTTATTACGGCAACCGGCATGAAAGATGTAATTGTCAAACGCCATTTTGAAAAGATGAAAGACGGCGCGATTGTATGTAATACCGGTCACTATGATTGTGAAATCAATCTCAATGATCTTGAAGAATTAACCGAGTCGAAAAAAGAAATTCGACCGAATTGTGTGCAGTATACGTTAAAAAACGGAAAACGAATTTTCATACTCGGCGAAGGACGCCTGGTGAATCTGGTTGCCGCCGAAGGACATCCGTCCGAAGTGATGGATATGTCATTTGCTAACCAGTTCATGGCGATGATGTTCCTGGCAAAGAATGCCGGGAAGCTGGAAAATAAAGTCTATGACATATCCGAGGAACAGGATCAGGAAATCGCAGCTTTGAAGCTCAAAACCATGGGTTTGGACATTGATTATTTGACAGAAGAACAAATACGATATAAAACAGCATATAGCGAAGGAACATAGAACAGAGAATCAATGATACATTCGCGGCAGAATGATGTGAAAAACAGAATAACCTTATATTTTTTACTGCTTTTATTGTGGTGGGTGATCGGATGTGAATTCGAAGTGCCCACAATGCCTCGTTTACCGGCGCGCTGGAATTCAAAATTAATCATTCCGCTGCTGGATAAAACATATTCTTTTCTGGATATGGTTTATGATTCTACGGCGGATCAGTCTAATCCGATTTATGCGGATACGAGTTTTAAGCAGATGTACTATCTGGCTGAAAATTTGCCGGGTCAATCGGTGCCCATCTCTCCCGACTATTGGAAAATTCCGGCTCTGTCCATACAGAAACGGATTGACTTAGCATCGATAAATGCCCAGGTGAATAATCCTGTTCCGGTCTATCGGACCGATTTGCTCGGAGAAGTGAGCACACAAAACAACCAGGTTATCAAGGGATTAATGAATTCCGATGCCGGCGCTGCTGTGAATTCCATTCGGATTACGGCGACGCTGTCGGATTCGCTGGCGAATGATCTGGACATTGCAGTCGTTGCCCGGAATTTTTATAACGTTGCCGCGGATACGGTCTGGTTTGATACCCTATCACTGGCCGCAAATGTTTTGGAGAACACGCTGACCTTAGCGGTAGAAGACGACTCGGTAATGAGTCTGGACAGAATCTCATTTGTCGATTCCTTGGCGTTTGCCATTGCCGTGCAGATACAGGATACACTGCGGGAACCCTTGAATCAGGATTTGGATATTACCATTGAGGTCGGTGAGATTAGTCTGAATCAATTTTACGGGAGCGTCAACGCCTTCGGGAATCTCAGCACCCAGGAATTTATCAGTAGCCCGATTGGAGCCGACAGTATTCAATTTGAAGGAGCCGTTGTCGATTTTAGCCTGGCCAATGCCGACGGCTTCGAGTCGATTATTTTTATCATGAGTGGAAAAAAGCAACACGTCGCAGATACAATAATTGATTCTGTCTTTACGGTGAGCGGAACGGCTTATGAGCTGAATATTGGGCGAATCATGGCGAATCTTCCGGACAGTATCACGTTTTATGTCGAAGCCAGTCTGGTGACGGATTGGTATAACGGCAGCACTTTCGAAAATGAATTGACCGTCGGCTATCGGCTGTATGCGCCACTTCGAATTACCCTGCCGGTAGAGATACAGCTGGCCGCCGCAAATCCAACCCGGTTTTTCATTACAGACAGTCTGACCCGGTCAAATGTAAGCCGATCCCAGAATGGCGCTCAATTTGACATAAGTGTAACGAACCGGACGCCATTCAGCGGATCTATTTATTTACTGATTGGCAATCATAGAGAATTTCCAACTGATTCTGCGGAAGCTGATTGTTATGCCGGTTATGAATATATTAACGATACACTCTACTATATTGCAGCTGATACGGAAATGGTGCTCATCGACACACTGGCTGTTATCGACCTTCCTCTGGCGCAGATGCGGAACGATACGCTATTATATGCTGGGGTTGGCGATGTGTTTTATATGGCGGATTCCAGTGTGCTGGCATTATTAGCGGACACCTGTTATATCCTGCCGAAATTTTATTTGACGAACCCCGATACTACGCAAGTACTTTTACGATCGAATTATTCAATCGGGCTGAAAATATATATGAATTTATTATTTGATCCGTCGGTATTGAATCAGACTGAAACCGATACGATGGATACGACCGGATAGGTTAATGAAAATGCCAATTATACCTAATCAGATAAGAATTCGAAGCCAAAAACAGGTTGCGGTGATTTTGCTGATTATGGTCGTGTCATTATCCGGACAGACTCTAACTCATCCGCGTGCGGTTGCTCTGGGCGGCGCTTTTACGGCAATTTCCGAAGGAGTGTTCAGTGTCAGCAGCAATCCGGCTAACCTGGCATTTCCGTCGAAGTATAAATCCTATTTTTACCTGGGTGGAATCGATTGGCAGATGACCAATAATTTCTATTCTCTGCTCACGACCTCGAAATACGGTGGAAAAGACCTGACTGTCGAAAATGGGAAACTTCAGCGGGAATTCCTTGCCGATTTACCCGATACCGGCTGGCGTACTAACTACAGTATTCACATTCCTCTGCCGATCGTAAACTTTTCCGTTGGAAATAAAGCGTTTACAACGAATGTACTTTACATATCGGATTATTACATTTCCAAACCGGCGCTGGATGTGATTTTCGGAAACTGGGAAAAGGGCGTAAAATACGAGACTGATCTTCGTATAGACGCCATGACGGCGATTGAATACGCCTATTCCATGGGAATTCCTTATGAAAACCTGGCGTTTGGATTTTCTTTGAAATATATTCAGGGTCTGGGGTATTACGGATTAGATCCCAAACGCAGTACAGGGTTGATCGAAGTAGATACTGCATCATTCGTACTAACCGGTTCAGGTGATTACCTGTTCCGGCAATCCGGAGCGGGAAAAGGCGTTGGTCTTGATCTCGGCGTCACTTATCGTGATAAAAGCGGCTTGAATATAGGGTTCAGCGTTCAAAATATTGCCGCTGTGATAAAATGGAACAAACCTACTCTTTTTTCAAACGGTATGGGAACCTCAATACTGGAATTTATGGGTAATCAGGTAAAGGACGGGTTGATAAAAAACAAGAATCTTGATCTGCCCTTTGAAGGTGAATCCTTTCATTATCAGTTTGCATTTAGCAATGTTGCCGCCAACGAGTTGTTCGAAGGGGATAGCGCCTACAGCGATTTCTTTTACAGTAAAAAAGAAGTAAGCGAGGATGACTCGACGATTTTCAGGACTAAATTACCGCTGGTGTTGCGATTTGGACTGGCAAAGCAGATGAAGGAAGATTTACTGCTGGCGCTGGATTTTTCAACCAGTTTTAGCGATCGCTTCAACTATCATAAAGGCTGGCGTTGCTCCATGGGAGTTGAATATACGTATCTGCCCAAAACACCCCTACGTTTCGGGCTTGCTATTGGTGATATCAGCGGGTGGGAGGTAAACCTGGGCAGCGGTCTGCATCTTGGTTTTGCCCATCTGGACTGGGCCATCGGATTTCATCGGGGTATCTGGCTGCATACTTCAAAGGGGATTCACTTCTCATTGATCTCATATTTTACCGGTAAGAAAAAATCAAAATAATTAATCATAATCTGTTGGGTTAATTAATATCCCGGGACCATTGCTGAGTGACACACTTTCGAATTCCAGTAAATTTTAAAACTCTGTTTATCTTTATAATTATTATCCTTTTATGGGTAGCGTTCAGCTGTACTTTCGAACCGCTTCAGCCACCGGAAATGCCCAAATTTTATCAGACAATTAACCTGCCTCTTGCCGACGTAACGCTTTATCTCTCTGGATTGCACGATACAACGAACAATATATACGGTGACTCATTATCGGACTCGCTCTACTTCAAATTCGATGGTTCGCTGGATACCGTTACCTTAACCGAGGATATTTTTGTTATTCCATCGGCAACATCAGTGACATTTCAGCAGGATTTTGCCGATATAGATCAGGCAAATAATCCGGTATCAATTTCAATTCCACAAACAATAAAATTCTCAACATTATTTGGTATACCGTTACCTCAATCGGTGGACCTGACCATCAATCCAGTCCCTCGTATGCCTTTAATAGATCAGGATTATTCATATCAGATTTTCAGTAGTGACAGTATTCCCTATTTTGAACGAGTGGATTACCTTACGATTGGCAAGGGGAACTTTTCAACATCAATAGAAAATGAAATGCTGATGGCAATGGATTCAGTCATTATTCAAATGAAAAACAGAGATGGCAGTTTAATCGCAGAGTCGTTTTATGAAACCATTCCTCCAGGAGAAACGGTGACAGATAGCAGTGATCTGCGGGGAAAGCAGATTATGGATCAGGTTATTATCTCAATATCCGCTATTCTGGCTGGCACCAACGATCAGCCGCTTACAATCCCCGCAAATACCGACCCGTATTTGACATTGATTATAGGTGTTGAGATGGAGGAAATAGAGAGTTTTACGGGGAAACCGGAACCAATCGAAACCCGTGTTGCCCAACCGTTGCCCGAGTCGAACAATACAATCTTCCGTGGCATTATCGGTGAAACGCCAACTCTCAGTCTCGATACGAATCTGATCAGCTGGCGGATTGAAAACACATTGCCGATCAATATGGATATGGACATGACATTTTTAAATTTTTATACTGAAACGGGAGCTTTGACAATCAAGGCTTTGCTATATACAGATACGGTTTCCGACAGTTCCGAGCGCCTCGATCTGGACACGCTAAGAAATCCTGATCCTACAACAGTTGTGGATTCGATCATTGTTGTGACGACAATCGAACTGTTGCCGGATCCGGGTGATACGGTAACGACCATTCCGCTCGACTTTGGCGGTGGGATGTTGGATTTTAAACTTAATATTTCCGTTATCAAATTCAAGGAAATTGAAGGTTTTTTCAATGAAACTTTTGCCATACCGCCATTAACGATCAGTGATATTCCCACTGGTTTCGGTGATGTGAATTTCGGAGAAGTATTACTAATTATCCACCTGTTTAATGAAATACAGGCGCAAACTGAATTGGAATTTAATATTGAGGGATACAAGGAAGGACAGGAACCTGAAATAATCACGGCTAATGAAACCATCCTAAAGGCAAGCGATGCGGAGCCTGTTGCCGAGTCGAATCTGGTAATTGATATCGCCACGATTTTTAATTTGGTTCCCGATTCCATGATGGTTTTCGGAGAAGCGGCTATCCCGGCAAATGATACTTCCAAACTGCAGGTCAACAAATCATTCTGGGGAACCTATGAAGTTGTTGTGCCATTTAACATGCAAGTAAATAACATGACCTTTATTCCGGTCAAATCAAACGAAATGTCTCCAATGGATGAAGAAACCCGACAACGTATCCAGGATGGATTTATTGAAGCCTCAATTGTATCACAAGTCGTTAATGATTTTCCACTATCCGGCAGAGTGGACGTGCTTATTTCGAACTATGACTATTTTCCATTGTCACCGGATAGCGTTGACTCGGGATATCAATGGATTAATGATTCCCTTTTCGCTATTACCGATACCGGGGTGATAAATATCGTTATCGATACTTTAGTGACCATCGAATTGCCGGCGCCGGTTCTCGATCAGGCAAACAGAGTGAAAATTCCGGGATTTGTGGAACATACATCCACTCTTGACTCTGCCAGAGTAGAGACTATCATTGGGGATGAAGTCCACTATATCCGTCCTCGTATCCATTTAGACAGAACCGATGATTTTGTTTCCATTGGATATAATGATAAAATTGATATTATTACGGTGCTTAGTCTGACGATGGAAGCCGGAGCCTTATTCGGGACCGGCGATGCAGATCAGGATACGACCGAGACGGATAGTTTAAAAAAGCAGACTGGGTTTAGGAAAAAATAAGATGTCGTTATTACGGTTAAAAGGATTCTGGATTATAATGATGATATTGGGGCTTGTATTGCCGTCAATGGCTCAAACCCGCAGAGATCCACGGGGAATGGCATTGGCAGGCGCCTACGGCGTCATGGCGCGTGGGTTGTTCACGGTAGATTACAATCCAGCCAACCTGGCTATTCAAGGCAAATACAATTCCTACCGTTTAATAGGTGGTATCAACACCAGTTTTTCAAATAATTTCATTTCCCTGCAAAATTATAACGAATATAACGGTAAGGATCTGGAAGCCGATGGCGGGAAATTGAAACAGCAATTTATGAGCGAAATTCCATCCAATGGTTGGCGAATATTCACAGATCTACATATACCTTTGCCCTATTTAAACTTTTCCCGGGCAAATAAAGCCTTTACATCGGATCTGATCATGATCGGTGATATTGGTCTCCCGAAAGGAATGGTGCAATTTATTTTTGATGGTAATCCTATAGGAGAAGAATTGAGTCTGGATTTTAACGAGGAATTTCTCCTGATGAATCAATTGGCATATTCGTTTGCTTTTCCGGTCAGTGATTTCTTTGTGGGATTTACCTTTAAATACCTGCAGGGGATCAGCTATCTGGGACTGAATCCCGATTCATCTTACGGTTCAATTGTAACCTACTTCGAGCCCGGAAAGAATTACATTACAGGCGAGGGATATTATCTCTTTCAACAGTCCATCGGCGGGCGCGGTTTCGGGCTGGATTTCGGAATAACGTCGAGTGAAATTAAGGGGTATCGATTCGGTTTTTCCGTGACCAATATCTTTGGGAGAATCAACTGGAATAAAAGCACTCTTATGTCCAGAATAATGGGCGACAAAGGATTTTTCTGGGACGGCGATCATTATGTATATCAATTTCAGGTGAATGAAGCCCGCTTTGATAAGTTTTTCGGGAAGAGCGACTATGATGATATTTTCCCAGGGGGTGGAGAAACCGTGCAAGATTCAACAGAATTCGTAATGCGTTATCCCAGCCTGGCGCGTTTCAGTATGTCCAAATGGCTGGAGGACGGTATCCAGATTAGTACGGATTTTGTCGTAGGATTCGAAGATCGCCTGTATTCATTCGGAGCCTGGAAGTGGTGCACTGGTGTGGAATTTACCCGCTCTCCAAAGCTTCCCATCCGGGTAGGCGTTTCATTTGGCGGGAAAGATCATCGGCAGTTATCATTTGGCAGTGGATATCATGCCGGGTTCATTCACATTGATTGGGCGCTGGGATTAAATCACGGTTTATGGTTTACAACTGCTAAGGGGATTGATTTTTCATTCGTTGTCTATACGACCGGGCGAAGGAAAGAACCCAAACAATAATACAGCATTAATTTATTGGCGGATCTTGTACAGAAGGTATGCGCCTCCTGCCAGGAATACTATATTTCCGATCCAGACTGATAGCATGGGACTAAGCAGCCCTCTATATCCCATTACCTGACCGAATTTGATAAAGCCATAGTAGATAAAAATTACCAGCAGGCTCATACCGGCGCCAAAGCTTATGCTTTTTTTTTCCCGCATGGCAGCGAGGGGTAAACCGAACAGAATAACAATAAAATTAGTGAAGGGGAACGCCAATTTAAAATAGAGGTTAACTTTCCATTTGCGGGGATCGTTTCCGCTTTCCTGAAGGCGTTTGATAAAATCTGATAGTTCCCTGAAACGCATACTTTCCGGGTCCAGACTGGTTTGGGTAACATCCTGCGGTCGCAGGTTAAATTGAAAAAGCGAGTCGGTAAAAATTGAAGATACTGTTTCGTAACCTTCGGCATTGAATTGGCGGATTTTGAAATCGCTCAGCAACCAGGCATTTTGATCAGGATTCCATACCATTTTACGGGCGTCAATTCTCTGAGTGAGTATGTTGTTCCTGGTTTGCTGAATCGTAATAGTGTTACCGGTATAATTTTTTGTATCATATTTGGAGATCACGATATTGCAGGTGGGCGAATCCTGAAACATGATGTTATTATAGACGGTCTTTTTGCGCCTCTTGTGCCGTTTCATCTGATTTTGTTCAATGTCGATCCGTTTGCGCGATGCAGGAATTACGACGGCATCTTCAAAAAAATAAGTGCCCACGCTGAATAAAAAACCGATAAGCAACAGCGGGATGGATAAGCGATACAGACTGATGCCCGAGGCTTTAATAGCGCCCAACTCATTAGTTTTCCCAAGCATGCCGATAGTAAAAACAGTCGCCAGCAATAAAGACATAGGAATAGCGATGTCAATGAAATATGGAAACTGATAATAATAATACCAACCCACATCGGTGAGAGACATCTGTGATTTCAGAAATTTATCGATCTTTTCAATCACATCGACGATATGGAAAATTGCCAGGAACGTAATTAGTGAAAGCAGAAAAATAATCAGGAATTTAGTAATGATGTAACGGTCGAGTAGTTTTAATCCAATCATCCTTCGAAATCTAAAACTACCGGTACACTTATTCCAAGCTTTTCTCTTAAATGTTTTTGTTATTTTTGCTATATTGCCGCTTATAGAATGATGTAAATATCTGAAAATAGAGTTGTTTTTATCGATAATGCGGAGAAAATTATTCTGTTTTTCTTTAAATATGAGCATTGACCGGAGATCGATCGAATGAAAAGAAGCGCTGAAAAATCCATGAGCTTTGCGAAATCCATGATCCCAATCATATATCTGGCGCTTGCGTTGATCTATACTCTTCGTTTTCTGCACGGCGATCCGCATATTCCGATACTGACAGCTGCGGTGGTGGCGACAATCGTTGCAACACTGTCCGGCTACCACTGGCAGGAAATCCAGGACGGTATTGTCAATACAATAAAACTATCCATGTCGGCAATTTTGATTTTAATGATTATCGGTATGATTATCGGGACCTGGATATTAGCCGGTATCGTACCGACGATGATTTATTACGGTTTGAAATTGATATCGCCCAGTATTTTCTTAGTTGCCACTGCGGTGATCTGTTCGATCGTATCGCTGGCTACGGGAAGTTCATGGACGACAGCGGGCACGGTTGGAATCGCCTTGATCGGTGTAGGTGAAGGGTTTGGGATTCCTCTGCCGATGGTTGCAGGCGCGATCATCTCAGGCGCTTACTTTGGCGATAAAATGTCGCCGCTGTCCGATACAACAAATCTTGCCCCGGCAATGGCGGGATCAAAGTTGTTTGAGCATATTCGGCATATGGTCTATACAACCGGACCCAGCCTGGCAATTGCCCTGATTCTTTATGGAATTCTGGGCTTGAAATACCGCCAAACTGAACTTGATCTCGAGGGCATCCGGACGATTCTCAGTGGAATTACTACTCAATTTAATATCACACCGTTGTTATTGTTGCCGCCTTTGTTAGTGATAGCTATGGTCATTTTACGCATACCGGCTATTCCCGGATTGATCGGCGGAACGGTGCTGGGCGCTCTCTTTGCCTGGATCTTTCAGGGGTCAGGTCCGACTGAGATTGTAAAAGCGGCTCACTATGGTTTTGTTTCAGGTTCAGGAGTGGAAGCAGTGGACAGTTTATTGACCCGCGGCGGGATGGATAGTATGATGTGGACCGTTGCTCTGATTTTATGCGCTATGAGTTTCGCCGGAGTGTTGGAGGGCACGGGAATGCTCAGAGAGATTGCCCTGAAAATATTATCAATTGCAAAGAGTACCGGTTCGTTAGTAACAGCGACAATTTTAACCTGTATTGGTACTAATGTAATTGCAGGTGACCAATACCTATCCATTGTTCTGCCAGGCAGAATATATAAAAAGATTTATGATGAAAGGGGATTGAAACCGAAGAACCTGTCCCGTGTGCTGGAAGACGGCGGTACCTTGACGTCGTCTCTGATTCCATGGAATAGCGGTGGCGCTTTCATGTGGGCAACGCTGGGCGTTTATCCCTTTGCCTATGCGCCGTTTGCTTTTCTGAATCTGATTAATCCCCTGATTTCAATATTGTATGGCTACACGGGCTGGACGATGGAAAAATATTCTGATGAAGAATTAAAAGAAATAGAGAGTAAAAAGCGGGATTAATCACTCTGGACATATTTCGCAACTTTTAACATTTTCCGCTTAATACCGATTCTTCCTGCTTCGGCATAACCGCAGGCTTTCATGACAGTCCGGAAGGTTTCATTAATGTGAATCACCAGATCGTCCAGTGAGTGGAAGCTATCCGGCTCGGAAACTTCAACAACCCTGCGAAATGCACTGACGGCATGAAGTTCATTATTGTATAATGCCATGTTTTCGATGTTTTTAGCCTTACGAAGGTGGAATTTATCACGCAGGGCTGGAAGCCTTAGTGAGGCAGATTGATTTTTCTACCATGTTCTAGTTAAAAAATCCCGAATATGCAGATGTTCAATACCTTTTTCGGAACCGCCGGCAGATTCATCATTGGAGACAACGAATTTAGGAAAATTGTCCTTTATTGTCAGAAGATTTCCAAATTCCCGTTCCCATACCTGTTTATTTGGAATTAAATAAGTAGTTTGAACATACAGACGGTCATTCCCTTTCTCTGCCACAAAATCAATTTCCCGGTTTGATAATTGCCCTATATATACTTTATAACCATTTACAATCAAGTGATTATATACCAAATTTTCGTAAACTTGATTTATAGCTGATTGTCTGTATCCAACCAGAGTATGCCGCAAACCCAAGTCCTCGAAGTAATATTTTTCACTGATCTCGAATATTTTTCTTCCCTCAATATTCAACCGTGAAGCTTTCAGGATGATATTCGATGAAATAAGGTTGCTCAGATAATTCAGAATTATATTCGGAGACATGTTAATTTTCTGATTTTTGAGAAAATCGCTAATCCGTTTTGCGGTAGTAAGATTACCAATGTTATCTGCCAGAAATCGCACCAGATTTTCCAAAAAATTTACGTTGCGTACTTGATATCGTGCAACAATATCTTTCAGCAAAATGCTGTTGTAGATACTTTGCAAATAATCATATATAATATCCTCCGTCAGTTCCAAATGAATCAGATAGGGCAATCCGCCGAATTTGATATATTTCATCAATGTGTCGTTCGTGTTATCATACTTATGGAACTTTAAGAATTCAGGATATGAAAGACTATATACGGTAAATTCAATATATCTGCCGCTAAGCAGGGTAGCTAATTCTCCGGATAAAAGGTTGGCATTGCTACCGGTAATGTAGATATCATAATTTCCATCCGACTGTAAACTGCGAATGGCTTTTTCAAATTCACGGATATCTTGTATCTCATCGATAAATACATAATTGGGGTTATCCGCTTGTGTTTTAACGGATATATACCGGATGAGATCGTGATAGTCTTTTATTGAATCGAATTCGTAGAGTTCTTTGTTAATGTAAATGATGTTGGCGTCAGGGTACTGTTGACGGATGTGATCTATCAGTTGCAACAGCAAATAACTTTTTCCGACACGTCTTTGTCCGACGATGACTTTAATTAAAGGCTGATTTATAAAGGGGGAGATTTTTGCCAGATAGTGAGGGCGTAGGATATATGATTTCATGAGAACCTCGCATGTTTTATTTATACATAAAATAACACGGCAAATATAGGAAAGTTTTATGTATAAGTAAAATAATAAATTAGATAGTGTGATTTTTGGATCGGAAAAATATATCGAAATAATCAGGGCAGTTCCGAAAAGGATATAGTTTTTATCTATGCGGAGGATAGAAGCCTTCGCAAGGCTGGGCTATAGTTTCAGAAAAAATGTGTTTTTATCCGAATCCGATAAATTTCCATTGTGTTTTTGGCTAATGTTATATATTATCCTGAGAAGAATGAGTTTACGGATAAGGATTATAAGAAGCCACTAATTCACGAATTAAAGACGAATAAAGATAAAGAAAATATCCGTACATTTGTGGGAAAAACAGATCATTATCAAGACTAAAGAAAGGAATTGCTGTGGAACCATATGTAACAGAAAAAACCATTGCCCGGAAGAGCAAACAGTGGCTGGCGAAGATTCACCCGTATAATCAGCATGAGATGGCGTTAACCCCGGATAAGAGCGCCCTGATCGTAATCGATATGCAGAAATTTTTTCTGGACGCCGGTTCTCCGACGTTCACTTGTGGCGGTCAGGCTATTCTACCGACGCTGAAGCGCGTCATTGGGGCTTTCCGTAAGGCTGGACGTCCGGTGATTTTTACACGGCATGTTCACCATCCCGATAATCTTGACAGCGGTATAATGCAATGGTGGTGGGAAGGAATGTGTCTCGAAGGAAGTCCGGAAAGCGAAATTCATCCCGACCTTGCTCCGGCGCTCAATGAGAAAGTCATTTTCAAACACCGTTACTCTTCATTCTACAATACCGACCTGGAGACCGTGCTTCGTTGTCTTAGGATAGAAGACCTTGTTGTTTCCGGCATTATGACCAATCTGTGTTGTGAATCCACCGCGCGGGATGCCTATTACCGGGATTACAGAGTGTTCGTTCTTGCCGATGGAACAGGGACGATCAACGAAGAGATGCACCAGGCAAGTCTTCTTAATCTTGCATTCGGATTCGCATTTGTCACCACGGCTGATAAAGTAGTGAACCGGTTAAGTCCTGTAAGTTCACCTGAGTAGGGAATTAAATCGATACGCTAATGCACGCGCTTCATCATTAATCCTGTAAAAAGGACTTTTGTGCATTGACAGTCATGAAAATTAATACAACGTAGTAGCAATTTATTATGTCACTAAGCAAGGGGCTATTACAATATTGATGAAAAACAGGCTGATTTTTCGCATAGTTTTGTTACTCATGGTTGGAAATACAGTTTTATTGCCACCGGTCGATGGTCGGATATTTTGACGGCGTACTCGTTCCAGCCGCCGGGCATATAATTATCCACGATGATCGTCTGAATATCACTGCGGGTATCATTGAATTCGTCAAAAAGTTCGTTGCTGATCAAAATATGATCGATGTGACTGGGCCAGGTGGGATAGGACCACAGGGCGCTGCTGCCGGATGCGATGCTCATATCGGCAAACATATATGCATTGGATTGATTGATAAAGGGTTGGAATACATTATTGTTCTGATGGTCGGTAATCTCGTCGTTGAGATCGCCAGCTACGATGACATTTTGATCATCAAAGTGAGATTGGATGTAATTTTCCAGTAACTCACTTGCCTGGTAGCGGCGGTATTCTTCATCATTGGTGTTTCCGTGCTCAATTACTCCATCGCCACAGCATTTGTAATGATTATTGATCACGATAACAGGATTGTCCTTCCAATATCCTTCTATTACCAATGGTGAACGCGGCAGAGCGCGCCATTCATTTTCCAGGATTTCATAGACAGAATCGATTGTAACCGAGTTTGTATTGTACAGAATAGCAAGATTCATACTCGCATAAGCCGAGCTGGCGCGGAAACCCTGATAATGATCGAGAGAATCAATTAATGCGGAAAATCCCGTCGAGCTCTCTATCTCCTGCAATGCGATGATATCAATATCCAGGGATTGAATAGCCCGGGCGAAACTTGAAATAGTAATGTCATTATTGCGGGGAAAATTCTGAACATTCCAGGTCATGACTTCAAGGGAGTTGTCCGTACCGAAATAGAGATTCTCAAGGGAAAGTGCGGACAATTTTTGGCTGACTACAGGGCTGGTTTCGGACTGGCTGATTCCTGCGACAGCCGATAAACGATAATATACGGTATCCGAACTTGAACCGGCTTTTTCGATATATTCGGTAGAATTCTCACTAAGTAAAACATAATTGAATCGCCAGTCGCCGGAACCGGTTTTCTTATCAATCGCAAAGTAATCTTCGCCGATGCTGTTGTCCTGCCAATGCAGCCGGAAGTTTTGCAGGTCGATTTGTTTGACACTGAGATTGTTGGGGGTGGTCTCTGAGGGAAACAAGACACAGGCAGCGGATTCAAGCGATGAATCGCTATCCATAATAGTACGCACCCGGTATGCGATCAAGGTGTCTGAATTCGGATTGAATGGTTCGGAAAATGAATAACTATCGGGATCAACAGCAACATATTTGAATTGCCAGGGATTTTCGCCAACGCGACGTTCAATATGAAAAGCCGATATATCGTCGGATTTACAGTTCCAGGTGAGCCGGATTGTATTTCCGGAAACTAATTCAATGGTGATATTGGTCGGAACCGCTACTCCGTCCGGACCTGTGGATTTTTCCGGGCAGGAGATCAGAGACACAAGATACAAGACGCAAGAAACGAGACAGGTATGGCGTAAAATATTTTTCATCCGCCAATTATACAAATTTTTGCTCTATTTCGGAATTGATAATGTGTTCTGAAATGTTCTTTCGGGAAAATTTTGCGGTTTTTGATCGATAATTTTATTGGGTTTATTCTTCTTTTTAATAACCTGAAAAGCATCATATAATTCACCGGTTACAGTATATGAACGATAACTGAGTGTCTTCTGATCAACTGAGATAACCTGATACAGCTGCGTGTTTTCCGCTGCCCGGTCCATCCAGCGGTCGTCAGTCAAGTCGTACATTTTAGGTCCGCTAACCGATACAACGTAAACCGTCCCTGTTTGCGGGTCGGAAATTCCGATGTTCGGATCGATATTATGTCCCCGGGAGTAGGCGTGATCATGACCGGCAAGGACGAGATCGACATGGTATTTATCAAATAGCGGTTTCCAGGTTTCACGGAGCTTTTTATGATCCCGATTAACAGTGGCTGCGTAAATCGTATGATGAAACGTGGCAATTGTCCAGCGATTCGGATTGTCTTTCAGGACTGTTTCCAGCCATTCTGCCTGCTCTTCAAGATGTTCATTAGAATTCATCGCCAGTATTCGTAAGCCCTGAAAATCGATGTAATAATTACTTTCGGGAAGTGAATCAATACCGTTTTCCGGAAGTGTGAATTGCGGTCGCCAGTAGTCAGTTAAATAGCGTTTTTTCCCGGAACCGTGATAGTATTCATGATTTCCGGGAACCGGAATGGAAGGAGCCATGCCGTTTATCCAGCCGGCGGCTTCGAACCATTTACTCCATTGAAGATAAGAATCTGAGAAGCTGACCAGGTCTCCGGCATGTATGATAAAGCGGGCATCCGGCGCGGCGCTGTATGCTCCACGGATAGAGCGGGACCACATTGAGAGTAAATTATTCTGACCGTCTCCCAAATATATGAACGTAAAGGGCTCAGATTCCCGGCTGGCGGTGCGGAACTGAAACCATTCGCTCCTCCAGTTATCTTCAGATCCGACGCGGTAAAGATACAGCGTATTAGGGTGCAAGTTAGTAAAGGTGATCGAATGATAGTTGGCGCAGTAATCATCCAATAAAAAATTTTCGGTTTTTGCATCTATTATATTTGTGTAATGAATAAAATTTGGCGAAGCGTCAGCCCGGGCGATTTCTCCATAGGATTCCACGATACTCGTATCGGTCCGCCATGTAACCGATTGGGTGGTTGCCGGGTCATCACTCCAGGTCAGGATTATGTGGTCGGGAATTTTGGTTGGCATCGGATCATGGGCGGCAGTGGTGCGGTCGGGAGCAGCCGACGTAAAATTGCCGGTGCCAACTGTGAATAGAAAGATCAGAGCAAAATGTTGAATAGATTTGTTCATATCGTTCCTCTTATTTGTTTATAAATTGATACAAAATTTAAAGCCACGTTACTTTAATTTTAAAAACCTGATTCGATTATTGCCGGTTCAATTTAAAAAGGAGAGAGATAACTAACAATGAAGTATATATTGTTTCTCAAATATCCGGTTTACAAGATTTTCTATCAGCCCTTCTTTAGGAATAACGTCTGCTTCAGGCGCGGTTCCCGCCGTCGTTTGGAAGCAACTGTCAGGAATTCTTAAGGTTGTCGGCGTCAAGCTTGTCCTTTGGCCTGCCTGTCGCCTCTTTATTTTTGATGATATTCTCTTTGGAAATAACGGGAACAGGAATGGATTCGATTTCAACGATTATTCTGTCTGAGTAAGCATCTTCAAATGACACGCAGTCTATTGAGTTGATTATGTAAATTCTTCTTGGCGCAACTCCGATTTGAAAAATCGTGCCCGGGGTTGAAAAATCTTCAATGGAAACGTTCTTTAAAGGCGCTCCAAATTTGATCAATGCACTATAGACTTTTTCGGCATTGGTTTCATTCGGCTGAATAAAAATGTCGATATCTCCTGTTGCACTAGGATATCCGTGTGCCGCCATGGCATATGCACCAACAAGAAGAAAATTAACTTCTTCTTCTAATAATGTTGATAACATCTCTTTGTAGTCTTGATTCAACATCGTGTTTCTTCGTTAATGAGAATACTTCTTTGCTTAAATCCCAAACAAAAGAGATCGATTCACTCGCTGAAATTTGCGCCGGCTTTTCTATTCCGGATTTGCTTGAAGAGTATTTCCTGGTAATGATTCTATTCAGTTTCATGAGTAAAAGATAGCAAAGGAACGGTCTTTATACAAATCAAATTTCCAACGATCTGGAGATGTGGTACGGCGAGATTTTATCCCACAACTCCATTATTATTTCAAAAAATCTTCTTTAAAATCTTCAAAATCATCAAAAGCAGAAAGTCCGGCTACTGACGGAAGAAGATATCTAAGCGCCGGGTTCATACGCATTGTTAGAATTTTTGTAACTACTCAGCTATATAAAGTGAGCAAGTTTTATTATCGTTCCGGGGCTCCCCGCCTGACAGGTCGGGCAGGCGCTACGCAACGGCACTTAGCTCGGCTGCAGAAAAACATTAACCATCGAATTTATTCGATGGGATAAAATGGCTTCTACCTGTCGTCCCGACTTTAGTCGGGGTACTCACCGAATAAATTCGGTTTGTATTGCTGGAAGCGTCAAATCCACTCAATAAATTGAGTGGTTAATGTTTATAATTTTGCTTCGGGGTTGTGATGTGGAAGGGTTACAGAGTAAAGCCCTGTTGCCAAAAGGAAATTATAAAACCTGACATGTTTGCGGCTGAATAGTTACGAATTTTTTATGGCTTGAATATATTTAATTGTAATTCTTTGATTGGTTTAAAATGTTCAGCGTTACTCGATACAAGAATCATATTATGTTCGACTGCGGTTGCCGCAATAATAGCATCACCTGCTCTTAAATCAGATGATAAAGTGTACTCTTCGATATAGATAGAAGCCCGGTGTCCGATGTTTTCAGTAAAGGGTAAAACGATAAAATCGTATTCATTTAGAAAATCTTTAATGTATTTATGCTGACTCTTATTATTTGCACTTTGGAGCAATTCCATATATGACTGTATTGATAAGTATCTTTGAACTGATTTATCAATTAGATCGGCGGCTCTTTCATTTTTCCGTTGTACCCAAATAAAGATATCAGTATCAAATATCATTGTAGCGGTTTCCTCTTAAATCTTCCAGCTCTTGTTCGACTGATTTTTTACTTTTTTCGTACATTCCAAAGAAGCGATGTTCACTGACTTTCCTGTTTTTCTTATTTAAGACAGGTGATATTATTCCTTTTACTTTTCCATGATAAAGAATTGTTATTTTTTCATTTCGGTCTAATGCTTTTAAAACATCATTCATCTTATATCTTAAATCAACTACCGAGGCTTTCACTTTATTCTCCTATTATGCATAGTGCTAGTATACATAAACACATAGATAGAGGCAATAAAAATCTAACGAAAAAACTCACCGGCAGCGTTTCGTTTTCCGGTCGAGTGAGGGTTAGTCGCTGAAATCCGGGCTTCTTGAACCCTGGATTGATTACGACAGAAACGTCGTATCAAGCTTTTATTTATTAGCGGTTAAATTTATTTGATCAGTACTGAAAATTTCTTAATAGCTTCCAGATAGTATTTTTCAGGAACAGTACATATATATTTTATTTTCCTTATTTTCCAATTCAAACTCTTTATTTGATCTGAAAGTACAACGCCTGAAATTGGTAGATCATTTGGTAGTTTTATTTCAAAAGGATAGCCTTTTTGTTTACTTGTTATCGGTAGAAATAAGGCGAATCCAACTTTAGAGTTATAACTTTTAGGAGAAATCACTATTGCGGGTCTTTTACCTGCTTGTTCGTGTCCTGCTTGCGGAGTAAAATCTAACCAGACGATATCCCCTCTGCCAGGTATATAATTAGAACTCATTAGATTAATTCTTTTCCTAACGGTTCTCCAAAGTCTATTTCATTGTGAATATTTGAATCATTAATTTCCGAAAGAAATGCATCTAAAGTATATTCTTCTTTTATTATCGGCGCTATGATTAACTGATTATTTTTAATTAACAAGTCAACTTTGGTTCCATTATTTATTTTCGTTTCGGATGCAAAAGATTTTGGAATCCTGATTGCCAGACTGTTGCCCCATTTCTGTATTGTTGTTTGCATATTGACCTCCAAATAATGTATCTACATAGAAGATACATAGTAATATGGTTATCTACAAGTAATATTCTTAATATTTACTTCCCTAACAGACAAACGATGAGTGACCGCATAAAAGAGTCTGTCGATAGCAGCGCTGCTGTTAATTCGGAAAGATGTCCATTGAAATTAAGCTGCAATAAGCTGAATATTCCACCTGTTCATCACTGATTATCAGCATAACTCAAAGCCGTGCAATTTCCAGATAGATGGCTTATCTCCCGCCTGCGTCGGGCAGGCAACCCCCGCTTGTCTCGAAGAGATGCCTGTGGCACACTCTGACGCCGAATTAAAGATTTTTGGCTATCGTTATTTTATTTATATGGCGTCAGGTGCGAAGATTCGTTAGATTGTAAATCATTTATCTTGCTCGATAAAGACATTAAATCGTTCACCAGATAGATGGATAATGTTACAATCTTCAAATAATTGGTCGTTATTTATGTTATTTTTTGGATGGGATGTTACTATCGTTTGGAAATTATATTTTTCTGATAAAAGAATTGATAAAATATGATCAAACCATTTGATATCAAGTTGAGCAATACCACAATCTAGACAAAGTAGTGTAGGGATTTGCAAAGAATAGTAATAAGCAGCTAAAATGGCATATTCAACAAGAACTCTAACTTGTTCACTACCAGAAAGACCTCGAAATGGTAATTTTTTTATAGTTCCATACAAATCAAGATATAAAAACTCTCCATTATCTACGAATTGTATATTCGAAATATCGCCTGTACCACACTGTTCAATCAGATCGGTGATGCGAAGGATATCGGTCTTTGGTATACCCAAAAGGATAGAAAATTTCTCTAAATCTGGTTTATGATATACATTGGGATGTTTAATATCTAATGGTGATATTATTTTAAAATCTATAGGTGGAGTAGGAATTGAAATATCATCTCTGAAATATTTAAACACATTCCCATTGGAGTTAGTGTGTTTCACAGAATGTGGATTTGGTGTAAAATATTGTATTTCCGCAGTAGAATTTGTTTTAAAATGATTAAGTCTTGTAAGATGATTCTGATTGGAAAAGCCTGCAACCATTTCAGTAAGTAGTGATTTTCCTGAGGAATTTCCTCCAATTATACAAGTAACTTTACCAAACTTTAAAGATGCTGGTGTGAAAAAGTAGGGGCTTGCATTAATTTTCATACCATAAAACCATCCATACTCAATTTTAACACCTTGTTGTTCTTGAGTTAAGCGAGCTTCGTGGAGTTTTTTATAAGCGTGGAGGGTTGGCGAGGGATAGGATGTTCCTCTGTTCGCATCAATTATTCGACTGTGATTTGCACAAACCCAAATGCCATTTTCTGGAGCAATAATCTCTTCATATGAAAGAGTCCCTTGACCACGAGGGCCACTACAAGACGCACTGTAAATATGCGCAGCGACACCAATTGATAATGATTTATTTTGTACTTGATCAGGTCCAGATGTTTGTTTATTAACAGGGTATCTCTTCAGAGAGAAATGCCGGGACTGTGACGATCATGACGTTTGAAGGTTCAGCATCTGATGGACGCTTCGCCTAATCCCGATGTATCGGGACTACCAGTCCCGGCTTTCCAAACGAAT
>JADHWC010000058.1 GCA_016783665.1 Fidelibacterota bacterium | reverse complement strand
ATTATTGACGAGTATAAAAGGATTGTCGAAGCATCTGGTTTGAATGATGTGAAAATTGTAGTCAAAGGTTCTTCTGCCTGTATTGACACTAATACAAAAGACCCGCTAGGCAGAGCTGTTTTAGATGGCTTAGGGGAGAATGAAACTCTTGATAGCTATGTAGTTAGTGTTTATGTGGAAGGTCATAAATAAAATAGGCAGAGTCTATTTTTGCCTAACAAATAAGAATTTGCAACGACGTTTCTGTCGTAATCAATCCAGGGTTCAAGAAGCCCGGATTTCAGTGATATGTTAAATTGATTCAATGGATGTCGGTTACTAAATTGTCATGTGTGTTTTTAGAGGGAGATGTTTTATTAAGCGAAATGCCCGGCAGTTGCCGGACATGCGGCGCGTAGGGTGATTAATTCACGAGCTCATGAATTAATCAGGTTAAAAAAACAATATTCGCTATGTCGGAATTTGGGTAAATAGATTTCAGTTGGTGATAAATAGATTTTTATTTATATTTGAGAATGCTAAATTTGACACGCCAGGAAAGATTAGTAATTCAATTTTTGGCACTGTTTTTTCTAATCGGTTCAGGGATTCACCTATACAGGAAAAATATTCTTAAGGACGATTCGATAAAGTTCCTTAATGAGGAGGTTGAAGCCCGGGAATTTAGAGACCGTGCGAAGCAGATTGATTCAGTATATTTCTCAGCAGAAACGGTTGCAAAGGAAGAAAAACCAATATCTGATGAGACTACTGCCTTTCTAAAGATAAATTTGAACTCTGCGTCAGCGGAAGATTTTATGAGATTACCTAAAATAGGCAAAGTGACTGCTCAACGAATTATAGATTATCGCAATAAACATGGACGCTTTTCTAGCATTGATGAGCTTTTAAACGTCAAGGGGATTGGTGAAAAAACGTTTGAACGTATTAAAGGAGAGGTTACCATTGAGTAAAGAAGTTGTCGAGAATTTTGATGACATTCCCGAGTATAAACCAACAATGGTTAAGGCGCTGAATTATGTCGCCTTATTGCTGGCTCTGGCACTTATTATCGTCATCTATATTCCTTCAATTATCTGGGAAGAAGAAGCTCGTGTGCGCAATGAAGGACGTCGACGAATGACGATTTTAAATGAGGTTGAAAAGTATTATCACCAGATGGCGGATAAACACCATACTGATCCGGTCGTCGCAATGAAAGTCGTAAGCGCTGTTCGTGACAGTACCAGAGCGGATAGTAATTTTTTCGGTGAAAAAGATGTTAATCTTGATATTGGAAATTTCTCGATGAATGTTCCAAAGAATTTTTTTCTTTTATTTGATACAACTTTTGCCTTTTCTTATAAAAAGAAAGATACGCTGATTGATACTACCTTTAAAGTGACAAAATGGAATACGGAACTTTTTACATATGATACGGTTTATATTCTTTCGCATAGATGGAGACAAATTCAATCTGATTCCTCCTATCGTGATGTCGTCGGTAAAGAAACTTCTGAACGAATATCTGAAAATACCTACTATCGTCCATACTACCTTGTTGACAAACTGGCATATAGCCCACTGATTAATGAACAATATATTGTTGCAACAGATTCCGGTAGTTATATGATCAAAGATCCGTTGAGAGGTGAATATAAGGAATCACGCTATTTCTTTTTCGCATTTAAAGATACCTGCCACGGCTGGATTGAAGACGATCAAAAAAGCTGGGATAAATAATTAATTTTAATCCGGGTCTAAAATGATATGTATAAGTCTTTCAAAAGAATTTGTCAGGTTTGGACAATTAATTAAAACCGATGAAGACTTTACTATTGAAATAGTCCGGAAAAAGACCCTTTCAACACCATTTATTCCTGAAAATATTACTAATCCGCAATTATTAAGCGCTCTCCAGCAAGTGTTCCAGGAGATCCGTGCCGATCTTCCAGTACCGGATCGATATGTAGCCATAGCGCTTTCTGCGGAGTGGTTTGATCTGAGCCGCCAGGAAGTTGATTCAGGTCTTTCCAGGGAAAATATTGAAGAAGCACTCAACTGGAATGCAACAAAACGGTTGGGTCCCGTCGCCAACCAGAAATACATCCAGCATTATTTATTACAAAGACAGGGTGGATCAGATCAGGAATATTTATCAGTATCCTACTTTAAAGACCTGGGTAAATTATTTTTAAACACTGCACAACCATCCGGTTTCAATATTCATATTATGGATGTCAATATATTCAGTGCCGCCAGTGCATTGGAATACTTGGAACAGATAGGTTCGGATGAGAAATGGGCAGTTTGGTTGGTTGGTGAGCAAAAACATTCTCTATTAGTCATTGACTCCGGTGAGTTTCGCCAGCTAGTTCGATTTGAATTTAGCGATCTTAAAAATTATTCAATTCTAAGTAGTACATCATCTGATGATATTGGTGAAAAAGTTGTCGCGGGGATTAATGGTATTCGTACCTTTGAAGCAGAAGGGTTTAGTGCCGTTGACCGTCTGTATTACTATAGTCATGAGGTTGACTCCGAATTTTTCAATATGTTGTTGACCTATGATGTAGAAAATATGAAAACTGTTGATCCTTTTGAAAATCATAAACCCATTGATTTATACGAAGATGATGGAAATGGAATTGGCGCTATGTGCCAATTTATTGACTTGATGGGTTTGATGATTCGTAAAATGCCAGGGGGCGTTTGATGTTACGCTTGAATTTAACTAACAAGCCAGGTCTTCAGGTTGAAGAAGAATTGGCAAAGACTGATCTCGAGAGACTAACTCCTGAGCGACCTCCTGAAGAACAATTGGAAAGATCAGAAACACTCGAAACACCAGACACACCAGCAGTGCTACCTGAAGTACCTTTACCTCCTCCAATTGAAGAAGAAAAGCCAATTCAACCAATCGATGAGGATCTGTTCAAACTCGCTGAAGCGAATCTAGATCTGATTGAACAAGCCGAGCAAGAAGAATTTGCCCCAAAGCTTCCATCTCCTCCACCAGATGAACCTGAGGAAAAACCGGCTAAAGTAAAACAGCATCATCCGCTTTTGCGATACGGTTTACCCGCCGCTGTTATTGTTGTAATTATCGGGGTGTTATTGGCGTATAGAAATGGATTGCTAACCAAAGAGAATGTAAGAGAGACTGCCCAAATCGCCACAGAAATAGTATCCGAAAATGTATCGGAACAGGCAACTGATTTAATGGAAATGACTGAAGACATCCCCGGTGAACTGAGTGAAAAGGCCATGGAAGCAACGCGGTTAGTTCCGGAAGCGACCAGTCAAATAAGCTCTCTTGTCAGTGATGTTGTCCAATCTGCCAGTTCTGTTCGCAGAATATTTGAACCCAGTGAAATTCCGATTGACTATATCCAGCATGTCCAATTTGGTCATGATAGATTACAGGTAGCCGCTGAAGTGCTGACCCAATTTCCGGCAGCTTCGAATCTGCAATATTTGCGGGTAAAAAATGATAAAGTCAGTTTTTTACTCTATGTTAAAAATGAGTATGAGGCTGAACAGATTAAAAATTACTTTATCAGTGAAAAACGCTTTCAATCTCCGGAAGTTTTCTTTATTGAAAGAACAGAAAAAATAGCGGATAATCCTGTCGAAATTATGACGATTGTGCGCTTCTATACATCTGCTTCCCGGGATTCCAAAGGGTATAAGTATTTCTCTGATCGCCGGCTTTCTCAATATGTCTGGCAAGCCGGCGTCCAATCCAGAGTAAATATGGATCCCTTACAAATTTCCAATAGGGACATTTCAGTTGTACGGAATGCTCAAATTGTCGGATACGGCAGTACTGCAAATGTGATTCAATTATTAAATGAATTATCATCTATTCGTGATAATATGGGGATTGGTGTAATATCGGTTACGAGTACATTATATCAGCCTCTTGCCCAAACACAACTCGATTATAAGCTGAATACTATTATTTATCCTAATAACATGTAATATGGTTCGAATTATCTCCGGTTATCATAAAGGTCATCTTCTTAAGACAAATAATAGTCCTACTTTAAGACCTACGAGAGACAGAGTAAAAGAAACCTTATTTTCAGTGTTGGGCGATATTCAAGATCTCCGGGTCGCTGATCTGTTCGCAGGTTGCGGCAATCTTGGTTTAGAAGCGATTTCAAGGGGCGCTAAATCATGTGCTATGGTTGAAAAAGATATCCGTCAGATCCGATTAATTCAGGAAAATGTATCCCGTCTTAAGCTTGATGATCATGTTGAAATTCATAAAATGGATGCAATCCGGTTTTTAAAAAATAATTCCATTGCAGACTTGATTCTGGCGGATCCTCCGTATAATTATCGGTACTTTGATAAGTTATTTCAGATATTTGATAATCAGCCGGAAGGCACGCGGATTGTCCTTGAAGCAGGAAAGGATTTACAAATTCCTGTGAATCTGAAGCAAAAAATGGTTTCTCAAAAGATTATTAGCGAAACAAGTTTAAATTTTTTTAGGGTGTAGATGAAATTAGCAATTTATCCCGGGACATTTGATCCGGTAACAAATGGACATCTGGATATTCTTGAGCGGGCGGCTTCCGTGTTTGGTACTGTGTATGTAGCTGTCGCTAAAAATATTCACAAAAATCCGCTTTTTACAATCGACGAGCGGATAAAATTGATTAAAGAATGCACATCTCAGTATCCCAATGTTAAAATCGATCAATTCGAGGGTCTGGCTGTTGATTATGCTCATAAAGTCGGGGCGTCAGTCATTATTCGGGGACTGCGGGCAATATCGGATTTTGATTACGAATTTCAGATGGCATTGATGAATCGTCATATGAACGATAGTATTGACACGGTATTTTTTATGCCTCACGAGGATTATACATATTTAAGCTCCAGTACTGTCAGAGAAATCGTTCGGTTCGGAGGAAATATAAACGCATTTGTACCGGAAATTGTAAAGAATGAACTTATCAAAAAACTCAGGAGTAAATAGTGAAACTTTTAGAAGATATTCGAGAACAGGCAAAACTAAAGAAGAAACGGATTGTTTTACCGGAAGCTCATGATAAACGCATTATTGAAGCAGCCGGTATTATAACGGCTGAAAAGATTGCAGCCGTTATTCTAATCGGTGTGGAACAGTCTATAATGGATTGTGCTGTTAAATTAGGCGTGTCATTGGATGGTGCAGTTATAATTAATCCCGAAACTTCCGAGCATCTGCAGTCTTTTGCCGAAGCATATTATGAAAAACGGAAACATAAAGGGGTCACAATTGATCAGGCTCGCAAAATGATGGTCAATCCTACTTTTTTTGCTGCGATGATAGTTGAAAAAGATTTTGCGGATGGATGCGTTACGGGCGCGGATACAACAACGGGTGATGTACTTAGAGCGGCGCTGCACATTATTGGCACTCATCCTGATACGCCGACTGTTTCGAGTGACTTTTTCATGATTTCGCCCGATGGAAAGAATCTCTGGAGTTTTGCGGATTGTGCCGTTATGCCGGATCCGACTGCCGAACAACTGGCTGATATTGCAATTGCCACGGCAGAGACTCATCGGAAAGTCATCAAAGAAGAACCGAGAATCGCGATGCTCTCATTCTCAACAAAGGGAAGCGCCAAACATCCTTTGGTCGATAAAGTCGTCCAAGCGACTGAAATAGTGAAAGAAAAGCGACCGGATCTGATGATTGACGGAGAACTTCAACTTGATTCAGCAATTGTTCCTGGCGTCGGTGAACGCAAAGCTCCAGGCAGCCCTGTTGCCGGGAAAGCAAACGTTCTGATATTTCCGGGGCTGGAAGCCGCAAATATTGGCTATAAAATAACGCAGCGAATTTGTGGCTATGAAGCCGTCGGGCCTATCATACAGGGACTCAGAAAACCGATGAATGATCTTTCACGAGGCTGTAGTGTTGATGATATCGTGAATGTTGCCGCTATTCTTTGTAATATGGCTTAATCAAGGGAACAATAATGCCGACATATGATTATTTCTGTAAAAACTGTCAATATGAATTCGAAGTGTTTCAGAACATGAGCGCTGACCCAATTAAAATTTGCCCAGAATGTGAACAGGCATCCATCATGCGAAAAATTAGCGGTGGATCGGGATTAATTTTCAAAGGATCCGGATTTTATATTACAGATTATGCCAATAAAAAGAGCAGCAAATCGACAAAAGAAAGTAAATCAAAAACATCGGCATCAGCTGCTAAAACTGAGAAATCGACCTCTTTATCAAAAGAAAGTGTGAATAATTCGAATCCGAAATGATCAGTGATTCATAAATTATATACGCTCTTGCCTGAAAAGGTAAGAGCGTTGTGTTTTATTACAGTAATTTTTAGTCGGAAGAATTACTTTTTTTGTTCGGTTTCGGTTATTTCTTTCTTGCGATATAGAATTGCAACCGGGATAATTATCAAATATCCGATTAAGAGTATAATTGGCGCCAGTGACAGTGATCTAAAAGAGTATGTATCGCCGCTTGCCATTACGAAAAATCCGATAATGATTGCCAGAATCCCTATACCAAAAATGATAAAGTTTACTTTTTTCAGCGTTAAATATTCGATGAAAGCAGGGGATTTCGATAATTTATTTTTTACTTTAGCCATAACTCTCCATTTCGTAATTTTATTAAACTGCACAAATATAGCGAATGGTAGTGATACTTAAAATGAGAAATATTGTTCCCGTATTATGGGTGATACTAAAATGATCGTTTTGAATTTGACAGAATAAAGTAACGCTGCGATAGAATCTGAAATCAGAAGTTGACAAATGAACCCTGATTGATTAGTTTAATCTGTTACAAAATTAAAGGAATTCACTTGAAAGAAGCAAAATGGTGGAATGAAAAAGAACAGGGAATTGAGTGTTATCTCTGTCCCCGTCGCTGTATCATTGCCGACCAGAGTTATGGTGTATGTAATGTTCGTAAGAACGTCGATAATACTCTGTATACAATCGTCTATGGTCATCCGGTTGCTGTTCATGTCGATCCGATCGAGAAAAAGCCGTTATACCATTTTTACCCGGGCTCACAGATATTTTCCGTAGGAACCGTCGGATGTAATCTACTTTGTGAATTTTGTCAGAACTGGGACATTGCCCGTGCGAGACCGGATGATACTCAAATGCATAATATCAGTCCCGAAAAAATCATAGATATGGCACAGAAATCCAACTGTATCGGTATTGCCTTTACTTATAACGAACCAACAATATTCGGCGAGTATGTACTGGATATTGCCACGCTTGCACATCAATCCGGATTACAGACAGTTATGGTTACAAACGGATATATTACACCGGAGGCGATCGATGATATCTACCCATTTATTGACGCTGCCAATATTGATCTGAAATCATTTTCTAATGAATTTTACCGGCAATATTGTAAAGGAGAATTACAGCCGGTTCTCGATGCTCTGCAAAGGATCAGAGATTTCGGCACCTTTGTTGAAATTACGACGTTGATAATACCGGGTAAAAATGACAGCGATAGTGAGTTAGATCATTTAACACGATGGATAGTTGATAATTTAGGACAGGACGTTCCGGTTCATTTTTCAGCGTTTCACCCTGACTACAAAATGCGGCAACTTTCCCGAACACCAAAAGAAACGCTTGATAAAGCCAGAGAAATCGCAATCCGGAACGGACTTCGATACGTGTATGAAGGAAACGTCTTAGCTGAAAATGAGGATAACACCTATTGTTATCACTGCGGACGCTTGTTGATTGAGCGACGAAGTTTTTCGATAATTAAAAATAATTTAGAAGGTGATATTTGTAGTTGCGGCAGTAAAATAGCTGTTGTAAAATCATAACGAATTTTAGAAATTATAACGGCAACAATTTGAAAAAAGAGACATAGGAGTTGGAATGCTGACACGCTTAAGCATTGAAGTTGATCGTAGTGAATTACTTGAATTTAAGGAGGTTATGCAAAAAATGACTTCCAATCAACCCAGCGTAGAAATTAAGTTAAACTCTGCGGTCAGAAGCATTTGCCGCTTAATATTAAAAGATATTGATAAATGGGAAACTTTTAAAAGTGATAGATGGTAGATTCCTTATCAAAAAACATTGATAATTTAAATGAGTTTTGTAAATTCAGTAACGGTATTTTTTAAGAGGATTTCCCACTATGGCAGATGAATCATTTACCGATTTTGGTAATTCCGAAAGTTGCAATGCGTACCTGATGACAAAATTTGATGATCTTTTACAAGGGATCAATAATCTGTATGGAAAAGAGTTAATGGAAGAACTGTTCCGTCGCCTTGAAAAAACCGTTGCTCAATTTCATAAGGATATTCAGTCGCTTATTAATGAGATAAAAAGTGATGAAACAAAGGAGCCATTTCGTCCGCGGATACCGGTTGGTCCGCAGCCGCAACCAAGCCAAAACAGCGCTGATGAGGCTGTGACTGAAAAAGAGGCCAATGAATGGCAACAAAATCTTCAATAACTTTAAATATGAAATTATAGAACTGTATATTTGGGAGTTGTGAATGAAAGAACTGATTAAAACAATAGTGTTGGTACTACTTGTCGTAGTTGCGATCTATTTTGCATTTGTAGTATCCAAAGTCAACAATCGGATGGATCAATTGAATGTCGCGGATTCTGTTCATGTAATAAACATTGATGGATTTGATCATAATCTGCATGATCTTGATCTGCGTTTTATAGGTCGTGGCAAACATATCCAACAGTTTCAAAGGGATTTAAAGGCTCTTGATCAGAAGCTGGATATAACTGCCAGAAAATTCGACGCAAAGATTGATTCAGTTGGTCTCTTAATAAGTGAATTGCGTATGAACACGGAAGCCGAACTGGCAAATCTGAAAAGAGACAATGAAGAAACAGCCAAACGTCTTTCACAATTTCAGCGCCAGACCAACCGAACTCTAACTGATCTTCAAACAGCGCTTAGTCGCTTGAACCGTGAAAAGAATGACCTCGAAAAACGTGTAAAAGTGCTGGAAACTCCTCCTGAAGATCCAAAGAAAAAGAAATAGTGAAGCATATTTATAAAAAGCATCCGGCAAATAACAATTATGTCGGGTGCTTTCATGTTTGGAGGCTGAGGGAATGATGCGGATTACCTTTCTTGTTATATTAAGTTATTTTCTGATGGGCTGCGGTGGTGGCAAAGAAACCGTTCCGGAAATATCGGTTTCAGAAGACCTAATCGCAAGTTCCCTTGTTCAGCAGGAAGGTGAAAGACCGACCATATCACCGGAAACATTAAGTCCGAAAGTTCCTCCCCAGAAAATAATATCTTCTTCAAAGGCAGCGCCAAAAGTGTCTGCGCCGAAGAAAATTCAACCGGTTCTTAAACCCCAGGCAGTTGATATAAAAAAAACATCTGTTGTTAAAACACAGGCTAAGGAACAGATACCGCAAAAAGATACAACGCAGATTGTTGCTTCGGAACCTCAAAAGGAGCCGGTGTCGGCGAAACCCGTAGAAGTTGTAACTATTGAAAAAACAGAATGTCCGTTAGAACAGCAAAAGACAATCCCGGCGGGTTCTATCAGAATGCAAAATCTTTCTTTCGACGATATATACTTTGAAGTCGGTGAATGGGCAATGCCGAGCGCTACATTTAATTCAAATTATTATGTGACGCTGGGAAAATTAGTTAAAGCCTTGCGAACCGATCCCGATATTAAAATCAGGATTTCAGGCTATACCGATCAAGAAGGTTCGGAACAGTATAATTATGAATTGTCTCAAAAACGATCAGTTACGTTTGGCAAATTACTATTAGATTTCTTTCCACTGGAAATGAGAACCGATATTGCGCAACGTATTGAAATTAATCCTGTAGGTTCCGGAGAAATACTTGTGGAGAGCACCAACAAAATCAGGAGAATTTTAAACCGACGGGTCTCGTTCGAACTATTTTATGGTGATCTGAAAAAAAAACCTTATGCCGCTTATATGGATTATAAACCGGCTAAAATCAGTAGAGCCGCTGCTACACCATCAACTTCTGTTAAAACGAGCCATCCATCGAGTAAAGTAGCGTCCATTCAGCAAAAGCTCTACGATAAAGCCACGCTGTTGTTTAACCAGAAGCGGTACAATGAATCGATCGATATTTATGAAGAGATAATTCAGATTAACAGAGATCACTCCTTAGCGGATAATGCCCAGTTCTGGATAGGAGAGGCGCTATATTATCAAAAACAGTATCCTGAAGCGTTGCAGACATATCAACAAGTATTCGGAATGGGTGATCGAAATAAAGAAGCTTCTGCTCAAATGCGACTTGGTTATTGCTATTTCAGAATGAATCAGTTCGATCAATCTGTGGCAGAGTTTCGGAAAGTAATTCAGAATTATCCCAAAGCGACTGAAGAAATTCGGAGAACAGAGATGCTGCTTTCTAAAATCCGATCAAATTAATAGTAACAATTTGCAAGCAGTTTATGGATATTTAATTAGGATTCATAAACTACTTTTTATATTTTTAATTAGTTGTGTAGGTTTTTGAAAAATCTTTCAAGAGAGTATGTGCCGGGGGGGGGAATCGAACCCCCATGGACCGAAGTCCGGCGGATTTTGAGTCCGCTGCGTCTACCAATTTCACCACCTCGGCAAAAATCGGGGTAAAATTAATGTATATTAATTTAAAAACAAGGGAAAATATCTGAAAAATAATTGGAGGGTATCCTAATGAGTGAAGTAAAATATGACACAATATCTGAGATGTTCATTTCAGTTACCAACAAATATGCGGATAAGCCGGCATATAAGTATAAGGAAGATGGCAAATGGAAGGAATTAACCTTTGCGCAAGTAAGGGATAATGTCGAAACAATTTCCGGCGGGTTAAAATCAATTGGTTTAAAAACCGGAGACCATGTAGGAATTATTTCTCATAACAGTTATCTATGGGCAATGTCTGATTATGGAATTTCGTGCGCCAAGGGTGTTACGACAACGATTTATCCGACATTAACTACTAAACAGGTAAAGTGGATTGTACAACATGCGGAATGTAAATACCTGTTTTGCGGCGATCTTGAGCAGACTGAAAAAGTGTTGACTTTTGTGGACGAATTGAAGGGACTACAAAATGTAATCGTGTTAAGCGGCGAAAAAGTAGGGCATCCCAAAGTAATTTTATATAGTGAATTAATGGCGAAAGGAGCTGAATATCGAAATAACAATCCCGGTTTTTTTGAAAAAGATGCCATGTCGATTAAAAAATCAGATCTGCTGACCCTGATTTATACTTCCGGCACTACAGGTGAACCCAAAGGAGTAATGTTAACTCATGGGAATTTAACTTCAGATATTATTGGTAGTCTTAAAGTAATCCAGGCGGATGATAAAGATGTATTCCTCTCTTTTTTACCACTTAGTCATGTTTTTGAGAGAATGGCAGGACATTTTTTAGCGACTTCGGTTGGAGCAACAATCTGCTATGCTGAAAGTATCAATACAGTCGCAGATAATATGGGTGAAATTCACCCCACTTTAATGACTGCCGTTCCAAGATTTTATGAAAAAGTTTATGCGAAAATAATCGATAATATATCTTCCGCTTCTTCAGTTAAACAGAAACTGTTTTGGTGGTCAATTAATGCCGGAAAAAAAGCGGAAAATCTACGTGAGCACGGTCATTCTGTTGGTGTATTTCTTGGAGCTAAGTTAAAAATTGCAAATAAATTGGTATTTTCAAAATTACAGAAAAAAGTCGGTGGAAGATTAAGATTCTTTGCATCCGGAGGCGCCCCATTATCTAAAGAGATTGGGCAATTTTTTAAAGCTGCAGGTATATCGATCCTCGAAGGTTATGGATTAACCGAAACGTCACCGGTTATTACAATTAATCCGTTTGAAAAGAATAAATTGGGTACAGTTGGCCCTCCACTTTCAAACGTCGAGGTAAAAATTGCCGAGGACGGTGAAATTCTTACAAAAGGTCCCCATGTTATGAAAGGCTATTTTAAGGATGAAATTGCCACAAGGGAAGTTTTAGACGAAGATGGTTGGTTTCATACCGGTGATATTGGAATGTTTGATGATGACGGATATTTGGCAATTACCGATCGTAAGAAGAATATTATTGTTACATCCGGTGGTAAAAATGTAGCTCCGCAGCCGATGGAAAATGTCCTGGTGATGTCAAAATGGATTGAACAGATACTGGTAATCGGTGATAAGCGGAAATTCGTATCGGCATTTATCGTACCGTCTTTTCCAAATCTTGAAGCCTGGGCAAAGGAAAAAGCATTGAAGTGGGAAACCAGAGAAGAACTTATTAAATTTCCGGAAGTTAAAGAACTCTATGATCGGGTTATTGACGAATCAATGGAAGGATTCGCTCAATTCGAGAAAATCAAATGCTATATACTGTTATCCCAGGAATTTACAATTGAGAGTGATGAACTGACTCCGTCAATGAAGATCCGTCGTAGTATTGTTGAAAAACATTACGCGGAACTGATCAATAATATGTATGACGAGGTCAATGATAATTGAAAATCAGTTATAAAGATTCCGGCGTCGATATAGATGCCGGAATTGAAGCTGTTAAGAAAATAAAAGACATTGTAAAAGAAACCTTCGTCCCTAATGTGCTTACCGATATCGGTGCATTTGGAGGATGTTTTGAATTTCCCGTCCGACAATATAAACGTCCGGTGCTGGTTTCCAGCGCCGATGGCGTCGGAACTAAACTGATCGTTGCTAATATGATGAACCGGCATGATACTATTGGTCAGTGTCTGGTGAACCATTGTGTAAATGATATTTTGACAACAGGCGCACAGCCACTGTTTTTCTTGGATTATATTGGTCTGGGAAAACTTCGACCGGATGTTGTTGTAAATATCGTTCGGGGTCTCGTCATAGCGTGCAAAGAGAATAGCTGTTCCCTTGTCGGTGGTGAGATGGCTGAAATGCCGGGTATTTATCAAAATAAAGAATTCGATCTCGTGGGAACTATCGTCGGCGTCGTTGAGCGGGAGCAAATGCTGCCCCGCAACATACAGGCGGGTGATGTGTTAATCGGCTTATGGTCGAGTGGACTGCATACCAATGGCTATTCATTAGCCAGAAATGTGCTGTTGAAACATCACAAGGTGGATGATTATATTGAAGAATTAGGCGCAGTTCTTGGTGATGTGCTTCTTAAAATACATCGGTCTTATCTGCCAATCATCAAACCCTTTCTTGGAAATACAGACCTGCATGGAATCAGTCACATTACCGGAGGTGGCATCGAAGGTAATACAAGCCGGATTCTGCCGGATGGAATGAAATTGGAAGTTGATTGGGACGCCTGGAAATGGTTGCCAATTTTCAGTTATATTCAATCTCGTGGTGATATCGCCACGGAGGAAATGCGGCGGGTGTTTAACCTGGGAATCGGGTTGATATTGATTGTAGAAAAAAATGCAGTCGGCTATTTCGTTGAATTATTAAAAAAGAGTAGAGAATATCCGGTCGTTTTAGGTCTAATAAACAACTAATTTAATCGATATACATATTATGGAAATACGAAAAAAACGGGTTCAAATTGCCGTATTGGGCGCAGGTAGTTGGGGGACGACCATTGCTATCCATTTACATAAGCTGGAATATGAAGTAAAGTTATGGGAATATTTTCCTGAAAATGTTGCCTACATGAATAAAACCCACCGCAACCCTCTTCTTGAAGGAATTCCGATTCCAGCGGAAATTCCAATATTCAACGATTTAAATCTTGCAGTAGAATCCGTCCAATGTATTGTCATAGCAGTGCCGTCGCATACGGTACGGGATTTGTTAAAAAACCTATTGGGGTTGGTAAACAAGGATGTGATTTTTATAAATTTGTCAAAGGGTATTGAAGAAAATTCACTTTTAAGGATGAGCGAAGTAATTGTAGACGTTCTTGATCATCCTCCGGATAAAATCGTTACACTGCATGGACCAAGTCATGCCGAGGAGGTATCCAGAGAAATGCCGACGGCGATTGTCGCTGCTTCAACAAATTATGAGACTGCAAGGTATGTCCAACAAGTGTTTGGATCGGATTATCTCCGTGTTTATTCAAGTTCTGATATTATTGGCGTTGAAATCGGAGGGGCGATTAAAAATATCGTTGCCATCGCATCCGGTATTTGTGATGGATTAGGTCTGGGCGATAACACAAAAGCAGCGTTGATCACGCGCGGGTTAATGGAAATGATCCGCATTGGCGTCCGTCTGGGTGGACGTGAAGAAACCTTCGCAGGATTAAGCGGTGTTGGTGA
>JADHWC010000009.1 GCA_016783665.1 Fidelibacterota bacterium | reverse complement strand
AGACCGAAGCCGTGGATCTGAATATCGTCGATCTCGTCGCCAAGGATCTGGATGAATTCATTGAATATCTCGATGGAAAAGTCGCTAAACTTCCAGCGGGCGATAAAACTTTATCCACCCATAATGCCAGAATAATTATTCGAGAGATGGGTTTTCATCGCAAAATATTAGATGTTATCAGCAACCCGAATATTGCCTATTTATTGATGATTCTGGGCTTTTACGGGCTGTTTTTTGAAATCCGCAGTCCCGGCGCCATTTTTCCCGGTGTTCTGGGTGTTATTTTTCTAATTCTGGCATTTTTTGCCTTCCAGGTGCTGCCGATTAATTATGCCGGTCTGGCGCTTATTATCGTCGCTATCATTCTATTCATTTTAGAGGTAAGCATCACCAGTTACGGGTTGTTAACTATTGGAGGAGTAGTCTCTATGATATTAGGATCCATGATGCTGTTTAACGTCAGTGAAGCGCCCAAAGCGCTGTTCTCCGTTTCACTGGCGGTCATTATTCCCGTGGTGGTTTTTACGGCGCTTTTCATCATCATCGCGGCATCTTTCGTCGTTAAAGCCCATAAACGCCAGCCTGTCACGGGCGCGGAAGGTATTATCGGAGAAGCCGGTATTGCCGCTTCTGATATTTCCACCGAAGGAACGGTTAAAGTTCACGGTGAAATCTGGAAAGCTATTGCGCTCCAGCCCATTTCCCAGGGCGCTAAAATCATTGTGAAATCGGTGGAACATATACAATTAACCGTAGAAGAATATAAACCCGAATAGAAAAAGGAGAATACTATGCAACTTTCAATCTTAACTATTATTGTCTTAGTAATTTTTGTTCTGTCCAGCGCTATCCGTATTTTAAAGGAATACGAACGAGGCGTTATTTTCCGATTAGGGCGCATGATTGGCGCCAAGGGGCCCGGATTATTTTTAATAATCCCTTTTGTCGATAAAATGATCAAAGTCAGCTTGCGAACGGTGGTTTATGATGTTCCCGTTCAGGACATTATCACAAAAGACAATGTATCCGTTCAGGTCAATGCGGTAGTTTTTTTCCGGGTAATGGAACCCACGAAAGCTATTGTTGAAGTAGAAAATTATTTTGATGCTACTTCTCAGCTGGCACAAACAACACTACGGAGTATTCTCGGTCAAGCCGAACTGGATGAGCTGCTCTCTGGCCGTGATAAAATCAACACGGAACTCCAGGCTATTCTTGATACCCATACCGATCCCTGGGGCATTAAGGTTTCCCAGGTTGAGATCAAACATGTCGATCTGCCCACTGAAATGCAGCGCGCAATGGCAAAACAGGCTGAAGCCGAACGGGAACGCCGCGCCAAGATCATCAACGCCGAAGGTGAATTTCAGGCGTCAGCGCGACTCTTGGAAGCCGCTGAAATTCTCAGTAAACAACCTATCACCATTCAATTACGCTTTCTGCAAACTCTGAGGGAAGTGGCTACCGAAAATAATTCAACAATTATTTTCCCAATCCCCATTGACCTTTTTAAACCTTTTATAAAAATGCTCGAAAAAAAAGGCGAAGAAGTATAAACGAAAAAATAAAATTGCAGCTAAAATTCAGCATTTTTAGAAATCATTATACCCCCGTTTTTCGGGGGTATAATTTTTAACAAACAATACTTAAATTTTGTCTATGGACCTCTTTAAGCAAAAAATAGAAGAACTTCGCCGGAAGATCAACGAAGCTAATTACAACTACTACATTCTCGATAATCCCACCATCAGCGATGCTGAATACGACAGGTTGATGCGTGAATTACAGCAATTAGAAGAAAGCTATCCACAATATAAAACGGCAGATTCCCCAACCCAACGGGTCGGCGCAAGCCAGCTAACAAAGTTTAGTACAGTAACTCACCGTATTCCCCTGCTGAGTCTCGATAATGCCATGGATGAAGCGGAAGTGCTCGAGTTTGTCAGTCGAGTCCAAAAAGCGCCCGGTAAGCAGCTTGAATTCGTTGCCGAACCGAAAATCGACGGGTTGGCAGTGGAATTGGTTTATGAGAACGGAATTTTTGTGTCCGGTTCAACCCGTGGAGACGGCATCACCGGCGAAGATATTACTCAGAATCTTAAAACCATTCGCTCAATCCCGTTGCAGCTGCGCTCTAATCAACACCCGATCCCGTCACTATTGGAAGTGCGGGGCGAAGTCTATATGGATCGCAACGATTTCGAGCGGCTAAACGAGCAGCAATTAGCTGAAGGCAAACCGGCTTTCGCTAATCCCCGCAATTCAGCCGCCGGTTCCCTGCGCCAACTGGATTCCCGCATTACCGCCAACCGATCATTGAGTATTTTCTGCTATGCCCCCGGAAGTTGTGAGGGCTTTTCATTCAAAACACATATTGAATTTTTGCAGACACTTCCTCTTTGGGGTTTTCGGATCAATCCACTGATAAAATTGTGTAAAACAACTGATGAGCTGATCGATTATTACCGCTCTATCGAAACCAAACGGGACACTATATCTTATGATATCGACGGCGTGGTTTTCAAAGTAAATTCCATTACCCAACAGGAAGAACTGGGGATTAAATCCCGCAGTCCGCGCTGGGCAATTGCAGGAAAATTTAAAGCCAAACAGGAAATAACACGGATACTGGACATCGAAACCAGCGTGGGACGCACCGGCGCGATCACACCTGTGGCGCATCTTCAGCCGGTCCGGATCGGCGGCGTCACTGTTTCTAATGCCACGTTGCATAATCAAGACGAAATTGACCGCAAGGATATTCGGGTTGGTGATTGGGTGGTCATCCAGCGGGCTGGCGATGTGATCCCGCAAGTTGTCAAAGTCATGACGGAACGACGCAATGGAGCTGAAAAACCTTACCGGATACCGGCTGAATGTCCTGTTTGCAGAAGTCATATTACCCGTCCCGAAGGCGAAGCCAAACATCGTTGTCAGAACATGAACTGCCCGGCACAGATCAAGGGTCGCATCCAGCATTTTGTATCCAAACGTGCCCTGAATATTGATGGACTGGGAGACCGATTGATTGAACAGATGGTGGACAGCGGACTGATTAACAGCGTTGCCGATATCTACTTTTTAAAAAAAGAATCTCTTGCCGCCCTGGAACGAATGGCAGACAAATCCGCTCAAAACGTTATCAATGCCATCGATGCCAGCCGTGAAACCACACTCGCACGATTCATATACGCGCTGGGCATTCGCAATGTCGGCGAACACATGGGCAAAGTCCTGGAGCGGGAATTCAAAGACCTTGAAACCCTGATAGCTGCCGATTATGAGCGTCTGGAAGCGATAGAAGGCATCGGACCAATTGTTGCCCGCGCTATCCGGGATTTCTTTGATGAGGAAAATAATCTTCAGACAGTCAACAGGTTGCTGGAAGGCGGAGTCGGCATCGCCAAAAGCAAAACCGGCATACAGGATGAACGCTTCGCCAGAAAAACCTTCATCTTTACCGGCACTTTGACAAAATTCACTCGTGACGAAGCGAAGGAGATTGTGGAGAAAAAAGGCGGAAAAGCCAGCTCTTCGGTAAGTAATAAAACCGATTATGTGGTGGTGGGCGAAAATGCTGGTTCAAAAGCGGGTAAAGCTAAAGAACTGGGCGTAAAAATAATAAGCGAAGAAGAGTTTTTCGAGATGGTAAATAATCCTTTCTTTAACAAACAACCTTAATCAAATATTAATTGGATGATAAATATGAAACTAAAAAGACGTTATGTGTTCATCAGTCTAATATTTGTTATGCTGATGACTCTCACAGGATGCCGAGAGATCACTACAACCACCAGGTTTTTCAGTGACGGCTCCTGTGAGCGGACTGTTCTTATCGAAGGCGATTCAAGCGATGTATTCAGCGGTTCCTATCCCCTGCCATTAGATTCATCCTGGACTTTTGATATTAAAAAAGACACATCAGAAAAGGTAAAATATTTTTATTCAGCTAAAAAATCATTCAAGAGAGTATCCGATCTGAATAACGAATATCTATATGATAGCGTCAGCACTTTTTCAAAGGTCGCTAGATCTATCAAATTGAAAAAACATTTTAGATGGTTCTTTACTATTTTAACCTATCAAGAAATTTACAGGGACGCCAATCCATTTAAGCAAATTCCAGTTTCGGATTATCTCACAGCTGACGAGATAAATATACTTTTTATTGACGAGGAAGACGGCTCGGAAATTGCAGAAAACAAGAAGAAAATTGAGAAGAAATTCGAAATATGGTTTGGAATTAGTGTTTTTGAAGAGTTCTACCAGGCATTTTTACAGGGCGCAGCACAATTAGGTGATTCAAATCTTACGCAAGAAATAATATTATCAAAAAAGGACGTTTTAACAAAAAATGTTTTAGCGGATACTATAAGTTTCTTTGATATTGATGATGAGAATTTGCTCGATTCACTAATTACTATATGTGAATATACATTTCAAACACCGGGCGTCTGGAAACTTTTAGAAAAAGGAAATTACACATTTCGAGAACTTAAGAATAAACTCTCCACTATTGAAAATGTCTGGGCTGAGGGATACACAAATGAAGTGCTTATGCCGGGATTGCTTATCGATACAAATGCTGAAACTGTCGAGGGCAATAAAGTAGTCTGGGAGGTGGGAACAGGTGAATTTTTTCTCAGGGATTTCGAGATGTGGGCTGAATCGCGTATTAATAACCGCTGGGCAATACCGGTTACCGCTGTAATTCTTGTAGTGATATGCATTGGATTGGTTATAACTGTATTCCGCCGTAGAAAAATATAGGCAGACCAGAATTAAGGAAAATATACCTACTCTCTTGACGGGGCAATTCTACTCTTAGTCTGATTATCATGGTTTATTGGTTTTGCATCGAATCTTAGATGTTGGGAGACAAATACGGATTAAAATACGCGTGTAGTAGATCGGGAAATTTTTCTTTAAAATAGTTGATCATATTCCTTATCCCGATCCCTTCCTGCTCCGGCGGGTTCATCTCTTCCAGGTACCATTCCGGATCAATATTCAAGTTGCGCCACTGGATCATATCGATATGATACTCCCGGATCAGATCTTCAAGCGCCCTTACCTCATCCGGCTGATCGGTAAATCCCGGAAATACGAACAGATTGATCGAAACAAAGCCCTGTTTCTCTTTCATTACACGTATGGATTTCAGGACATCATCATAGCTATAATTCTTCGGACGAAAATAGCGATTATATAATACCCTTCGAACCGAATTGATGGAAACCCGCATGCTATCCAGCCCGGCGTCTCTTAATTCTGCAATAAGATCAGGAAGACTGGCGTTTGTGTTCAGGTTGATTGTTCCCTTTGACGTCCGCCGGCGAATTCCACGAACAGTATCAATCAGCAGCTGTGCATTCATCAAAGGTTCGCCCTCGCAGCCCTGCCCAAAACTGACCACCGGTTCAGGTGCGGTTTCAAGATGCGGAACTGCAATTTCGACGATTTCCTCCGCCGTAGGGGTGAAGTCTATCCGGAATTGCGCGCTGCAGACGCCGGAATCTTTTTGCAGGGAAATACATCCCAGGCAGGCGGAATTGCAAACCTGCGAAGTTGGCAGCGGCATCTCCCAGCGGTTCAGCAGGTAGTTTAACGCCGCGGGACAATGATATATCAGGGCACAATTTTTTACAAGGTGATTTGCCAGGCGGTTGTCAGGATACTTCTGTAATACAGTTTCAGCCGCTTTGTCAATTCGATTGGTGTTGATCTGCGATGGATCCTGGCGGATGCTATCGTCGATCCGGAGCGCCGGAACATAAAATTGCCCGTCGTGCCATCCAACAGCGGTATAGGCATACAGCGGCAAAACCGGAACTTCCGGCAGGGTTTCCCAGGCAGCGTGGTATCCAATCGTATAAGCCGGCGCTACAAAGGCTGCAACCGCAACAACTTTCTCCGATTCATCCGGTTCAAGAGTGATGATTTCTCCACTGTCACAATCTCTTCCGACCGGTAATCTGCCGGGCAATTCCATCAACCGGCTGCCATTGGGCAGCGGAATCCATTCACCAGGTGGAATATCCACGATCCGGTTCCCGGACATGCCAACAGCGTTATATTCCTCTATATCAACGACATTGCCGCAACCATCGGACACAACTAAGAATGGTTTTATTTTACTCATCTTTCTATTATAGCAATTTTCCTCAATGAGACCTCCGGTGAGGCAATTTAATATTATTGATGAGCAGAAAACAGCCTATTTCAAAATGGTCATTTTCTTATTAAAGACTTTTTCACCAATGATAACCTGGTAAAAATACAATCCTGTGGCAATCGGTCGCCCGTAGCGATTCCGCCCATCCCATGTGATCGTGTAAAATCCCGGTAACTGTGAATCTTTCACCAGCGTCTTTACTTCCTGTCCCAAGATATTATAGACTTTTATAGATACATTGTAAGGCATTAGTTGCTCAAAAGCTTCGTCAAACGTCCTGAACCCACCAGCGCCAATAGTATATTCAATTGTCGTGAGCGAATTGAACGGATTGGGATAATTTTGTGAAACACTGATCTCTTCCGGCAATATAATCGCGGGGTTATCCGGATCTACCCGAATCTGGTAAATTCCCGGTTTATCGGAGTAAGTCCAATAAGTTCCTTTTTCGAGGCTGGTGTAAGTCGTCAGGTATTTCCACTCATCATTTTGCCAGATATAAACACCCAAATTAGCGGCATACTGCTGGAGAAATTCCATATTTTCCAGGCTGAATATAATCCGGGCTTCGTTTTCGAGTTTGGTAACCGGTATTCTAAAGTCAAATTCATTGGACACCGGAAAAACCTCCTCAGACATAAATGATATTTTCCCTAATGCCGGTTCGATCTGAGTTTCAATTTCATAGGGCAAAAAGAGCGCGCATATATCCTGCTGAACAGAATTCGGTTCAAACAGGAATGTCATAATACTGTCGGGATCAGTGAGCGTCCCGCCAATCTCTTTACTAATTTTGGCTACACCCATCTGGTATTCAAAATCTCCGATATTTCCCGCCCGGTCGGCGCCTTTGGCGTAGATAAATACAGTCTTAGTAGAATCAATTTTATAGGTAGCATTATAATATATTACGCTATCCTTATCGAACATCCGGGTCACGGCAAGAGTGTCGCCATCCGTGGTAATCAAAGCATTTCCCAGCAGTAATTCTGAAGGGAAAATATCGATCTCAACATACTTGCTCGTCAGCTGGTTCTGAAAAACAGCAAGTTCGAAAGAGGGTTTCGTTGTATCGATTACGGTGATATATACGAATTGACTATCAGCTCCGTTTTGCGGATCCTTCACAACCGCTAAAATGGTGTCAGCGCCGAACCAATCCTGATCCGACCAGAAGATTACGGTTCGGGATGCGTCAATATAATTCAGATATACATGATCGCCAGGTATAAATTGCCAGACAAGAGATTGATCGCTATGGTCGATGTCGCTGACATGATTATCCAGGATAAAATCAACCGTATCTTTCTGATCGAACGTAATTTCAAACAGGCTGGAATCGATTTGAGGCGGATCGTTGATAGGTACAATTGTAATATCCACACTTGAGGTGTCCGATAATCCTTCCAGATCCGCAACGATAACCGTTAACACTGCCGAACCGTGGAAATTTGTCCCGCCAGATAGAGTAATTTGATTATCCGTAGTATCATAGCTTAGGGATATGGAATCATCCATTTCAAAAGACCATTGCAGCGTATCGTCGCTGTCTTCCACATCATAGACGAATGTATCCCATTGAGATAAAGACAGCACAAAAAGACTGTCTTCCTGAAATGTAATCGCCGACAGGCTGTCGAGGACCGGTTTATCATTGATGGACGCAACAGCAATATTCACATTAATGCTGTCAACTGAATCCCCATCGCTCACATAAAATGTAAACACTTGAAAATCGGTATAGTAATTTGGTGTCCCGGAAATAGAGGCTATATGATTCAACGCATCAATGGCAATCCGAATGCTGTCTTCACCCGTTGCTTCCTCGGCTGAAGAAAATTCATTCAACAGGGATTTCGTTTCCGAAACAAATAGAAAATCATTATTAATCGAGGACTTTATTGAAACTGGAACTAAAGTACTTGACAGGCTCTTACCTTCCGCAGAAATTCGCTGTACTGTAAAAGTCAAATCAGCATCAAGTGTTTCCACATCCTCAACATAATCGTTTAATTCGATATATACGGTTTCGTCCTCGGGAACCGTGATATCCGCGATAGGACTGAAAACCGGTGGATCATTAACCGACTGAAAGTGGACAATTACATCCGCCGTATCAGACAAAAGCCCATCATCCGTTGCAATCAATTGCAGGGTGTCATCTCCAAACCAGTGTTCCAGAGGTGAAACAGATAACAGTGAATCAATAATTACCGCAGTTATAAAACTACCATTCACGACGCTCCATGTCAGGGCTGTATCATGATTATCAACATCGGAAACAAATTCAAACCAGTTCGACAAAACAACAGTAATGGCGGAGTCTTCATCGGCATATAATTCCGGTAAACTCGCCAATACCGGCGGATCGTTGGCAGGATTAACCTGGATTGTTGCCGTTACGGTATCAGAGCCAAAACCTTTTTGTCCGACACTGTCGTTCACGACAAATGTAAAATCATATCCATCAATAAAGAAATCCGGTTTGGCATAAAATTTCGCAATATTAGTGGTCGTATCGACAGCAATAATAATACTGTCGCCCTCTGAGTTGATCAAAGCTGCAGTGAAAGGATTCAACCTGATCGATTTTAGTTGATTGTTGAATGGTTTCCTTTTACTCTTTGCCAATGCTTTGTCGGATTTACTTTTCTCTGATTCAACCGGAAACACCGACCAGTTCAAATCAAGCAGATCGTTGTCCACATCCGAAACATACAGATTCAGATCGAGTTCTGTCGTATCGTCTTCCGTAAAACTGATGATTGACGGGAAGCCCGCATCGATCACCGGCGGATCATTGACAGGTAATATATTAACGATCAATTCTGTTGTATCGTTTAACTCACCATCGGAAATGACCACTTCTCCCGTATCAGATCCGAACCAATCCGGAAGTCCAATCAATATCAATGAATCCACTGTGGTTTGTATACTCAGATTTGCAAAGGAGATAACTTCCCAGCTCAATGTGGAATCGGCATTATCAACATCGGATACTTTATCAAACCATTCTGAGAATTGCATCCTAAAGACAGAATCCTCAATAATATCAAGGGAATCCAGCTCAGCAATGACCGGTGCGTCATTGACATTCTGGACGTATAAATCAAATGTATCGGTAACCGCAGCGCCAATTCCATCACGGACTTCATATATTATTTCAAAAGTCGAATCCCGGTCATCATTACCCGGAGTCCAGGTCATCTTCCCGCCAACGGAATCGATGAGCATCGCGAATGGAGTTTTTATCAGTTCAAACCGCACGGAATCGCCGACATCAACATCTTCATACTGAACAATATATTCAAACAGCGAATCTTCCAGAGCAGTGGTGTCCGGAATCCCGACAATAATCGGCGGATCATTAGTATTAATGATCGTCAGTCGGAATTTTATAGAATCCGACGCCAACTCCATATCATATACCCAGACAATAAAACTGTCGCTGCCCACATCGGCATTTTCGGGTGTCCAGGAAACCTGACCGCTACTGGAATCGATCTGCATAAGTGCCGGATGATCGCTGAGTTCAAAATTCAGGGAATCATCATAAAGAGAATCAATATCACTGGCTCGGAAAATAAAAGTCCATAAGCTATCTTCATAAAGAGTATCCGAAACGACCGCCTTCACCAGAACCGGGGCATCGTTAACATTCCGGACATCAACGCTGAAAGTATCGGTATCGGCAGCTGTTACAGAAAGATCTGAAACTCGCGTAATAATATCCCAACTACCAATCTGGCTATCTGCCGGCGTCCAGCTAAGCAATCCCGAGGAATCATTAATTGTCACACCTGCCGGGGCTGAGAGTATCTCATACCGGATAGTATCGCCCGGATCAATATCCACACCTTTTATCGCCAACTGGAAAAGGGAATCTTCATAGGCAATGGTATCGGATTGAGCAATTATCCAGGGGTCGTCATTAACATTATTAACATGGACATCGAACAATAGACTATCCCGCAGGGCGCCATTGTCTTCTACAATTAAACAAAAAGATGTATCTCCGACCTGAAAATTTTCCGGCGTCCAGCTCACGATGCCCGACGCAGGATCAATACTCATTCCCTCCGGTTGGAGAGACAGTAAAAAAGTCAGATGATCGCCATATACCAGATCACTGTCACTGGCGGTAAAAGTATTAGTCCACAGCACATCTTCGGTAAGCGTATCTTTATCAGTCGTCGTAGTTATGAACGGAATATCGTTAGAATTTTCCACGATGATATGAATATGCTGATCAATCGTTGCCCCGTTTCCATCACTAAACCGGATGGTAATAGCAGAGGTATCCACATCATCATTGTCGGGTGTCCCGGACAGCACTCCGGATGAATCATCGATACTTAGCCAGCCCGGTGCTCCAATAAGGCTGTAAGTCACCGAACCCTGTCCTTCGTCATCGGTAGTCGCGTCGTAGGTAAAAAACTCGTTTTCCAGTACGATACTGTCTGTAATTGTTGATGTAAAAGCCGGCGGATTATTGTTAACCGCAATAAAAAAAGTTTCGCTGTCAGTTCCACCATTACCATCATCAACTTGTATATTCAATCCGAATTGTCCTTCAACATCATTATTTAACGGTGTGCCGGAAATAACACCAGTCAATGAGTCGAGTGAAATCCATGACGGAACCGCAATCGTGAATTTATATTTTGTATTCCCCTGAGCTTCATCATCGCTGGCAACATCATAACTGAATACATCATCCTCGGTAATTGTTGTGTCGTTGAAAATCGTTGTGATATTGGGCGCTGTATTCGATATCGCCAGTACATAGCTGAGTGTATCGAATCCGCCTTTACCGTCATTGACGACTATCTCAATGGAGTCTCCGGCTGTTACGTAGTGGTTCAACGGCGTTCCCTTTAATAAACCGCTACTGGAATTAAGAGTCAGCCACGATGGTTTTTTAAGTGCAGTATAGATCATCGATCCCTGACCTTCATCGCTGCAATCCAGGTCGACAGAATACAGTATATCCTCCTGTCCGACAGTAGCCGGGCTCGTTGTGAATATCGGTGGAGTATTTGTTACGGAGATAATAAACCCAAGCGTGTCGGTTCCATCATGTCCATCATTTGCCATTACCTTGACATTATTGTCTCCAACATGATTGTTCAGAGGTGTTCCTGTAAGCAATCCGTTTAATGAATTAACCGATAACCATCCAGGATTTATAATAAGAGAATAGGTAACTAAACCGGAACTTTCATCATCTACATTTAAATCAAAAGAATACAGACTATCTTCATAAACTGATGAAATCGGCGAACCAATAAAAGTAGGAGGAGCATTGTTTACAGTAATATTAAAATCAAGGGTATCATAACCAGAGTTACCATCATCAACTTTTATTGAAAGCGCAAAAGTCTCCACATCTTCATTCAGTGGTGTACCATTTAAAATGCCGTTAGAGGCTGTCAATGATAGCCAAGAAGGTAAAGATGTTATTGTTGAATAAGTTATATCTCCATAGCCCTCATCATCACATCTCAGGTCTAAAGCGAATAATGAATCCTCTAAGGAAACTGTATCTTGTTGAGAAAAGAATAACGGAGAAGTATTCCTTACTACTAAAGTTGTCTTTAGAGTATCCACACCATCATTCCCATCAGAAAATTTTACCCAGAGTATATCACCCGTGCTAACGTTGGAATTTAAGGGTACACCACCTATCTGTCCGGTAGAAGAACTTTCCAAAACCAACCACGTGGGAGCATAAACAATTGAATATTCCGTCGTTCCCTGCCCCTCGTCATCAGCATTTATATCAAAAGAAAAGTTTTCATCCTCATCTGCAAAAAGCATAGTTGGTGTAGTTGTAATTTCAGGATTAGTATTACTCACATCAATCGTCCAACTCTGAATTGCAGTCTCACCGTTTCCGTCATCAACCTTCACAGTTACACTAATTAATACACCAACATTACTATTATCAGGAATCCATTGAATAAGCCCGCTTTCTGAATTAATAGTCATTCCAACTGGATTGGTTTCCAAACTATAAACAAGGATATCATTATCAGGATCCTGTGCGTTAACTGCATAAAGATATAATGAATCCTCTTTTGCTGTGATAATAGTGGAAGAAATAATTGTGGGCGGATCATTTGTATTCGTGACAGTAATTAAATAGATCCGGTCGTCGGTGCCGCCATGACCATCATTTACTTGAACAGTAAAGGACTCTTCTGTGCCAACATCATCATTGGTCGGCGTGCCGTAAATTACTCCGTTTGAAGAGTTGATTGACAGCCATACCGGATATTCTCCAACAAAGGTAAAACTGCAAGTAACATCTTCATCGGTACTTTCCAGGTCAGCCTCAAAAGCAACATCCTCCGTGGCTGAAAAAGGACCCGCTGCGATCATAGATGGAGTGCTGTTATTAACCTTAATATAAATCTTAATCGTATCTGTTGAACCGATTTGATCTTCAAAAACCACCCTGAATGAATCCAGTCCAACGTCTTTATTGATCGGATTCAGGGTTATCAATCCATTCTGTGTATTGCTCAATGTCACCCAATCGGGATTTGACAGGTTTGTGGTCCGGTAAACCGGCGCATCGCCCTGACTTTCATCAGAAGCGTTCAGGTCCAATGTATAGGTTGAATCTTCCCAGATGAAAAACGTATCTACTGTCGCCGATACAACTCCGGCAGGTTGAAAATCGCCAATTACCACCGGATTGATCTGCGATGGAGAATTCGTAACCGAAAGAATCCAGTTCGATGTAATATCGGCATTTGATAGATCTGTAGCTTTAACAGAAATGCTGTGATTACCTACCTGACTGTTATCCGGCGTCCATGTAATTACTCCACTACTGGAATTAATCAACATTCCCGTAGGTGGACTAACTAACGAATAGGTCAAAACATCGCCGGCATCATCGTCAGTCGCCGTTATTGTTACCGTATAAAGACTATCCTCATCAATATCGACAGTTCCGCTCGGCACCAACGTCCACACCGGATCATTATTCACATTCTCGACACTGTAATCAAAAATCTTTTCCGTTAAACCGCCATTCCCGTCATTTACCTCGATAGTAAAGCTGTCATCTGAAATCACATCATCATTCCCCGGTGTACCGGTCAGGATGCCTGTCGATGAATTAATATTTAGCCATCCAGGTTGTCCGCCCTTAAAACTCCAGGTAATTGTTCCGTCGTCATCGTCACTGCTTTCCAATTGTTGACTGAACTCGGCATTTTCTGTTGCTGTAAAAGGACCATCAGTGAGAATTTCCGGCGCTACATTTTCCACACGCAAATAAACTATGATCGTATCCCGAGAACCGGGCTGATCTTTGAAGTACACCTGAAAGGAATCCAGTCCTACATCACCATTGGTCGGTGTCAGGGACACAATCCCGGTTGTAGCATTGGACAAACTCACCCAGTCGGGATTAGGAAAATCATCAAAACTATAAATGCTCGACGCCCCGACACTTTCATCGGCTGAGGACAGATTGAGTGTGTAGCTTGTATCTTCCTTAATATAAAAGGTATCCGCCGTCGCAGTTACCGCATCAGATGGTGAAAAATCTCCAACAACGGGTGTAACAATTGTTGAAGCGACATTGGTAATTTGTAATGTATAACTTTGAGAAGTAAATCCACCGGACAGATCAGTTGCTTTTACGGTAATTGGGTGGGTACCAACATTAGAGTTATCTGGCGTCCAGCTAATCACTCCCGACGAAGAATTAATTATCATTCCCGTTGGCTTCTGGGTCAGACTGTATGCAATCACATCCCCGGCATCCACATCGCTGGCATCCACATCCACAGTATATACCGCATCTTCAGCGCTTATCATAGTGCCTGTCGGAACTGAGGACCAGGCAGGATTATCGTTCACATTCTGAACACTCAACATCCAGCTGGCTGTAATATTGGCCGAGGAATCATCAGTGACTTTGACTGTGATATCATGCAAACCGACATCGTCATTATCGGGTATCCAGAATACCTGCCCGGTTTCCGCATCAATTGTCATATCACCAGGACCAGTCACCAAAGAATAGACGATATTATCACCAACGTCAATATCATCGGCATCGACAATAACTGAATACTCCTCGTCCTCATCGGTATCAATTGTCCCGCTGGGAACCGATACCCAGGTCGGTGCATCATTCAGGTTATTGACCCTCACCTGCCAGGATGATGTTACAAATTCGCCGGCACTGTCCATAACTTCCACCGTAACAGTATGAGTCCCTACCTGACTATTAGTTGGTGTCCATTGGATGACACCTGAAGTTGAATTAATCGTCATTCCGGTTGGTGCCGTCTGTAGTGAATAGGTCAACACATCACCAGCATCGCTGTCTGAGGCGTTTATATCTGTCGTGTATAGGGCGTCTTCATTTGTAGTTATTGTGCCAGTGGGAACGGCAGTAATGGACGGACTTGAGTTTACATTTTCAACATTATAATCAAATGATTTCTGTGTTAAACCACCGTTACCGTCATTGACTTGTACTGTAAAACTGGCATCACTGATGACATCATCGTTTCCGGGAGTACCGTATATTTTTCCTGTTGATGCTTCAATATTCAACCAGGACGGTTCGCCACTGACAAAACTCCAGGTAATGGTACCATCCCCGTCATCACTGCTTCTTAGTGTATCAATAAATTCTTCGTTTTCAATCGCCTCGAACGGACCTTCCGTCAGGATTGCCGGGGCGACATTTTCAACTCGCAAATAGATTGTTGCCGTATCCCTCGATCCTGGCTGATCCTTAAAAAATACCTTAAACGAGTCCAAACCAACGTTGTCATTTGTTGGGGATAAAGATATTATACCCAGAACCGAATTTGACAATGTTACCCAGTCTGGATTTGGAAATGCACCAAAACCGTATAAAACATCCTCTGCACTTCCGACACCTTCATCCGGCGCTGTCAAGTTCAGAGAGTATGCTGTATCTTCTTTAATATAAAACGTATCGGCAGATGCTGAAACAGCATCAGAAGGCGAAAAATCACCAACAACCGGATCGTCGATTGGTGAAGCCACATTCGTTACCTGCACGGTCCATGACCGGATGATTGCCGCCGCATTATCATCAACTGCCTGAACTGTCACTGAGTGACTACCCACCTGGCTATTGTCAGGTGTCCATGTAATCACTCCGGTGCTACTATTAATTGTCATTCCGGTCGGTTTAACAGTCAAACTGTAAGTGATATTGTCACCTATATCCACATCATTAGCGTCAATGTCCACAGTGTATAACGCGTCTTCCGCCGTAGAAATCGTCGATCCGGAAGTGGGCGCAGAAGTCCAGGTCGGTTCGTCATTAACATTTTCTACAATAAAGATTATCGTTTTAGTCGCTGTGCCGCCATTTCCGTCAGTCACCTGAATAGTCACATCCACACCGTCGGTAACATCATCATTGTCCGGTGTACCGCTGATTTCACCGGTTTCAGAATCTAGCGTAAGCCAGCCAGGATCTCCGTCGGTAATTGAATACGTGATCGTACCCTGCCCTTCATCAGACGAGTTTAAATCCAGTGAAAACGCAACGTCTTCGGTGGCCGTCACACTACTCGGTGGATCAATAAAACTTGAAATAACATTCTGAACCCGCAAATAGATTCGCTCGACGTCGGTACCGCCATTACCGTCGGCAAAGGTAACATCCACATAATCAAGACCAACATAGCGATTGTCCGGTGTGCCTGAAAGTGTTCCGTTAATTGTACTGGTGGTCGTTAACCAGTCAGGTTTGTGGTTGATCGTATAACGAGCACCGTCTCCATCCGCTTCGTCATCGGCAGCAAAGTCGATTGTATAGCTTAAATCTTCCGAAATATATACTGTATCATCCACCGTGGATTGGGGATCGGAAATTGTATATCCGGTAATCAGCGGAGCTGCATTTGAGATTGTCAGTGTAAACTCAATGTTGTCCTGGCCACCATTATTATCGGTCACAATAATGTTAATCGTATAATTTCCAACCGACTCATTTAATGGAATACCGCTCAACAAACCATCCGCCGAAAGTGAAAGATTGGCCGGTAATGATGTTGATGCGCTGTATGTCGGATCCCAGTCATCCTCATCAGATGTAAACTGAAAAGAGTAGTTAACGCCTTCTGTCGCAGTTGTTATCGGGCTCAAACTAGTGATAACCGGAGGATAATTGTCAATAATGATATTGATATTCAGATTGACGACGCCACCATTACCGTCCTGATAACGGATACTAAGAGGTTCTGTTCCCACGTCATCATCGGTAGGTGTTCCGGACAACACACCCGTGGATGCATTAATGGATACCCACTCCGGTGCCGTTACCAGATTGTATCCGCTGGCATTGGGCCCTTCATCGCCTTCATCATTTGTATTGATATCCCAACTCAAAGACTCGTCTTCAACAACAGTTATATTATCGGTTGTCGTAAAAACAGGCAGACTGTTATTGACAATCAATTCCAGTTTCTTTTCACCAAAGCCGCCATGCTCATCTTCAACCCGGATAACAATAGAATCTTTGACGGTCTGGGTGACATCCGAATTTGACGGAGTACCACTGAGCGCTCCACCTAACGGATTAATACTGATCCAGTCAGGGTGATCGCCAACCAGTGAAAATATCAAATCTCCTTCATCGGCCGGGTATGCAATTATCTGATAGCTATAGGATGAATCTTCTGTTGCAGTATCCAAAACTTCGTTGGTAATTGTCGGTGAAAGATTTGAAACCGTGATGGTCCACGTTTGAGTCGCATATCCCGAATTACCGTCATCAACCCGGACAGTGACATTATGGGTACCTACATCGTTATTCCGGGGAACTCCCTCAATGTACCCTGTGGATTCTACAATTGACAGCCAATCAGGCGATGTAGTCAGCGAATAGGTAACATCACCGATACCCTCTTCATTGCTTCTTACATCGTATACATAAGAAGTATTTTCTTCTGCAGTCGTGGGCGGAGTCGATAAAATGACCGGATTTAAATTCGATACCGTCACAGTAAAGGTAATTGTACATAAACCGCCATGATTATCCGTTGCGCGAATTTCAAAATTATTGTCACCTACCTGGCTGTTGTCCGGTGTCCAGTGTATGATCCCATTATTATCCCCCAGACTTACATCCAGGGGCGCAGAAATGATTTCATAAGTGACAATCGGATCACCTTCATCATCTGTATACAGATCTATAATAAGCAAACTGTCCTGAGTAATCGACGTATCAGCCTGCGCCTCAAATACCGGGGCAATATTAGCAACATTAATATTAAAAGTATGATAGACAATTCCGCCATTACCATCATCCACTTTGACTGACACTGTCGTATCTCCGACATTGCTATTATCGGGAGTACCGGATAACAATCCCGTAGAAGTATTGAGACTCAGCCAGGAGGGTTGTATCTGCCAGCTATAAGTTGCTCCTTCTCCCTCGTCATCATAATCAATATCATAAGTATATTCACTGTCTTCAGTAGCATTCGTGACTTCAGTAGATTCTTTCTGAGGCACTCTGTTCTCTACATGAATGGTATAACTGACGGTATTGCTATCGGTTCCGTCAAACACATAGATTGAGATAGCAAAGTCGCCCAAATCTTCATTATTGGGCGTGCCCTGTAATATGCCGGAACTCAGATTAACACTCAACCAGTCCGGCAAACCGATACCGTGATAGGTTACCGTTCCCTGTCCATCGTCGGAGGAATTGAAATCACAACTGTATAGATAGTCCTCAGAAATATCGCTGACCAGATTAGCAGTATAGATTACCGGAGGATCATTGGACACATTAATTACAAATTGAGCCGTATCTTTTCCGGTATTGCCATCATCAAATTCAATAGTAAAGGAATTTGTGCCTACAAAAGCATTGTCGGGTATTCCGGTCAGCTCACCGGTAGCGGCAATCAGGCTCAGCCAGGTTGGATGTGCTTCAATATCATCTAAAAATCGATAGAATGTGCTCCCCAGACCTTCATCGTCACTCTCAATATTATGATAAAAGTCCTGATCTTCAGCGCCTGTAGGTAGTAATCCTGTTGTAATCGTAGGCTTGGCATTAACAACAGTCAATTCATAGGCAAGCGTATCATATCCACTGTGACTATCATCGACGATAATGATTACGGAATCTGTTCTTACGTGGCTATTATCTGGTGTGCCGGTTAGTGCGCCGGTATATTGCTCTAATGTCAACCAGGCAGGTTGATAGCCACTCAAAAAATAGTAAATAGTACTTCCCTGGTTTTCGTCGGTTGATTGGAGATCAGATTCATAATATTCATCTTCATTTATTTCTGTGGGTGGAGAGTAGCTAAATTCCACATCCGTATTAGTGACTTCTAATTTGAAGGGCCAATCCACTGCCGCCAGAGAATCATCCTGAGCCCTGACTGTAATAGTATAAAACCCGACATTACTATTATTGGGAGTCCCCGTAATAGTTCCTGATATAGAATCAATAGTCATGAATTCCGGTCCGTGGATAACCAAATACTTTATATGATCGCCATGGTCTAAATCATCATCATTCGCGGTTACCGTAATTTCCAGATCACTGTCTTCGGCCACCGTCACCGTATCATCGGTAATATTAACCCAATACGGTGCATCGTTGACATTATTCACATATAAATAGAATGTCAAATAGCCGGATAAACTACCGTCGGAGACCACGGCAGTTATTTGATGCACTCCGACGTCATCATTGTCTGGAGTCCAGGTTATTCTCCCTGACGTTAAATTGATTGTCATCGTAAGAGGAGCGCCTTCGGCAAGACTGAAGCTTAATGCGTCTCCTTCATTATCATCGGCGCTAAGCCAGACGCTCCAGTAAACACCTTCTGTTAAAACTGTATCCTCCACTATCGATGTGAAAAACGGAGCTGTGTTGGCAAATGCATTCGTTATCCCGAATACACTGATAAAAACGACGATATATCTGATCCGCCCCATTACACGTGCATTTCTTTTAAATCAATTCCGGACTTAAATAGTATATTTGCCCTATTTCGAGGTTCAATATATGCTCTCTGTAGTAGTATTCTCCATGTTTGTGTATAGATATTCTTATTATAATTTAATCATAAGGTAATAGAAAATACTGTGACAGGTATCATCGGATCGAATCGATCTGTCTTAACCAGAAATCAGCCTGTTTCGCAGTTGTTTCATTATCAAGTGCGCTGGTGAAACACTTTCTGGCTTCGTTAACGTCGCCTAAATAATAATAAAATTTTCCGATTTTTAATACCGTCTGTTTATCACCCGGATTCATCCGTATTAATCGCGAATAATAACCCAACGCGTCATTATAATTGGTATCTTTTTCATGTATCCTGCCGAGATCTTCGAGCGAAGCGAGCATCCAGTCATAGGCTTCGGGATTCCACTCTTTGGCTTCTCTAAAATAATCGATCGCCTGACGGTGATCTCCCTGATCTCTGGCAATAAGACATTTAATATAGTACAGCTTCGGTATCCAGATTTTCTTTAATTCGGCGCCACCGGAAGTATCATCTATTTTCGAAAATTCGGCTAGCGCCGCATCCCAATGTTTCAAAAAATAATCCGATCTACCGATATACAGATGCAGCTTGTTCTTATCGTTATAAATATTATATACCTGCTGAAAAAATAACTTGCACGATTGGTAATCGCCCGCTTTATACAACACCACTCCCAGCTCAATATAACTCTGCACGAATTGCGGGTCATGCACCAGGCTTTTTTGATAATACTCAATCGCTTTCTGCTGATCATTACATTCTCCTGCTATTTGCGCCAAACCAAAATAGATTTCAGATTCCAAACCTGATGATCTTTTTAAAAGGTTTTGAAATCTAATCTTAGCAGAATCCAGTCGATTGTCGTAGAATAGTGAAAACGCTTTCCCAACTTCTGCTCCCGCAAAATCGGGCTGCAGATATTCACTCCGATAAAAATCAATTTCAGCAACGGTATTCGCTCCGGTTTGCTGATATATCCTGGCTTTATAATAAGATGCAACAGACAGTTCCCGATTCCCGCCGGTAACACCGGACAGCATTTCAAGCGCCCTTGGATAATTCCCGATTTTATACAGGTATTCACCAAAGGTCAGAAAATGAATATTTCTGACAGCTCTGGATCGAATCAACTTTTCATAAGCATCAATCGCGTCTTTATATCTGCCCATTGTTGCCAGACGTTTTGCCTGCTCAAAAAGAGAATCTTCTATGACGACAATCGGTTGTGGAGTTTCAACAGGTTCACCGGATTTCCGGTAGCCTATAATATTTTCCAATAACTCGGGAGTAATTGGCAGTATATATCCCGGAAGCATCGGAGGAACGGTTTTCTCTTCCTTCGGTTTCTGCTTCGCAGTCTGCATTTGCTGCTGTGTCCAGTCCGTAATTTTCTTTTTATAAAAATCCCGCTCTTTTTGCAAACTCATGATCTGTTGTAATAATGCCTGGTTTCTTTGCTCGATCTGATTTAAATCAGGAATGGATTGAGTTGATTGTGTCTTAGCCGATGTTGCTGGACGGCGTGTTGTCGAACGACGGCTTCGCTGAGCATATATAGGTGCAATCACCAATAAATTCAAAGTGAAAATAATGAGAACAGCCAAGTGAAATTTTTGTCTGATTCTTTGATTTGGTATCATCGGTCTGATATTCCTGTTATTCGATCTGTTATTCTAAAAATCTAACCTGGTCAAGACCCAATGTAATCGGGTCGGACCCCGGCAACGCAAGAAGCCGGACCGTAATCGTGTTGTCATTGGGATTTTGCCCGATGACTTCCGCCCGTTCATTTGCCAACGGTCCCGCAAGGATTAGCACAATATTCCTGGTGGCTGTACTTGACGCAGGGGCTTGTGCTGGAGTTGGTTGACTTGGTTGTGGCGTCATTAACGGTGGTATTTCCTCTTCATATACTTCTTCTGCCACACCGCTGCCAAAACTCCAGTTTAAGGTGAAAAATATCCGTGATGAATTGCCAAAATTTTCCGGCGTCATGGCAACGTCAAATTTGAATCCCCCGAATTGAATTCCACCGCCATAACTGATTCCCCGGTCTGAGTAGCCGCCTCTTATAATGATTAAATCTCTGAACATATATTCAACGCCTGTCTGGTATCCTAAAAAATCTCTCCCTGATAAATGAACGTCGGCTGCCGCGATCAGGTTGGGCAGATTAAACAGATCAAAATAGCTGAACCCGACGCCAATCCGGGTCGGCAGTGTTTCCTTTAATTTGCTGCTTGTATTCCATTTCAGCGACGAGTTTAAATTTCTGAACACCGCCCCCAAGGTTATTTTCTCGCCAATATAAACCGCAGAACCAATATCAAAGGAAACCCCCTTGGCGGAATATCCCGCCAGACTATGATACAGATATTTTCCGGACAATCCGATGGAAAAATTATCTCCGATCATTTTGCTGTATCCGAGCATAAATGTGCTTTGGAGGTCGGAAAATTTCTGAGTGATAAATCCATATTGATCTCTGCCCTGGATATTGTCGATGGACAATTGAGTCCAGCCCAATCCGATATTGCCCCATGAATTCAAAGGATAAACAAACGCGAGATCATAATAATTCCGGTCAAAAGCTAACTTTGCGATAGTAGCATTGAACTGCCCATTATATAACGTACCGACCATTCCGGGATTGGAAAAAACAGTCGTGGCGTCTTCGGAAGAAGCTATCGTTGCGCCGCCCATTCCAAATGCCCTGGCGCCGTTTGCCAGACTCATGAAACTGCCGGCAGAACCGCCACTCTGGGCAAACATCTCTCCAGTGAACATTAAAAGCAATATCAGCGAATATCGCACTATCTGCTGTCTATCTGAGAACCGCCAATTTTCCAATTTTTTGATCTCCATGACTGGTTTTTACAACAAAATAATATACGCCGTTTGCCACGACGTCACCGTCGCCGTTGCGCCCGTTCCACTCCATATCTGTACTTGGTGTGTTGGCATAAATCTGTTTTTTATCCAGATCAATGACATGATTACCAACGGCGTCATAGATTTTTATCTCAATAAATGTATTATTTGAAAAAAGGATATTAAACCTCATACCTTCATCGGGATTAAAGGGATTTGGATACGCGAAAACATATTCATCCTTGGGCTCACCTTTTAGAAAAACCGGCGTGGAATAATTGGGAATTTCATCATATGTAAACGCCGTGTAGTAGTACATTTTATCATCAACCAGGTCCTCATCGGTAAAGGCGCTTAGCGTTCCGTCATATACCACCGTTTCAGTAGTACCCGGCAACAGGATAAAATCTTCCGCGCTGCGCAAAATTATTGTTCCTTCATAATCTGCGTCATTGGGATTTCGCCAGCTTAATTTTAATCTCCCTGACCCATCCTCCTGAGCTTTAAAATCAGTAACGGGATCCGGTGGGAAAGAGTCCAGAGAAGAAACGTATGTTTTCAAACTGTCGGCAGTACCAGAAAAATATTTTAACAAGGGACATAAAAATTTCAGTGAATCTAATTTAAAAACAGCCTCTCCACTGTCGATAGCGACAAAGATCAGATTAAAAAACGGACCGGGTGCGGAAACAAACCTTTCCGCTCCTAATGTAACTCCTACAAGATATAGCATTGTATCTGTTTCAATATCTTCCTGATGGATATCCCAAAACGTTGCTCCCTGGAAAAGACGCGCCGGCGTCCCTTCAATAAACATAAATTTCTGTTCGTCATAGTTCAGCCGCATAAGCACGGATTTTATAGAATCTCCGACGCTGATACCGATTTCCAGATTCACAGTATCCGTCTCACTGACTTCATCGGTATTCAACTCCATATAAACATGAGGCGTCACTTGTGAGAATGCCAATGAATATAAAATTAAAGTAATAACAGCGGCAATTATTTGTATTTTTTTTGTCATAGGGTTGCTTTCAATCTATTATTATCGTAACAGCATAATTTTTTTCGTCTTATTTACACTTTTTCCATGCAATTTCAGAAAATACATTCCGCTGGAAACCGGCTGATCCAGTTGGTTTTTCCCATTCCAGTACAGTACATACTTACCGGACCGATGGTAACGATTCTCTAACGTTATTATCGTATTACCTAAAATATCCCGAATATCAACAGTATAGTTACCGGGCTCACCCACAGCGATGGAATAAGCGATCTTTGTACTTGTATTAAAAGGATTCGGATAGTTATTCAGCAGAAAATATTCTTCCGGTACGATCACATCATCACCTCCGGAAAAACAGCGAACTTCAATTTGCTCACCCCTACTGTTACGGACGTCAATTTCTTCCAAAAATAATTCCACATCGATTGTAGTCTTTTTCCGGAGCACTATTTCGACAAACCGTCCTTCTCCGTTCAGTGAATTACTCAAAGCTACAAAATTCAGATCGATGATTCCTTTTGATAAAAGACCATCGGGAACCAACATGAGCTGCGTCTCTGTAGTATTCCGGACCCAGTCTCCGGCTGTTATTGATTGCACCTGTAGCTGTGTTGAATTAAACCGCCAGCATAGATGTGTCGATGCCATGTCCTGAACATTCTTCATAAAAACCCGAATGATTGATAGATCAGAGGATAGATTTTCATTCTCCTGGTATATTTCTAATTGACACGTTTCCCGAGTCGTTTTTTTCTGATTAAACACGCCGGAGATCGACCGCTGGTAATTTATTCCAAGAATCATCAGGTCATAAAAATTAGTTGTGTCGTCAGAACTCAAAACTGACGGTACAGGAGAATCCGGTGATCCTATATCAAACCGTTTATACCAATTGGCACTTCCGGAACTAAGCCATAAATAATTGGCAAACAAACTGACGTCTTCCCAGCTGACCCTGGCGTCGCATATTCCCTCTGTGCTGATTTCTGCGCCGCCACTATATGTAAAATCGCCTAAAATATATTTTACCCACGCATCATAACTATCGGTTGTCGCGCCGCTTTCATAAACGGCGTGGTTTTGAAGATACTGATAACCGTGGTACTGTACTCCCCAGCGATCGCGTATATCAATGTTCCGGAAAAATATCGGGCTGATCCCGGGTTTTAATACACGGAATTTTATCTGCACAACACTACTTGAGTCAATCGTCCTATATGTATTATAATTATCCCGGCTATTGTTTAACTCGGCGTCAAACCGGATGACAGAATAATCAGGATTTGATTCGTCATATAGATCGACTCTGGAGACGCTATCGGACACCCAAAACCAGGAGTCTTCACCCCACACATTACCCAATTCAGTCGACTCGAACGCAAGCATCCTGTTATCAAAACCAATCTGAAATGACGCCGATTTAATACTTAATTCAATACTGTCATTAGTGCAAGGTAGGTAAACATCAGCATAGAATGACAGATCATCAAGGCGTTGATTTTTACTCGAGGCGGCGCCGTTGATTGCCTGGTAATTCGGATAGAACATATTCAGTTTTATGCTGTCATCTTCTGTCGAAGACGCCTGCGCATTCCTGACAGTAGTAGGCAAGTTGAGTGCTTGAATGGAATATTGATTTATTGAGGGATCATTAACATCATTAGCCACAGTCGGTGAAACTACCAGATCTTCTTTCTGAACATCGATACTAAACCAAACACCGTAAAGACCACTGTCCGTTGTGTCAATTTCCAGATTCTCGGGATCGTCATCCCGCCAGTCATGCACTATCGTAACAATAAACAATATCAGGTTATCGACCAGCATAAGCGAATCGCCCCCAAAATCAAAACTAATAGTCAGGGTAGGCTCGGACTGTTTGGGAATATTAATTCCCAACCCTCCACTAATCAAAGAATCGGTACTGCTAAATTGTCGATTCCCGTCATCCAAGTATAAACGGAGCTCATCTATAAACCAGCCGGTCGTGCTATTGGTAATCGGTCTGAGATTAAATTCTTTCAGGTGGTAGGTTTTAGGATCAGCGGGATTATCGCGGGAGAAGGTAAATTTGGCAATTGCTACCGTATCGCCGGAAGACAGGTGCGCCCAGTGATTATCTGAAGTAGTGATATACTGAAAATTCCAGCCGTATTGAGCAAACAATTGAGTACAGAAAAACAATATGCCCGGTAAAATGCTTTTTATATATGGTAGTTGTTTGTTCAAGGTAATCTATAAATACAGTTTAGCGCATTAACGTTATTTTGAAAATCTTTGAAAACTGTTTGCCGTCCAGACGGATAATATATATGCCGCTACTCACCGGCAGCAACTGATTATTTAATCCGTTCCAGGTCATCTTGTAATATCCAGCCGGATAATATCGATTCGATAATTCCTTTACCAGATTGCCTCGCAGATCATATATCGCAACCCGGTAAACACCTTCTCCACCGGCGGGAACAGTATAGCTCAGGTGAGCGCTGGGATTAAAGGGATTCGGATAACATTCTATCAGGAAATATTCCGACGGCACAACTGCATTTTGATCCGAATCGACATTCAAGGCAATCTGTTGACAGTTTACATCTCTCAGATCGATATAATCCAGGCGAATTTCACCTGGATTCATGCCTGTTTTCAGAAAAGTTAATGCAACGAATTTACCGTCACCGCTTATTGGCTGATCCAATGCCAGAAAGTTGATATCCAGAATTCCGCGTCTCAATTCTTCCGGGGAATAAAGCCACATGCTCTGAGGTGACAATCCATCAGTCCATTCACCCGGATGGAGCTCCTGAAACTGATACATATCCGGATCGAAGCGTAATTTGATTTGCGCCGAGATAAATTCCGGTATATGGCGCATGTCTATTTGCACTGAATATTGACCGGAATTTGTTAGGGACTCGGCCACGGACAAATTCACAACCGGTTCATCAGAATTGACCACAGTTTTCTGGTTAAATTCGCCCTGAAGCGTCCGGTAATAATTCGAACCGATCACCATCAGATCAAAGAAATTAGTAGTGTCATCGGGACTGAGTACATCGGGATCGTGGGATGCTGAATCACCCACATCAAAACGGGCGTACCAGTCAGCGGAATCTGAATTCATCCAGATATAATTGGAAAACAGGCTGATATCGGTCAGCGGATCTATGCGACCATCACAATTTCCATCATTCAGATCACCTGAAATCGTCCCGGTAAAATCACCTAAAATTTGCTTGGACCATGCGTCATATTTATCAGCAGTTGCGTCGGCGTCATTCTGCAACTGCCGGTATGTATGATAGGGGATCCCCCATTGATCCAGGATAAGGATATCAGATAAAAACAAGGGACTTACGCCCGGTTTGATAACTTTAAAATAAAAAACGGCAATTGAATTGTTTGCGATATCGACATAATTTTGCGGACTGGTGGAATTTCCCATCACAATAGCTTCAAAACGGACAACTGAAAAGGTCGTATCACCCGGCAATGTAGAAACGCCATATCCGCTGCCATCCCAGCCGTTTTCCTGATATTGTTTGTCATCCCATAGATCACCAAAAGCAATGGAATCCAGTTCAAGACAATGATTGCTCCAGCCCATTTTAAAAGATGCGTATGAAAGGCTGTCGCCTCGTACTATATTTAGATGTGGTAAAAATGCATGTGCTTCTATTGTAAGATCAGTTATGTTCTGGGCTTTACTGGTGTCGTTACCGTTTATTTCCAGATATTTTGAATAAAACATATTAGTATCCTCTTCGGCAGTACCATTCCGATTGAAAATATAGACCGGTAAATTCACCGCTTGAATGTTAAATAATTTTGTTATATCTCCCGCCCAATTGTTCGATATTTTTGAAAAATCATCTGTGGTTGTTGCTACAAGAATATCATCCTGATCTTTATCGACAGTAATGCCCAACCGGGCGCCGTGTTGACCCGTTATTTCCAGATCTTCAGGATCGGCTGTCGTCCAATCCTGAACCTCCATAGTTACAAAAAAAGTCGTTGTATCACTTAAGAGCCATTCGCCGCCGGGTAATGTAAAAGCAACTCGATTTGTAGGAGCGCTTTGTACAACAAACCCAATACCGGCTAAATTTTGAGTGTCAATCAGCGAGTCGGCGCTTTGATCAAGACCACCGGTATAATTGTCGGTGTTTACCCAAAGCTGCACCGATTCGATGTACCATTGCGCCTGATCTGTAAAAGGTCGAACATGAAACTGAGTGATTTTATAATCATTCTCACTGTCAAGATCAATAAACTGCAGTTTCATAACAGTCTTATTTTCACCGGAAGCCATCTTCCTGCCCCATTCATTTGTAGCCGTGGGATAGGTGATAATCCAGCGGTAATCTTCCGCCATCGTCGTCCTGAAACCTAATAAAAAAATCACACACAAACCAACTTGTCTGAGGATTTTATTCATAATATGATCCCTCTATGATAAAAGAATTGTTCCCATTTCCGTCTAAAATCCATATCATTTTCAAAAATAGTTTGGACTGTGCTCAATGTCAAGAAAAACATTGCCTGCCGGTAAGTTACGCTAATTGACCTGAGAAATCACATTAAATGGCTAAAAAGATTCCGGTTTAGTAAATAATTTGTGCTCCAGCTCATATATCGCAATTATTTTGTGGCATTTCATAAAAAAAAGATTAATTTTAGTTAAAGTAAGTTTAAGTATGGAGTCCATGAACACACTCCGCCTCAACTATCACCTGGAAAAACTGAAGCACCGGTATATTCGTTGCCGGTTGCAAAGAGCTTTTCTTCACGTTTATTTCAAACAAACAAACCAAATATAAGGTGAATACCATGAAACCTTTTAAATATGTTTCCATTATTTTTGTCTTGATATCAACGAGCCTCATCGCCCAGAATATCAATGTATCCGGAAATGCCTTTTTGGATGAGCAATCAGATCACTCTGCAATTAAAGTCAAATTGCTGGCAATTTCCCCGTCCGCTATAACTGACAGCACCTACACCAATTCCGACGGTTCTTATTCAAGTGCTATAGCAATAGGAATATACAACATTGAATTCTCAAAAGAGGGGTATATTTCTCATTCTCTTTCAAATTTTTTCTTTTCAAGCGATACTACCTTGACAGATGTGATGCTCCAGTACGGAACGGTGGTCGAAATTGCCGGCACAATTTTGGGTACACTAACAAATGAACACGTTTATAGAGTTATCGGTGATTTAACCGTTCCTGATACTTCATCGCTTATTATTAATCCAGGCGTGAAAATGATGTTTGCCGGGAATTATAACCTGTTTTGCTATGGTCCAATCACGGCTATTGGCACAGAGCAGGATCCCATCTACTTTACATCCGCCCAGCCCTCTCCTGCACCGGGAAACTGGGGACGGGTGTATTTGAATTACAACGATCAGGACTCTACCACGTATGCAAACCAATTTAGTTATTGCGTTTTTGAGTACGGACAAGGAGAAAATAGCTGGGAACAGGGAGGTCAACTTGATGTTTATTATTCCGATGCTTTTATTCAATATTCATCTTTTAGAAATAGTGGCCGGGGTGATCTAAGTCTTCGCTATTCGATGGGAGATATTTCCAAATCGCGTTTTAGCGGCGGGAATAGCAGCTTTGCAAATGTCAATTTCTATCAATCGGTTGGACAGTATCAGCTCTGTGAAATTAACGATTTTGATCATGCCATGAGAATCAATGGCGGCGAAGTGTCAATTTATAATGGAACATTTTCAGATGGTAATAATTGGGCTTTGTATATTGATAGTTGGGCAAAGGTGATCGTTGATTCCTGTCTTTTTTATGACATTAAAAACGATTGGACGATCCAAATCCATGACAACTCTCTGGTCGATTTTGAAAATAATTTCTTAGATAATGTTCATTCATGGAATGCATTTGGAGTCTGGAGTAGTGCTCATGTAGATATAATAAATAATAAATTTGATGGTTTAGTATATTATTCCGGTTATAACAGTAATTCACAAAATCAAACTTACCCACCAGAAATCTCTGGAAATATTATTAGGAGAAATCCCCAAAATTGCTGCTATAACGGTCTTCAGATTGAATATAATGAGCGATTGATCAATGTTCATCATAATACGATCTACGGATTTACAGGTGGTCATCGAGGTATTTACGTTTACGACAATGATTCCCTTTCTATCCACAGCAATATCGTTTACGGGAATGATTATGGGATTTATTCATACAATAGTGGTTATATGAATTATTCCTATAACTGCTTCTATGCCAACAGTAATCTCACGCAGGAAAATGATTTCCCACAGGGATTTGGTCAAGTAATTGCCACTAACGCTAATGGCGATCCGTCAGACATTTATTCAAATATTTTTTTAAATCCGCAATTCGAGAATGTCACTGATTTTGAATTACAGATAACCTCTCCCTGCGTCAATGCCGGGAGTCCAGCTTATACGGATGATGATGGTACGATTTCCGACATAGGTGCCAAGCCCTATTTCTTCCCTTTCTTAATTGAACATACCCCTCTGAACAGTACAAATGATACAAACGGTCCGTATACGGTAACAGCCGAAATAAAACCAACTCAAAACCAGTCTACTACCAATACGCTTTATTACAGAACAACTCCTGATGGATTTTTTGCCGGTAGCAGGGAGAATACAGCTTTAGAATTCAGTGGTAATAATTCCGGTGACCGGGTGGAGATTCCTTACAATGATGAGTATAACTTTATCAACACGATCACCGTAGAAGCCTGGATAAAGCCCAGCTCAACAGGCCATGCCTATATCCTTTCGAACCGCGGTGACAACGGAACTGAGGGATTCTTGCTTACATACGACGATTGGGATAGAAGAATTCGCTGGCATATATGGACGAGTAATAGTAGTAATAGTTGGGATGGCAGTACCCGGTTAAATGCGAACCAGTGGTATCATGTTGCTGCGATCTACGACGGATATCGTGCCAGGTTGTATATTAACGGAGTTTTAGATGGCAACTGGGATTGGCAGAGTAGCGGGACAATTAATAATTCTTATGATGGGATTACTATTGGTTACAGGCGTCATCATGCTCAAGAATGGAATGGAATAATTGATGAAGTCAGAATCTGGAATACATTAAGAACATCGGCGAATATTAATAACAACATGCACCGAGAACTCTATGGGAATGAACCAGGATTGATAGGAAACTGGAGGTTTAATGAGGGGAGCGGTACTACGGCTATTGACCAATCCAATAATCACAATGATGGTAACATTGTTGGAGCAACTTACACAACTGACGCCTCCAGTTTATTACCTGCTGTTGAATACAATGAAGCAGATTGGACTTCCGCAGCCATGAACAATACGACAGGAGATAATTATTCAGCTGATATACCGGGTCAGTCATTAAACACAACTATTGATTATTATATCCAGGTTATGGATGGTTCCGATACTCTGACCTCGCCCTATTATGTTCCCTATGAATTCCATCGGTTCAACGTGAGTTTATTTGAATCTACGGTTAGTTTTAGCGCCACATCACAAAACGATGGGTCTATTGACTTAGTTTGGGGCACGCCAACAGTCTTCGATGGCTCTCTTTCCGGTTATAATCTCTACTTTGACACAGCGTCCAATGTAGAAATTTCTTCTGCCAATTTACTGGCATCCCTGGGAACAGATCAAAATTCCTATACCCATACTAACCTTACTGAAGGAACCACTTATTATTATAAAATAACGGGTGTCATTGATGATGAAAATGATACCGAAGGAATGATAGCGAATGAAATCTCTGCCATGTCCGATAATAGTACGCTTATGCTGGCTTATGGAATTGTTCAGGTAGAAAATGCGACAAATCATTCCGGCGTAAAGATTCTTTTTACACCCGAGACAGCAACGGGCTCTTTAGATAGTGTCTTTTCTAATTCTTCCGGAAACTTCAGTATCATCCTACCGGTCGCCATCTATTCTGTGGATATTACTAAGGATGGCTGTGTACCGGTACACATACCTTCTCTATTTTTCAGCGGTAACTATGATTTTGGGATCATTCAACTATTAATCCGTCAGATCCAGGAATTATCTGGGAGTATCTCAGATACATTAACTTCAGATATATACTACATAGTCACAGGTAATCTATCTATTTCAAGTAATGATACTCTCTGGATTGAACCCGGGACCTATATTGCCTTTGACGGATATTACAGGATTGATGCGAACGGACCCATTTTCGCTAATGGCGTAGAAGAAGATTCCATTTATTTCACCTCTAATGCCTTTCAACAATCGCCCGGAGATTGGGAATACATCCGCCTGATGGATAATGCTGGTGGATCGCGGTTCAACTATTGTGTTTTTGAATATGGCGATGGGTACAACGAATGGTTTGCCAGTGGTGTTTTAAGAAGTGAAGTCTCTAATGTCCTTATTAGTCATTGTCGTTTTAGTTACAACCAGAGAGGAGCAATTTCCTTTTATGGGAGTAATTGTAGCAACAATATCGTTCAAAAATCGATTTTTTCGTTTAATTGGTACAATGTGGAAACCGATGGAGGTATAATCAATATTAGAAACTGGAGTGCAGGTGGTACTCTGCAAATTTTAAATAACAAGTTTTTCCAAAATTATGGTAGAGATATAGACGTTTACGAATGTTATAATGGATTAACTATATCAAATAACACATTTGAATCTGATAACAATTACGATAACGCTGCCATACGGACACATTTTACTAGACCTTTATTAATTATTGATAACATATTTTCAGGAAAGTCGTATGTTCAAATTCAGCACGAGAGTTACGGAATAATAGAGAACAATTCAATTCAACATAATACCCATTATACTCATGGAATATATGTAAATCAAAGTTGTATGACTATTGTTTCAAATAGAATTCAAAATTGCCGGAGCGGTATTTACTATCAGAATAATAAGGACTTTAGTGACAATAGTCTTTATCCCCACAAAATTTGTTACAATACTATCATAGATCCGTATGAATCTGGTGCTGAGATTGGAAATAACAGCAGAAATATTGAAATTTCAAACAATACCATTATTAACGCTGACAGGGACAATAATAATGGGGCAGATGGAGCTGCAATTTATATAAGGACTAATACAGCCGATGTAACAATTCATAGTAATGTAATTACAGATAGCCGTTATGCCTGTTATCTGAACAACACCGGCGATGTAAGTTTTTACAATAATAATTTCTGGAATAATGAGAATCGGTTTTCAGGGTCAGGTTACCCTACCGGACTGGGTACTGTAAGCAGCCAAAATCAAAATGGAGATCCATCGGATATTTATTCTAATATCTTTCTCAATCCGGAGTTTTTTAATCCTGAGAGTAGCGATTATTCTTTGCTTGCCACTTCTCCCTTAATTGATGCCGGATATATTTTATATAATGATCCTGATGGAACCAAACTTGATATTGGCGCACATTATTTTGATCATGGTAATCCTCATAATCTGAGTGTAATTGATGAAGATGAACAACAGATCATATTGCAGTGTTCCTCGGTGGATCGGGATTCGCTGACGGGTTACAATGTCTATTCAAAACTTGCTACCAACACAGATTACACGTTTAATCAATCTGTAACTGATTCGGTTGCCACAGTTACCAGCCTGACAAATAATATTGACTATAATTTCGTCGTTACATCTGTTTATCCAAATTCTGAAAGCATCTACTCAGTCAAAGCCAAAGGAAGACCGGGTTTGGCAGAAATAAGTATAAATCCCTCTTATCTTATTCAATCTGCTGCGTCGATTGACACAACAGTTTTCAATTACTCTATCCTGAATTCTGGATCAAAAGATATCACTTTCGAATTAGCAGATAGGACTACAACCTTCACTAAAGTGGATTATTCTGATTGGACTTTACCCAAAAATCAAGACCATATAACAAATGATGTCTGGATTACAAGGGCCAATAGTAATGGGTTGTTCAACGCCGCTACTCAAGGTGGTTGGAATGGTTGTGGACCGGAAGGAACCGAATGGGCCTGGGGGCCAACTAAACAGACTAATCCTTCAGATTATAAATGCTGGCGGAATGCTGTGTATGATAGTCCTTATGGCGGACCTAAATATGCTTTGGTGGGTGATCATGTTATGTCAATGCACTTGATTGAAGAGGATATTTATTTTGACATTATATGGCACAGCTGGACCAGTAATAATAATGGTGGTGGTTTTTCTTACACTAGATGCGATTTACTAGTATCTGAAGAAAAGTTTGATGTTGTGAGTGGCAGTGTTCCTCCAAGTGGCAGCGTGGACATCACGTTCCGAATCCCGCCTATAAATGCAGATGTTTACACAACCTTCGTTCCTTATGCATCAAACGATAAAACTAATCCTAATATTGAAATCCCATTCCTGCTAATGGTGGATTACAACTTTGTCCCGGCGGTCCAATTCACCCCGGCCACTGAGACCGGCGACCCCTTTTACATAGTTATTAATAATGCCTACATTGATGGCGATGATCTCCAGTCAGGAGATGAAATCGCTATGTTTGATGGGGATATATGTGTTGGCTCAGCCATGTTTGCCGGAGAGTTCCCGTTTGTCGTGAAGGCTTACGGATATACATCCGGGGATACTTACACCTTAAGAGCCTGGGACCATAGCCAGTATCGTTATGCCAGCACGGAAGCATTTGATTATAAGGTTGGTAATAGAACCTTTATCGCTAATGGATTTGATGAGTGCAATATCAGAGCCACGGTGTTTGTTGCTCAAGATATTGCCATTACTTCCAACCAGTTTAATCTAATTTCTTTAAACCACTATCCACAGAATCCCGATGCAAGTGCAGTATTCAGTGGCATTGAAGGACTTAAAATTGTTTATGATGATCACGGCGGCGCATTTATCCCTGATTACGACGTTAATACCATTGGGAACGTGGATATCGCGGAAGGGTATTATCTGTTCTTTGATTCAACAGGCGCACAGCTTTCCTATAGCGGGCTGCCCATCAACGTAGAAGATTGGCAATTAACCTTCCATGTCAATCGCTGGAATTATTTCTCCTATCTGAAGGAACAGTCGGCTGATGTAACAGTATTATTTGACGATGTTGCTGATTCCATAGATATTATTCAGGCGGATGATGGCGGTTCCTGGATTCCATCCCTGAATATCAATACCTTAGGTAATCTGACTCCCGGTGAAGGGTATACGATTTTCTTGACAAGTGTTAATGATTTAACTTTCACTTACCCGTCAGGACAGAAATCAATTGCAAAATTAGCGACAAAAACCATGCAACCAGAGTATTTTGTAGTAGAGCCGACTGGTTTACCATATACAATTGTCATTGCACACCCCTCCTTTGAAGGCAGAAATCTTGACAGTGGCGACGAGATTGGTGTTTTTGACGGAGAATTGTGTGTTGGCGCCGGTACATATATTCCCGACAATCCACTAATCATCACTGCCTGGGAAGGATACGAAGATATGGACATTATTGGATTCAAAGAGGGAAACCCTATCTTCTTCCGCCTTTACTCTTCAAAATACAAATTAGAATATCCGTTGATTGCTGAATTTCGCACTGATATAGAAGGCGTTTTCAAAGGGTCCAGCTATTCTCTTGCAAAGCGTGTGTGTACAAATGGTGAAATTATCCCGGATTCATACACTTTAGGACATAATTATCCTAATCCGTTTAACCCGACAACAATCATCCCATACCAGTTACCAGAGGACACACATACAAGAATTACCATTTACAACTTGCTAGGACAAGAGGTCAGGGTACTTGTTGATGAATTCCAACTAGCTGCTTACCACTCAGCAATATGGAATGGAAATGATAAATTCGGGAAAGCCGTTCCAAGTGGCGTGTATTTATATCGAATAGACACTCCTAATTTTCATAAGAGTTCTAAACTTCTGTTAATCAAGTAAAGATTTGTGTTAAAGATATTTTTTATAACAGGACTATTAATTATAGCTGCCCAGTCGCAGACACACTTCGAACCGGTGGATACAACAGGAAAACCTTACCTGGTAATCATAGAGCCGGATACTGATGCCAATTACAAGCTTCAGATGGGAGACGAGATTGGACTGTTTGCAGACACGCTTTGTGTAGGTGCTAATATTTATAACGGGATCGGGAATTTTCCTATTACTGCATGGGAAGGCGATCCGGGATACAATTTGGCTGGATTCTGCAAAGGTGATTCAATCATTATCAAGCTTTGGGCTGATCTGGAGGAAGGGTTGAATGAATATATCTGCGCTGTGGCATATTCTGAAGGAGACGGAACTTTCGGATACGGGACTTACACTGTCTGTACAGTTGATTTAGACGTTACGGATACAAATTCTGTAAACATTACAGGTAATCATCTGCCTGTATCTGTTTCGCTGGGCAAGAATTATCCCAATCCCTTTAATCCCGTCACAACTATTCCGTATCAGATTTCAGAAGCAACCCGTGTATCGTTGGGAATTTATAATGTTTCAGGAGAGAAAATAGTCGTTCTGAAGAACGAATTCAATCCATCAGCCGCCGGTTTTTACAAAGTGACTTTCGATGCATCGAATCTGGGAAGTGGCGTTTATTTCTATCGCTTAGAAACGGATAAATATAAAATGAGCCGGAAACTATTATTGATAAAATGATGCTTGGGCAAAAAAACAAACAACGTTTTTCTGAAACCACAAGATGGTGGATAACGCTCAAAATGACAATATTTGCTTTTTTGTTTCTCATTGCTATTAGCCAGGTAGCATATCCTCAGCAGACTAACTACTCCCTCGGTTTCGACGGCGTTGATGATTATGTAGAGATTTCTGCCTCAGATGCCTTGAATAATGTGGGGAATCAGATGACATTTGAAGCATGGATTTATCCTCATGCTTTAAATCATAATGGCTGGATTATTGGAAGAAACAATAATTGGTTTTTATTACTCCATAACAATGGGACTATCAATTATGCTATAAATTATAATGAACAATGGAATGTTTCTGCTGATATCCAGGTGAATCAATGGCAACATTTGGCGGTAACCTATAATGGCTCAGAGATGAGCTTTTATAAAAATGGTATTCTTTTACATAGTACATCTTTCTCTCAAGATATTATGGTCCATAGCGATCCTGTAGTAATAGGATTAGATGCTATTAACCCATATAATTATTACAACGGCTTAATTGATGAAATCCGAGTTTGGAACCGTGGCTTGACTCGACAGGAAATCCAGGAAAAAATGTATCAGTCTCTTGATACTGCTAGCGAAACTGGATTAATAGGATATTGGCAATTCAACGAGGGACAAAGCAATACAGCATACGATGTCAGTAGTAATGAAAATCACGGCACAATTCATGGTGCGGCTTGGAGTATGGATGTACCATTTTATGAAGATTATTTTTCACCGGTTGCGCCTACCGGTCTGCCTTATAATATTGTTGTTGAATCAGTCTCTATTAATAACAATAGCCTTCTCCCGGGAGATCAAATAGGTGTGTTTGACGACACATTATGCGTTGGCGTTATTACAGTCTCCAATTCTGTAGATGATATCAACTTGGTAGCGTGGCAAAGCGACCCGAACTATAACCTACCCGGTTTCACTCCCGGCAATCCCATAACGTTTAAGATTTTATCCCGTATTTATGGACCATCTGAAGTGTTTGATCCCAGCAAGACTTATTCTATTGGAGACGGGACCTTTGGATATGGAAGCTATTCCGTTGTGTCACTGGATATTACTACAATTGATGTCCCCGAATTAACTTTAAATACCGCAGGAATCGTTTTCGATCCTACCCCCATTTACACCACATCAACAGACAGCTTTACCATCCAGAATGATGGTGACCGGAATCTGGTTATTACTGACATCTCTTCTGATAATTCAGCATTTACCACATCTTTCTCCGGCAGTGTAATAATTCCACATTCTGACAGCAAGATCATCTATGTTACCTTTAGCCCCGATCAAAAAGTACACTACTCCGCTACCCTGACAATTATTTCCAATGATCAGTCTGGTTCCACAAATACTATAAGTATCTCAGGTTTGGGGACGGAGCCATTGGTTCCGGATTGGATTGGTTTCCAGAACATTTTAAACATAGGATATGCCGTTACGAGTGATACAATTCAAGTGAATTGGACCATTCAAAATAGCGGGAGTGATACCCTTCGATTGTGGAATATCCATACAAATAACGAACACTTTTTCCTAAAAACAAACAATTACCATGTACCACCCGGTGATATTTACATGTTTCCGGTTTACTTCACACCTGATAACAAGGGACTATTTACAGCCGACCTCTATTTCTCCCATAACGACCCAGATCTTGGACAAAATCAGATTCGGCTCAATGCCATTGGCTACGACGGCTATTACCAGAGCGTCGAACCAACTGGTCTCTCCTATACTATCACTGTAGATTCAGTTCTTGTAGATTACAAATGCTTAGATTATGGAGATGAAATAGGTGTGTTTGATAATACTTTATGTGTTGGCGTGGGAGTAAAAGGGTTAGATGAAAACCTTCAGATCACCGCCTGGGAAGAAGACCTGTCCCATGGATTGTCCGGATTTACGGTTGGAAATACAATGACATTTAAGTTCCGGGGAAGTACATTCGGGGAAGACCGGGAAATTTCACTAACTCCGGATTTTAGTCAGGGAGATGGGTCATTTGGTTTTCAGCCACTAACAGTTGTGAATCTATCTGGATTCAGTGGATCCAGTCCAATAGCACAATTAAGTACCACAGCGATCACGTTCGATCCGACGAATGTTGGTTATTCATTACTAGAAACCCTTTTAATCACTAACATCGGCAACGCTCAATTGGAAGCCAATAATTTTCAATTTACGTCATCCGCTTTTTATTCTAATACAAGTTCCTTCACAATTGGTCCCGGTTCATCAAATACTTTAGAAATATATTTCACTCCTGATCAACCGGTTTATTATTCTGAAGAACTTACCTTTAACACAGATGATCCTGATCATCATTCTATTACAATACAATTAACCGGCATAGGTATTCCCTCATTACAGAGTCATCTTACTGTTGTTAACCCAATAGTGGAGTTTAATCCAACTGTTATTGGCGATACAACAACAGCGGAAGTAATTATCAGAAATGATGGTAATTCACCTTTAACTATCAATTCTATTACCTCCACCAGTAATACATATTTTGCCGATATAAAGCCCCTACAAATAAACAGTGGCGTGTCTAAGGTTTTCCCAATCCATTTTGTCCCGGATTTGAAGGGCAATTTTAACGGCTCGTTTCAAATTTATTCAGACGCTGGAAACGGAAATGTTCATTATTTCTCGGTAAGAGGTACTGGCTATGATGGCTATTTCTCATCAGTACCATCAACGGGGCTACCTTATCATATAGTTATAGACAGTATTTCAACCTTTAACGATTCATCTTTACAAATAGGTGACGAAATCGGGATTTATGATAAGCATGTTTGTGTAGGGGTCGGTGTTCTAACAAATACATCTCATGAATCAAATCCCGGGGCATTAGTTGTAGACGGATACCATGATTATATAGATTGTGGAATCCCCGAATTAATGTTTAACTCTACAACAGGTACTATGGAGGCATGGGTAAAACCAACCCAACTATTTAGTGACCATTGGTTTTTCTCATATTCAATGGACGATGAACATGCCTTTGCAGTATGTATTTTGAGTAATGGGTCTCTGGGATACCAGATGAATTCAAGTGGTGTTCACGGCTCAAGCAGTCAGACAGCGCCACTTAACCAATGGACACATATAGCGTTATCATGGAATAATTCCGAGGTAAAATTATATTTAAATGGTGTTTTGGACAAGACAATCAATCAGTCTGGTTATCCATCCTACTCCTCCGACCACCTTTATATCGGGATAGATTCATTTGATAGAGATAACTACTCCTTTTATGGAAGTATTGATGAAATTCGGTTATGGAATACTGAACGGAATGAAGATCAAATTCGGAACAACATGATGCTGACTATTCTTCCCAATAAACCGGGATTAATAGGGTATTGGCAAATTAATGGAAATGAAACCAGCATCATTGAAGATTTATCAGGTGCCGGATATAACGGTATTCTTTCAGGGAATACATATATTTCATCGGATGGCGCACCTATTACATCTATTCCCCAGGGATTTACGGATTTAAAGGTCACAGTCTGGAAGAAAGACGATTCTCATACACTGGCAGGATTTACAGAAGGCGATTCAATTACATATATTGTCCGGACAAATTTAGATGCCTTTCCAGATTCGATGACTGATACCTATTATGCAAGTGCCACCTACAGTGAAGGAGATGGATTGTTTGGTACGGGGGAAATGTCTGTTGTGGATCTGATTACAACTGATCACAAAATTGATGCCAGTTTCTTTTTTGGAAGCTTGTCTGGTTCCGTTACGAGTAATAAAGGTGGTACTGTAGATAAAGTTTCAGTAATGCTACTTCAGGAATCAGAAATCCTTGAACTCACAACGACCGACAGTGCCGGGTTTTTCTTCATAGACAGCCTTATTTCCGGGGATTACACCCTAACCCTCGAGCGATTCCATTTTGAGCCCTATTCCAGTAGCCAGCCTTTTACAGTTAAGAAACCGGATACCACCCAAATGGATATAGTATTAACCCAAATTGAGAGAATAGTTCTCAGTGTACCGGATGAGTTTAACACGATCCAGGAAGCAATTAATGAGACAGTTGATGGAGACACCGTTCTTGTCTACCCCGGCACTTATATTGAAAATATCAACTTCAACGGAAAGAATATTGTTGTTGGGTCATTGTTCCTGACAACGCAAAATACTTCTTATATTTCACAGACAATTATAGATGGGAATCAGAATGGTAGTGTGGTAAGGTTTAATTCCGGAGAAGATTCAACAGCAATTTTTGGTGGATTTACAGTTCAGAATGGTTTTTCTTCGCAAGGAGGAGGAATATACTGTAACGCAAACCCGACTTTAAAAAACCTGATCGTTGAAAAGAATTCTGCAGATCAAGGAGGGGGAATATTCTCAATTGGTTGGGGAAATTCGCCAATCATTGATAATTGCATTATTACGCATAACAATGGACATGGCATTTTCTTATGGGATTCGCCAGCGCACATTTATAATTCTCAAATGTCCAATAATTCTTCTGCAGGTATAGAGATTTATGGTGGAAGCACTTTTAAAATGGTTAACTGTACCATTACAGATAATAGTAGTGGAATTATACTGGGCTATCTGGATCAATCTCCTTCGATAACAAATACTATTATTTTTGGCAATACAGGAAAGCAAGTGCATATTGAGAAAAATGATAATCCGGCAATAACATATTCGAATGTACAGGATACCTTGCTTCCTGGTGAAGGTAACTTGTCAACTGTTCCCCATTTTTTTGATCCGGAAAATGGTGACTATCACCTCTGCTCTTCCTCTCCCTGCATTGACGCTGGCGATCCGGCCTCAGATTATTCTCTTGAACCCACTTATAACGGTCGCCGTATCAATATGGGCGCATATGGTGGAACGTTAGAAGCTACACCAAGTAGTCCAGAATTGTCTGTTGTCGATACTTTTAATGTTGGTAATACTGTTAGGGGCTCAATTTCTTTCAGCACCATATATTTCAAAAACGATGGTACCACGCGGCTCAATTTAGATTCTCTTTTAGAAGAAATTGATACTACTTTTCAGATTACTAAAACGCTTCCACTTGAATATATTATGCCTGGCGATAGCACTGGTATAGTTATTGGGTTTTTTCCTCTAAACCCCGGATCATATAATGAAACTATTACACTTTATACCAATGACGAAGATGAAAGCATCAAGCAAATTAAAATAATGGGCAATGGTGTCTTACCTTCTCCTCCTGTATTAAGCCTCCGGCATTTCTATTTCAACGAAGATGAAACTTTAACGGTTCATCTGGATGATTTTGTTGAAGACGCTGATTCTCCGGATTCCATCCTGCAGTGGCACATCACGTTTGAAGGATCATCGCCGGATCCGCCTGTTTCAGAATTTCACTTCTTATTTGATTCAACCTTAAGATCTTTACAATTCTGGGGTGATCCGAATTTCTTTATTGATTCAATCCTGGTATTTTATGCTGTTACAGATGATAGTGGTTTAACAAATAATGCAAATAATTTCATTTCAATTATTTCAATCAATGATCCGCCGGTCGCTCCGGAATTCCTTAGCTATGAGCCAAATTTATTTGAGGATACAGAATTCATTATCAACTTCCCTGATTTTCATAGTCAGCTCTCAGATGTTGAAACTCCGCTCGATCAGCTCAACTGCGAATTATTCCCAACCGCCAATATTTTTATCAAAAACATGTCAGAACCCAATACTTACGTCATGCAATGCACACCTGATTGGTATGGATATGACACTCTTCTAATTCATATAAGTGACGATAGTTGTACGGTCATTTCACGTTTGCCGTTATTTATTCAGCCAGTCAACGATCCGCCGGTAATCACCGCCATACCCGATACAGTATTTAATGAAGACGACTCCGTGAAGATTGATCTAAAAAAATATGTGTTAGATATTGATACACCGGATTATTTATTGAATTTCCGGATTGAACCAGATCCCCTCCAATCGAGTCTTGTTACTCAATTTGACACATCGTCGTGGATAACTATAATCAAAGGCGCTCCTGACGAATTTATAGAAAACGTTCAAATAGTTTACGAAGTGTGGGATGACCACGATTCCCACAGCTACGACACAAATTTTGTATCTATATTGCCAATAAATGACGTTCCGGTATTACTAAGCCTATTAGATACAACTTACTTTGAGGACGAAAAATTAATTATACCTGCTAATTATTTACTGGAATTAATTTATGATGCCGATCATCCGGATTCCCTGCTGAGTATTGATATCACCAAAGACTCAGGAATGGTCTTTTATAAATACGATCAGCTGTCCATCTCCCATCAATTCTGGTCGAACAAGGACGTTGACAGCAGCGGATATTTTACAATTCAGGTCCAGGATCCTCTTGGAGAAACTCTTCGTCAATCCTTTACAGTTGATATTATTCCGGTAAATGATGCGCCCGCCCTGACCGGTTTTCCCGACACCAGCGCTGTTCAGGACAGCATATTTACTCTGCCGCTAAGTGATTTCTGGTACGACGTCGATAATCAATTAACCGAATTACAGTGGGCAATAAGCGCAAATAATTCTGATATACAGATAACATCCGGCGGTGACACGCTTCTGTGTAAACCGCCTGAAGCTTATGTTGGTTGGGATACGGTATATGCAATGTTAACCGATATCGAAGGATTATTCGATAAGGACATTTTCCGCATCCACTTTGATGATTCCAAACCGCCAAGCTTTTCAATAGGTGTTTTTCAGAATCCCATCGCAACAGAACATCTTGATATCTATTTCTTCCCGAATGAAACCATAGATTCTATTCACACTCTCACAATTTCCGACGAATCTGTCGTTCCCGATTTGATTACAGGCATCCACCCTAACCCCTATCATACACATTACAGATTACGAAGAAGCGCCGTGCAGCACATATCCATCACGGCTGCCGATACAACGGGCAATACCGGTACAAGCGAATACGATTTTAGTACAACCTATATTCTTAAAAAAGCAGGGGGAGTTGTCTTTAGTCCCGATTCCGTCGCATTATTTTTATTAATTAAACATACTCTCAAATCCAATGCTTACATCCTCTGCCTCCCTAATACTTCCGATTCATCACTGATCGCAAAAAAACCTCAACTGAAACTCGCTAAATATGCGGCAGATTATAAAGAGATGGATTATACATTTACGGGTCCGCAAACAATATTGTCTAAAAACGGCAAGTTAAACTTCATAATTTCCGAAGAACAACCCCAAAGTATGACAAGCAGACCGGGTGTCTTCAAGTGTGAAAATGGGAAGTGGAAATACCTGAAAACCTATACCGATGCCGGCAGACAACATTATTGGGTCTATACAAATGAATTCGGTCGATATGCATTACGGTTCGACGCCCCGGAAGAAGCAGAACAGCTCCCTGGTGAAGTCTCCCTTGCGCAAAACTTTCCGAACCCCTTCAATTCTACGACCACCATTCAGTTTGAACTACCGGAGCTGGCTGGCGGGGTTTTCGAATCCGGCGCACAATTGATCATTTACGACATTCTCGGCCGGAAAGTAATGACGCTTTATAACAAACCGGCTGTACCCGGAAGATATGCAATCAGATGGAACGGACAGAACAGTCACGGACAGACCATCGCCAGTGGTGTGTATCTATATAGTTTGCAGTATGGTAATCATCAAAAAACCAAAAAAATGGTCATGATAAAATGAACCGACTTACTACTATATATATATTTGGAATTTCACTCCTCATGTTATTCGCGCCACATTGTTCTTTGTTCGAGGAACCCGCTCCAAGCGCAGAAAACATTATCCCGCTTGCCTGGGACTATTTTGAAGAAGGTGATTATGAGTATGCTCTTCAAAAATTCGAATCCGCTGTGAACGCCGACCCCAACAATGAGAGCGCGTATCACGGACGGGCGTGGTGCTACCTGCTCCTCAGTAATGCAGCAGAATCAATCAGTGATTTTGAAACAGCAATCCAAAAAGGAAATGAAAGCCTTGATCCTCAAGCAGGATTGGCAGCCGCATTCCTGGCAGTAGAGAAATACACATCCTCAATCTTAAAATCTAATCATGTTCTCGTAAATAATCCGAATTACTATTTTGAACATAAGCCGCTGATCAATTATCAGGATATGCATTTAATTCTCGCCATGGCATATTTTCATGAAGGCGAGCTTACAAAATCTCAGGAGCATGTTACTGTCCTTTATCAGGATCATGGATTGGATCCGGCAGATTCATCTAGCTGGCAATTCAATCAACAGAGTTATGCCAGCTATCCCGAAGCATTAATGGCAATTATCGATTATCTTGACGTTCTTTACGGAATGTAATAGATTAGCATCTATTGAAAATTGATATAGGTATAAAAAATGGAATCATCAGGATCGAGAACGCCACGAGCAGCCTGGCTTGTTACATATGGAGATATGGTAACATTGTTGTTGACTTTTTTTATTTTGATGATCGTCATTTTAAATGAAGCCGAAAATAATATCTATCGAATGCTGGATTTACTGTTATCTGAAACTGAACAAAAACTCGACAACTATGTTTTAAACCGTCAATTA
>JADHWC010000057.1 GCA_016783665.1 Fidelibacterota bacterium | reverse complement strand
AAGGGTTACCGTCCGCAGTTTTATTTTCGGACAACTGATGTAACCGGTATAGTTGAATTACCGGAAGGAGTAGACATGGTAATGCCTGGCGATAATGTCACGGTGACGATAGAATTGATTACGCCGATAGCGATGGAGAGGGAATTGCGTTTTGCGATTCGTGAAGGTGGTCGCACGGTCGGCGCTGGCGTTGTAACGGAAATCTTGGAGTAGTCACAAAGGGTTAAACAATGCGAGAAATTATTACGCTGGAATGTAACATCTGTAAACGTCGCAATTATACGACTGATAAGAATAAAAAGCTGCATCCCTCGCGCGTAGAGTATAAAAAATACTGTCGTTGGTGTAAAAAACATACTATGCATAAGGAAACCAGATAAATGTTTTTACAGGTGAGTAGCTCAATTGGTAGAGCACTGGTCTCCAAAACCAGGGGTTGCGGGTTCGATTCCTGCCTCACCTGCTACGAAATTGGTAATTCGCATCTTTCCAGATATTTGACAAGATAGGGGAAGTGGAAATGTTTAAAAAGATTCAGAATTTTATTGACGGCGTTGTGTTTGAAATGAAAAAGGTGTCATGGCCGACATGGCAGGAGTTAAAGGGATCCACTATTGTGGTTCTGATGCTATCGCTGATCTTGTCTGTATTTCTTTTTCTCGTTGATTTAATTTTATCTAAACTTGTAAATGTAATATTATAGAGTGATCATGGATTGGTACGTTCTTAAGTGTTATTCAGGTAAAGAAAAGAAAGTACGGGAGACGATTCTTCTGGAGGCGGAACACGCCGGCATGAAGGAGATGATTCCGGAAGTATTGGTACCCTCGGAAAATATCATGGAGATGCGGGAAGGAAAAAAACGGGTACGTAATAAAGTCTTTTTTCCGGGTTACGTACTGGTCAATATGGAAATTACAAAAGAATCTCAATATCTCGTTGAAAATATTCCCGGAGTTATGTCATTTGTCGGGGCGAAAGGAAATCCCCTTCCTTTAAAGCCTGAAGAAATTAAACGGGTAATGGGTGAGGTCGAGAAAAAAGACGGTCGTGAAATCATGGCTACACCCTTTAAGATGGGTGATCCGATAAAAGTGGTTGATGGTCCGTTTATTGATTTCAGGGGAGTCGTCCAGGAAATCAACGAGGATAAACAAAAATTGAAAGTGACGGTTAGTATTTTTGGCCGTCCAACACCAGTGGAATTAGACTTTTTACAGGTTGAATTGGAGAAATAGGTGATATTATGGCAAAAAAGGTTGCAGCGTTAATCAAACTACATATTGAAGCAGGGAAGGCCAATCCCTCGCCACCAGTTGGTCCGGCATTGGGTCAGCATGGTGTAAATATCGTCGAATTTTGTAAAGTGTTCAATGCGCGAACTCAGGACAAAACGGGATTAATTATCCCGGTCGTAATCACAGTATATGCTGACCGGTCTTTCTCGTTTATAACCAAAACACCACCGGCGGCAGTACTTCTCAAGAAAGCAGCAAAACTGGATAAAGCATCAGGCGAACCTAATAAAAGTAAAGTTGGTTCAGTAGATTTGAATCAGGTCAGGGAAATCGCCGAATTAAAAATGCCCGATCTGAATGCACACACTGTTGAATGTGCAATGGAAATGATAAAAGGAACGGCCCGCAGCATGGGTATTACGATCAAAGAATAGAGGATTCAGCTATATGAAAGTCTCGAAAAGGGTAGAAAGTAACAATAAACAAGTTGACCGAAACAAAGATTATCCCCTTGAAGAAGCTATTAATCTGTTGAAAAATATCGAGGGAACAAAATTTGACGAAACCTTTGAAGCCCATGTGAATTTGGGAGTTGATTCCAGGCATGCCGACCAGAATATTCGTGGAACGGTTTCCTATCCACATGGTACCGGGCGTCAGGTTCGCGTGCTGGTGATGACAAAATCCAAGCAGGAAGAAGCTCAAAAAGCCGGAGCCGACTATGTCGGAGTGGAGGAGTATATTGAAAAAATCCAAAAAGGATGGAACGACGTGGATGTAATTATCGCAACTCCGGATACTATGGGACAGGTTGGTAAATTAGGGCGTATTCTGGGACCTAAAGGATTGATGCCCAATCCGAAAACGGGTACGGTCACGATGGCTATTGAAGCCGCAGTTAAAGAGGTAAAGGCAGGGCGTATTGAAATCCGTGTTGATAAAAACGGTATTATTCACACACCGGTCGGTAAAAAATCATTTTCCATCGAGAATCTTGCCGATAATATTAAAACCCTGATTGCGACCCTGATGCGCATGAGACCCCCTGCAGCTAAAGGAGTTTATTTTAAAAAATTGACCCTTACAACAACTATGGGACCTGGTGTGCGAGTGGATAAAACCACCGTTATGTAAAAGTAAACGGATTGAGGAGTTATTATGCCAAGTAAGAAAAATCTGAAGATTGTTGAAGAGGTTACTGATAAATTTGCCAGGGCAAGAGGCATCTATTTTACTAATTATAAAGGGATGAGTGTTGAGCAGTTTAATGATTTGCGTAGAGAACTTCATTCCGCAAATATTGAATATAGAGTTGCCAAAAAAACACTGTTCCGAATCGCTGCCCGGCAGGCAGGATTTGAATCTATTAACACCTTGATGAATGGGCAGATGGGCATTGCCTTAAGTTATGAAGACCCCGTATCTCCGGGGAAAATTATATCCAGGTTTATTAAAAAGAATGAACTTAAAAACCTGAGTATTACCGGTTGTATTTTTGAAAAAGAATTATATGGCACTGATCGGATCAGTACTATTATAAACTTACCGACTCGCGAAGTACTATTATCGCAGTTAGTCGGTACATTTGCCGCCCCGATGAGTAAACTTGTTGGTACTTTAAAAGTACAAATGAGTCAGATGGTGGGCGTACTGAAGTCACTAAGTGAGAAGAAATAAGAAAACAGTTTGCAGTAAAAGGAGGAAATTAAGACATGGCAGACATAACAAGGGCAAACGTTCTTGCATATCTAGAAAAAGCCAATATGCTGGAGATTTCTGAACTGATTAAAGAGATCGAAGATAAGTTTAATGTAACAGCCGCTGCTCCCATAGCCGTAGCAGCTGCAGCTCCAGGCGCAGACGCGGACGCATCCGTAGAAGAAGAACAAACGGAATTTGATGTCGTTTTGAAAGAGATTGGTTCTCAGAAGATTAATGTCATTAAAGTTGTCAGAGCTGCTACCAGTCTTGGTCTGAAAGAAGCTAAAGATCTCGTAGATGGTGCTCCGAATCCTGTAAAAGAAGGTGTTTCAAAAGAAGAAGCCGAAGGTCTGAAAAAACAATTAGAAGAAGCTGGCGCTACTGTTGAGATTAAATAGTCAAGCCAGCCTTGCCATTGTTTTTGAATGACAGCGCTTCTACAAAATGAAATAATTATCCCCATCCATGGGGATATTTAAACGTGAAAAGGAGGGATACTCTTGAGTAATACTCCCCCTAAATCTACTGGAAGAAAGTCCTTTTCAAAGATTTCTTCAGTTCAGGAAATGCCAAATCTCTTAGCGGTTCAGGTTGACTCCTTTGATGAATTTCTGCAAAAAGGTGTATCGCCAACCGAAAGGAAAAATACCGGGATTGAATCAGCATTCCATAACGTATTTCCCGTAGAGGACTCTCATGGCAATTATATTTTGGAGTATAAATATTATACTATAGGAGAACCCCGGTATTGTATAAAAGAGTGTTTGGAGCGTGGTGTAAGTTATACCGTTCCTTTAAAAGTTCGTTTGGTTCTGCATATAAGTGAAGAAGGTGGAGAAAAAGGGAATTATGCCGCCGGTATTGAACAGGATATTTTCTTCGGAAATGTACCCTATATGACTGAAAAAGGTACATTTATTATAAATGGCGCCGAACGAGTGATCGTCAGTCAGCTTCAGCGGTCTCCCGGTGTATTCTTTGATGAAGGTATCCACACCAATGGTATGAAAATTTATACAGCCCGTGTGATTCCGTTTCGGGGTTCGTGGGTGGATTTTGTAATTGATACGCGTGATGTTCTTAGTGCGATAATTGACAGGCGCCGCAAATTTCCTGCTACCATATTATTAAGAGCCTTTGGTTATCCGACGAACGAAGATATCCTGAAACTGTTTGGTATTGGCGAGATGGTCAATATTCAGAGCGCCGCCAAAGATGCCGTTGGGAGAACGCTTGCCGAAAGCATTATAGATCCTGAAACCGGTGAAGTAATTCTGGAAGTTAAAGAGATAGTTACTGTTGATAAAGATATTATTAAGAAGTGCAAAGAACATAATGTAGAATCAATACTTGTTTTTACAACCGATGACGAGATTGAGAAATCAGTTTTCATCAATACATTCCGAAAAGACACCGCTACTTACGACGAAGAAACCGCTTTGTATTTTTTATATCGCAGTTTGCGTACCGGCGAACCGCCAAATCTGGAGATAGCTAAAAAGTTTGTAGAACGTCTGTTTTTTAGTCCGAAGAAATATGACCTCGGTCAAGTCGGTCGCTATCGTATAAATAAAAAGTTTAACCTAAATGTACCTCTGGAAAGCACTGTCCTGACAAAGGACGATATTGTCGAAATCATGAAGCACATTGTCCAGATGAAGAAAGGAAATCTGGGGCCGGATGATATTGATCATTTAGGGAATAGAAGAGTCAGAACTGTTGGAGAACAGCTGACAAACCATTTTAACCTTGCGTTTACGCGTATGGCTCGGACAATTAAAGAACGAATGAATCTCCGGGAATCGGAAAACCTGACTCCTCAGGATCTGATCAATTCAAGAATTGTAACATCCGTGATCAATTCATTCTTTGGCACCAGTCAGTTGTCACAGTTCATGGATCAGACCAACCCTCTGGCGGAAATTACACACAAACGTCGTGTTTCAGCGTTAGGTCCCGGTGGTCTTACCAGGGAAAGAGCCGGCTTTGAAGTTCGTGACGTCCACTATACCCATTATGGCAGGCTCTGCCCGATTGAAACTCCTGAAGGTCCTAATATTGGTCTGATATCATCGCTGGCGACCCATGCCTTTGTAAATCACCTTGGTTTTATTGAAACGCCTTATCGGGTCGTAGACATTAAAAACGGTACTGCAACGGTAACTAAAAAAGTTAAGTATTTATCGGCAGATGATGAAGATCGCGCGTTGATTGCACAGGCGAATGCACCGCTGAATGAGAAAAATCATTTCGAACGGACACGTGTTCGCGCTCGAATCAGAGGCGAGTTTCCGATTGTTGAACCGAAGGACCTCAAATATATGGATGTCTCTCCAAACCAGATCGTATCGATTTCCGCGGCTCTGATCCCGTTTCTTGAACATGATGATGCTAACCGTGCATTGATGGGTTCAAATATGCAGCGCCAATCTGTACCGCTGTTAAAACCCGAGCGACCGATCGTAGGAACCGGTTTGGAAAGAATTGTCGCAAAAGATTCCAAAACAACGGTTGTATCTCCCATCGATGGAGAAGTTGAAGAGGTTTGTGCTGATTATATTATAATTCGATCACAGTCACAAAATGATTTTCTGTTGGATGCAAGTCTGGAGCGAGTCAAAGTAGAATTAGCTAAATTTCATAGAACCAACCAGGATACTTCAATCAATCAAAAACCATTAGTCCGTAAAGGAGATCGTGTCAAAAAAGGTGATGTGATCGCGGATGGTTGCGCCTCCGATCAGGGTGAATTGGCGCTTGGTCGTAATGTACTCATTGCGTTCATGCCCTGGCGCGGATATAACTTTGAGGATGCAATTGTACTCAGCGACAGATTTGTCCGGGATGATGTTTTTACGTCGGTTCATATAAAGGAATTTGAACTGGAAGTTCGTGACACGAAACGCGGAAATGAAGAATTGACGCAAGAAATACCAAATGTCAGCGAAGATACCACGAAAAATCTGGTTTCCAACGGTATCATCCGGATCGGAGCCGAAGTCAAACCGAATGACATCCTGATTGGTAAAGTTACTCCAAAAGGTGAAACCGACCCGACACCGGAAGAAAAACTGCTTCGGGCAATATTCGGAGAGAAAGCCAGTGATGTAAAAGATGCCTCCAAACGAGCCGATTCCGGTATTCGCGGTGTCGCAGTTGATACAAAATTATTTCAAAGAAAAGGAAAAGCCAGCCGGGCGGACGAAAAACGCCGTATTGAAGAAAGTACTAGTAAAAGTATCCAGCGGCACCAGGTTCTGCGAGATCGCCGCAATTCAATATTAAAGAAACTGATATCTGGTAAAACATCTAATTCTATTAAGGATATCTCCAGATCAAGTACCATCGTTCGCGCCGGAACGAAATTTTCAGAAAAAATACTCGAGCAACTGGATTTTGATAACCTGAGTTTTGAAGAGGCCTGGACCAAGGATGAAGCAGTCTGTAAAATCATTGAAGGAGTCTTTCGAGATTATTATATGTTGGCTCAAAAAATTGATGAAGATCTGGAACGGGAAATTTATAAAATCAAAGTCGGAGACGACCTGCAACCCGGAGTTTTGCAATTGGCGAAAGTCTATGTTGCTAACAAACGGAAAATCCAGATTGGTGATAAGATGGCAGGTCGCCACGGCAATAAAGGGGTTGTTTCCATAATAGTACCACAGGAAGATATGCCATTTTTAGAGGATGGCACTCCCATTGATATCATATTAAATCCACTTGGTGTGCCGTCTCGTATGAACCTTGGTCAGCTGTATGAAACAATGCTGGGTTGGGCAGGAATGAAATTAGGAATTCATTACGAAACTTCCGTGTTTAATGGCGCTTCCGAAGAGGAAGTTGTTGAAGAAATGAAGAAAGCGAATCTTCCGGAAACCGGTAAAACAGTACTGTTCGACGGTTTGACCGGAGAGCCATATGATAACCCGGTGACTGTTGGATACATCTACATGATGAAGCTGGCGCATCTTGTTGAAGATAAGATGCATGCCCGATCAACGGGTCCATACTCGCTGGTAACACAGCAGCCGCTTGGCGGGAAAGCCCAATTTGGTGGTCAACGATTTGGTGAGATGGAAGTGTGGGCTCTTGAAGCTTATGGCGCTGCTTATACTTTACAGGAAATCCTGACTGTTAAGTCTGATGATGTGGAAGGTCGTTCCAGAGTTTATAATGCAATCGTGAAAGGTGAAAATTTCTCCGATTTCGGAGTACCTGAATCCTTTAATGTATTGTTGAAAGAGCTGCAAGGTCTATGCATAGAAATGGATATAATTTAGCCCGAATGAAGGGGCTGGAGGTAATAATAAACAAATGAATTTTACAAGGCCTTTTAGTCAAAAGCGTGAATTTGAAAATATTACCATTCACCTGTCTTCTCCAGAAACGATTTTAATCCGCTCCCATGGTGAAGTGCTTAAACCGGAAACGATTAATTATCGTTCTTATAAACCGGAAAAAGACGGGTTGTTCTGTGAGAAAATATTTGGACCGGTGAAAGATTGGGAATGTCATTGCGGAAAATACAAACGGATCCGGTATAAAGGAATTGTTTGCGACCGATGTGGAGTAGAAGTCGCCAGAAAAAAAGTCCGCCGGGAACGGATGGGACATATTACCCTGGCTGTGCCGGTCGTTCATATTTGGTTTTTGCGCTCAATTCCGAGTAAATTGTATTATCTTTTGGATATTCCGACGAAAAAGATTGAAGAGATCGTTTACTATGAAAAATATGTTGTATTAAATAAGGGTGGTTCTGAACTACCGTATAAATCTGTAATTTCGGAAGAAGAATATTTTGAAAATATGAGAAAATTCGGACCGAAAACAGAATTATTCGATGAGGAAGATTCCCAGAATTATTTCATGGCCAAAACCGGTGGTGAAGCCATCCGTGAACTGCTTCAGAAAATTGATGTTGAAATTCTGGTTCGCGATCTGAAAAAAGAGCTTAAGTTAAAGAAATCAGTAACGCAAAAAACCGAAATTCTCAAACGGTTGAAAGTAATCAGAGCCTTTCTACTAAGCGAGGGCAAACCTGTTAATAAACCGGAATGGATGATTGTTACGGTATTGCCGGTAATACCACCGGATCTGCGACCTCTTGTTCCGTTAGAGGGCGGGCGTTTTGCGGCCAGTGATCTGAATGATTTATATCGCCGGGTTATAATCCGGAATAATCGTTTAAAACAGCTTATAGAGATCAAAGCGCCTGACGTAATTCTTCGTAATGAAAAAAGGATGTTGCAGGAGGCGGTGGATTCACTGTTTGACAACAGCCGCAGGCGGACTGAAGTACGTAGCGGGACGCGCCGTCCATTGAAAAGTCTTAGCGATATGCTCAAAGGTAAAGAGGGTCGTTTCCGTCAGAACTTGTTAGGTAAACGTGTTGATTACAGTGGACGTTCGGTGATTGTTGTTGGACCGACATTGCAACTGAATCAGTGCGGTTTGCCGAAAGAGATGGCGATTGAACTGTTTAAACCTCATATTATTCATCAATTGATTAGACGACGCCTGGCAAAAACACCAAAAGCAGCCAAATCGATGGTAGAACGAAAGGATCCGGAAGTTTACAGGGTTTTGGAATATGTAGTCAAAGATCAGCCGATATTATTAAACCGTGCGCCGACACTGCACCGTCTTGGTATTCAGGCATTTCAGCCAGTATTAATCAATGGTAAAGCCATTCAGATCCATCCGCTGGTTTGCGCAGCATTCAATGCTGACTTTGATGGCGACCAGATGGCTGTTCATGTACCGCTGTCGTTTGAAGCACAGATGGAATGCCGGGTTCTGGCATTATCCAGCCATAATATTCTTCATCCGGCGAATGGACTTCCAATTGCCATTCCATCTCAGGATATGGTGCTTGGAATGTATTACATAACACGTCAAAAAGACGGAGCTTTAGGAGAAGGTTTAACTTTTTCGTCTATTGATGAAGCGGTTACGGCTTATGAAAACGGCGAAGTCGCTTTACATGCCAAAGTAAAAGTCAGAGTGAATGGTAAAATCATCGATACAACGCCGGGCAGAGCGCTCTTTAATCGTACCCTGCCGAAAGGTATGGGTTATGTAAATGAGTTAATTAGTAAAAAAACTGTTGAAAGAATCGTTGGGAAAGCATTTCAAGAAGCCGGAAACTGTGAAGCTGTAAAGTTTCTCGACAATCTGAAAAACCTCGGTTTTAAATACGCCACACAATCCGGTGTGTCAATTTCTATATCCGATGTGCTCATCCCTAATGAAAAAGATACTATCCTTAAAGATTCATTTACCAGAGTTGAAAACATCCAGAAAAAATTCCAGAGAGGTATTTTAACCGAAGGTGAGCGGTATAATAAAATTATTGATAACTGGACCCATACGACAAATAAACTTTCGCAAGTTATGATTGACAATATGGCAAACGATCGCCAGGGATTCAACCCCGTGTTTATGATGGCTGATTCCGGCGCTCGTGGAAGTAGCGAGCAGATTAAGCAGCTGGCTGGTATGCGTGGATTAATGGCAAAACCGCAAAAAACCATGACCGGTCAGGTCGGTGAAATTATTGAAACACCAATTACGTCAAACTTTAAGGAAGGTTTGACCGTGTTGGAATACTTTATTTCCACGCACGGAGCCCGAAAGGGTCTGGCGGATACTGCCTTAAAAACTGCTGACGCCGGTTACCTTACCCGCCGTCTTGTTGACGTCGCTCAGGATGTGGTTATCTCGGAAGTAGATTGCGGCACGATTAATGGTATTGAGATTACCGCGTTAAAGAAAGAAGAAAATATTATTGAAAACCTGGCAGATCGAATTGTTGGTCGTGTTGCCCAGGAAGATGTTTTTAATCCGGAAGATGATAATGAAATTATCGTTGAAGCCGGTCAGGAAATTACCGAGGTAAAAGCGCTGAGAATCCAGCGTTCGGGGATCGAAAAGATCAGGATTCGATCGGTATTAACCTGTGAATCTCGCCGGGGCGTTTGTAGTAATTGTTACGGACGCAATCTGGCAACCGGAAAATTGGTTAACATCGGTGAGGCAACCGGAATTATGGCAGCCCAATCCATTGGGGAGCCAGGCACTCAGTTGACCCTGCGAACATTCCACTTTGGTGGTACTGCTGCCCGTATTGTTGAAGAATCTGAGACGGTCGCAAAAAGCAAGGGCAAAGTTATGTTCTCGGATAATTACAAATTTGTTGATTATACAAGAGAAAAATATTCGGTAGTGCTCTCTCGCAATGCGATGTTAAGCCTGATTGATGAAAACAACCGTGTAACGTCCACTTACAATATCCCGTACGGTGCTCACATGCTGGTCAAAGAAGGCGACGAGGTAAAGATTGGACAGACGCTATTCCGCTGGGATATTTATATGGATCAAATCCTGGCGTTAAACGATGGGAAAGTCCGGTTTGTAGATTTGATTGAAAATGTAACGTATAGTATTGCAGCAGATGAATCCGGACACAAATCAACAACAGTGATTGAAGCCAAAGATCGTACTATCCAGCCTCGAGTTGATATCGTGAGTGTAGAAGATGGACAAGAAGTTGTTCATCACGGATTTATTTTACCGTTTCGGGCGACGTTAGTCGTCAGAAATGGTGATGATGTCGTCCCTGGTGATATTGTCGCTAAGATTCCAAAAGAGATGAGTAAAACCAGTGATATTACCGGAGGTCTGCCTCGCGTTGCCGAGTTGTTTGAAGCGAGACGTCCGAAAGATCCATCTGTGATTACAGAAATAGATGGAAAGATCTCGTTTGGAAAAACGGAAAAAGGTATTCGAGAAATCATCGTTTCCAGTCCTGGCGAAATCCAGAAAAAATACAAAATGCCTTATGGTCGCCATGTTCTAGTTAATCAGGGTGACGAAATCAAAGCCGGTGACCGTTTATGCGAAGGTCCAGTAGCGCCGCAGGATATTCTGGCAGTTCAGGATCCTCGAAAAGTTCAGGAATATTTGGTGAATGAAATCCAGGAAGTATATCGACTTCAGGGCGTTCGTATCAACGATAAACATATTGAGGTTATTGTTCGTCAAATGATGCAGAAGGTTCTTATTGAAGATTCCGGAGATACAGACCTGTTGGAAAAAGACCGTGTCAATAAACGTGAATTGATAGAAGAAAATGAACGCATTAAGGAATATGTTGTTATTACCAATGTTGGTGATTCCGATTGGGATATTGAAGATGTTGTGTCGAAAAAGGAATTTGCAAAATTTAATCGTCTGTTAAAAGAAGAGGGTAGAAATCCTGCAAAAGCCCGGCCGGCCAGATCGGCGCAATTTACAGAGATGCTTCTGGGTATCACTAGGGCGTCCTTAAATACGGAATCATTTCTTTCGGCAGCCTCTTTTCAGGAAACTACTCGTGTACTGACCGATGCCTCAGTAGCTGGCAAAGTAGATTACCTAAACGGTCTGAAAGAGAATATTTTGATGGGACACTTAATTCCTGCCGGTACGGGATTACGGAAGTACAAGGATATTATAGCAATCGAACCTGAAGAAGAGTTACGGGAATGGGATTCTATTCGGGAAAGAGAACGGTCTAAGGAGGATGAACTTGAAGCCTTACAAAAATAGACATTTGTCGAATAAAATATATTGCTTAAAAAATAAAGTAATTGTATTTTTGTAGGCTTTTATAATGGAGAGAATATGCCAACGATTAACCAGCTAGTACGTAAAGGAAGAAAGACCGTAAGTAAAAAAGAGAAAGCGCCGGCGCTGCGCGGCTGTCCTCAGAAAAGAGGTGTGTGTACTCGCGTTTATACAACTACACCGAAAAAGCCGAATTCAGCGCTCCGGAAAGTTGCGCGTGTTCGTCTTACTAATGGCAAGGAAGTGAACGCATATATTCCTGGTGAAGGTCATAACCTCCAGGAACATTCAATTGTATTAGTTGAAGGAGGACGTGTCAAAGATCTTCCAGGTGTTCGTTACCACATTATACGTGGTACTCTCGATACCAGTGGTGTGAATGATAGAAGAAACAGTCGGTCCAGATATGGTACCAAACGTCCGTCATAATAGGGAGATAACTTAATGCCACGTAGAAAAAAAGTTATTGCTCGTGAAGTTTTACCTGATCCGAAATATGGCGGTATCGATGTAGCCAGATTTATCAGTTATGTCTTGCGAAAGGGTAAACGGTCTATTGCAGAGAATATATTTTACGACGCAATTGATATTATTGAAGAAAAACGGAAAGCAAATGGACTGGATGTTTTTCGAAAAGCAATAAACCATGTTTCTCCTATTATGGAGGTGAAATCCAGAAGAATTGGTGGCGCAACCTATCAGGTGCCGATTGAAGTCAAATCAAGACGCAAGTTTGCGCTGGCATCTCGTTGGATTATAAGTTTTGCAAAAGCCCGCCCCGGTAAATCTATGGCGGAAAAACTGGCTGCTGAATTTATGGCTGCGGCTGATGGCGAAGGTGCATCAATTAAGAAAAAAGACGATACTCATCGAATGGCAGAAGCAAATAAAGCCTTTGCTCACTTCAGATAATAGGATCAAGGTCAGTGTTTAAAGAATTATTAAAAAACGTTCGTAATATTGGAATTATGGCGCATATCGATGCGGGTAAAACCACTACAACCGAACGCATTCTTTTTTATACGGGGCGTGTCCATAAAATGGGTGAGGTTCACAATGGTTCCACGACTATGGACTGGATGGAGCAGGAAAAAGAGCGTGGGATTACCATCACGTCTGCCGCTACAACATGTTATTGGAATAATCATCGAATAAATATCATTGATACGCCGGGACATGTTGATTTTACGGCGGAAGTAGAACGATCGCTTCGCGTACTTGACGGAGCGATTGCTATTTTCTGTGGTGTTGGCGGAGTAGAGCCTCAGAGTGAGACAGTCTGGCGTCAGGCTGATAAATATTTCATTCCCCGGATCGCTTTTGTGAATAAAATGGATCGGGCGGGCGCTGATTTCTTCAATGTGCTAACCATGGTCAAAGAACGGCTCAAAGTGAAGCCGGTTCCTGTTAATCTGCCGATTGGATCCGGTGAAGTGTTTACCGGAATTATTGATTTGATTAATTTTAAAAGCGTTATATACGATTCAAATGCGCTCGGTCAAAAATATTATATTGGCGATGTTCCCGACGACTTGAAAGATATTGCCGAAGAGTATCGCAAAAATTTACTGGAAGAAGTGGCAAATTTTGATGATGTGCTTTTTGCCAAATATCTGAGTGGTGATGTCATTGAACCGGAAGAGATAATTAAAGCTATTCGTGTCGGCACGCTACAAAATGAGATAGTACCGGTTCTATGCGGTTCCGCCTTTAAGAATAAAGGTGTCCAACCGTTATTGGATGCAGTATTGAATTTTCTTCCATCTCCCATTGATATACCGCCGGTTCAAGGTGTTAACCTTAAGGGAACGGCTATTCAGCGCAAAGCGAGTCTGGAAGAACCTGCATCCGCGCTGATCTTTAAAATAATGACTGATACTCATGTGGGCAGGTTGAGTTTCATTCGGGTTTATTCCGGTGTAATCAAAAAAGGTAGCCTGATCTTTAACTCCTCTATAGGGAAGAAGGAGCGTGTCGGTCGCTTGCTTTTATTGCATGCAAACAAACGGGAAGACCGTGAAGAATTAGCGGCTGGAGAAATTGGCGCTCTGGTTGGATTAAAACACAGTTTCACCGGACATACTCTTTGTGATTCGAAAAATCCGATTATCCTGGAATCTATGGACTTCCCGGAACCGGTTATTTCGATTACAGTAGAACCTAAGAGTAAAGCTGATTCGGATAATTTGGCTATATCTCTCGAAAAACTGGCTTACGAAGATCCGACATTTAGAATTTCCCAGGACGAAGAAACGGGACAGACAATTATTTCCGGAATGGGTGAACTTCACCTGGAAATACTGGTCGAGCGCTTGCAGAGAGAATTTAGGATTCGGGCACATGTAGGAAAGCCTCAGGTTTCCTATCGTGAAACTGTTGAGAGTGAAGCGACCGGAGAAGGGCGATTCGATCGCCAGACCGGAAGCAAAACCCAATATGCAGTTGTCAGATTGACGGTTGCTCCCGATAGTACTGCAGAGCGTGGGGTGGTTATTCAAAATGACATTCCGAAAATGTCGATTCCTAAAGAATTTTTCCCGGCAATCGAACGAGGTGTTCAAAATAGTGTAAAAAGCGGAGTTGTTGCCGGGTATCCGCTACATAAAATCAGGGTCAGACTGATTGATGGAGAGTACCGGGAAAGCGATAGTACAGTGATGGCATTTGAAGTTGCCGCTTCAATGGCGCTGGAAGATGCTCTTTATAAAGCTGATCCGGCGATATTAGAACCGATAATGGCTTTAGAAGTTTCGGTACCGGATGCATATCTTGGAGACGTGATTAGCGACCTCAATGCCCGGCGCTCGAATATTCTAAGTATGAATAAACGAAATGATATTAACATTGTTGACGCAATGATTCCGCTTCGGGAATCATTTGGATACGCAACTGATTTAAGATCTTTAAGTCAGGGAAGAGCTGTTTTTACGATAAGATTTTCCAGTTATGAATACTGTGAAAAAAAAATCCAGCGGGAAATCATCGAAAAGGCTAGAGGCTTTATCCCCGAGTTTTTACAAAATTAAGGAGATTCTATATGGCGAAGGAACAATTTAAACGTACAAAGCCCCATGTGAATGTAGGTACGATAGGACATGTAGATCATGGGAAGACGACGTTAACGGCAGCGATGACGCTGATTTTGAACAAGCAGGGCTTAGCCCAGGCCCGTACATTTGACAGTATTGATAATGCCCCGGAGG
>JADHWC010000056.1:5000-14871 GCA_016783665.1 Fidelibacterota bacterium | reverse complement strand
TTTTTTTGTCTGTCTAGAGTGACATCTGGGACATGTTTTCTTAACCATTTTTATCTTAATATATAAAAATTCTCTGTAATTCGCTGAGTATTAATCGATTACCGCTATTTCAGCCACCATTATTTGTCTATTATACCGATATTGAGTTCTTTATCGTCGTAGTTTATAACCCCAAAAACAACCGTATCTATTAAATCGTCATTACTTGTATAGATATATAAATAGAATTTTCCTCTGGGAACTTTATTAAATTCAAAATATCCATTTTCATCAGTATATATAATTATTTGATCTATCCATGCGCCGTCATAAGACTCTTCCTGATAGAGTAGTAGTTCTAAGCCTTGAACACCTTCTCCTGTGGATATTCTGCGTACATAACCATATACTTTGAAAGTAGGGATTTCAGGTTTTGTGATATTGTGATCCTGTCTCTCAAACCAGTCGCATGAAACCAGAATAAATAATGAAAGAATAATTATGAAGAATTTACCATTCATTTTTAACATTTATTGAATTTCATAGTAGAATCCAAGGACTACCCTTCTTTGTTGATCGTAGGTAGAAGGATCTCGCAGGTAACCGCCAGGGATTCCATGTCTGTCTTTCCATAGATTATTTTTAGTATTGAAGAGATTTAGTCCTTCTACATAGATAATGAAGTCGGATTTATTTATTGTGAAGATCTTATCTATACGGAGATCAAATGTAGATGTTGGAGACATTCTTCCATTATTTGGGTATGTTGTTAGTCCTTTATCCCTAGTGTAGGGTAATGGGCTGTTCCAGCGATATATGAGGCTGGTGCGTAGATTTTTAAAGAATGTGTGTTCAAGATGCCCGATGAATGTATGCCGCTGATCCCAGCTTAAGTCATATTCTACAGTTTTTAGAGGCATTTCGTATTCCTGTCTGAGTAATTCGAATTGGTGAAATTCGCTGCTGGCTGTTCCTCTTGCATACATGAAAGTATAACTGATATATCCGTTAGTTTTTATTGTTGGGAAAAATTTGAATAGAACTTCAGCCCCTTTTGAAAAAGAATAAGCTATATTTACATACCGCGTTAATCCGGATATTCCGGTCATCTCTTCAAAGTAACTACCCTCATGGATATAGGTATTAACATCTACCAGATTGACCATATCTTTCTGGAAAATAGTAAGGTCCAACAGATACTTATCAAGGTAACTTTTTTTATATCCAACTTCAATTGCAATAGTTTTTGCAGGTTTTAGATCAGGATCACCGAGAGGAGTAAATCCCTGTACTATAGTATAATCCGCGTTGGTATATAGATAATCAAATAGTGGCAGTTGAAAGAAATGCCCATAATTTATTCTGAATTCGCTGTCATCAGAAACCGGCAATGCGATCCCAATTCTTGGGGAAATCTGGTATTTAATAGAAGCCTTCTTCTTTTTTTGATAGTTTATTACCCATGTGCTGCTATAAATAGTGCTATCAGACATCTGTTTTTCTTCAAGTGCGGGACGTGATGCTCTTGGATCGAAAATGTCAAACCGTATTCCTATATTTGCAACTAATCCATCATAATCAATTTTATCCTGGATGTAGAATGCTTTCCGTCTGGGAGAGTATTCATAGTTTACATTGTGAATAAAATACCTGGAGTACGCTGCATCGCCAAAGGTAATTTGATGGCGCATAACACTTCGTTTATAAAGATAATATTGAATAAACTCTAACCCGGACTTAATTTGGTGGAAATGGTTTATTTGATAAATACAATCGAATTTCAAAAAGTTCTGCTTTTCTTCATGATCCATCCACCAGGGATAATCACCGTCTAAAATAAAAGAAAAAGGATCTTCAATTTCTTGACCATAGTAATCCATTGTTTGAAATTCTATTGGTTTTAAATCTGAAGCATCTTTACCGAAAACCTGCCGCATCAGGTGCAACTGTCCAATTTTAGCACTATAATAGAGGCTTGGGTTTATAGTATGTAGTAGTTCAAGATGGTTTCTTATCGAACGCTTACCTTGCCAGGGTAATTTGTCTTTGTTTAAAGTCCATTTTTGTTCATGCTCACGCCAATCCCAATAGGATAACAAAGACTGAAAGGTTAGCTTAATTGGTCTGGATGGATCAGAGGATAATTTGATTGCAGCGTGCCAATTTAAAGATTTTGGGTCAAGCCTTACTGCTTTTCTTTCTCCGTAAGATTCCTTCATTCGAATAAATTCATTGTAAAGATAATTGAAAGATAGAAAGTATCGGTGAGAAGATTTAAAGATTTTGCCCCCATCTGAGATTTCTAATCCATAACCCTTATTGGTTTTGGGATTGAATAAATTTTTATCTTTATGGGTAAGGGCAGTAGTTCTGAAGGATGATTCATGTTCTTGTTGTCCTGATTTCATTGTTAGATTTACAATACCACTCATTGCATTACCATACTCTGCGTTGAATCCACCGGTTTGAACGGACATTTCGTTTATAGCGTCTTTTGCAAGCATAGATGAGATTTCTCCTGATATGGCATCCATAACAGGTATACCATCTATGAGATAAACAACTTCGTTTTTCCTGCCTCCCCGAATATGTCCTGCTGCAACACCCGGTTGGAGTTCGACAGCTTCAACTATTGATTGGATCGGAAGTGCTTTGATTTTTTCAGAAGAAATAAAATGAGTTGAGCCGGTTATATCTTTTTGTATCAATTTGCGTTTTGCAATTACATAAACGGTCTCGCCTTTAATTATTTCTCTTTCGAGGGGAACTGATACGTTAGAACGATGATCGGATTGAACAATTACATCTTTGAGAACGAATTTCTTATAGCCAATATAGTTAACTTCGATATTGTATTTGCCAGGAGGAAGGTGAGTAAGTAGAAATCTTCCTGATCTGTCTGAGGTGTTACCAATTTCAGTATTTTGGATAAGAATATTTGCTCCAACAAGTATCTCCTCCGATTTTTTATCGTATACTTTGCCGGAAATAGTTCCAAACGAGCCGGAAAGAAGTGGGAAGGAAAAGAATATGATTAAAACGAATATTGTTATATGATATGTTTTAAAGCCTTTTTCCAAATTTTATTCCCATAGATTTAAATCTTGTTATTATATTGGGAATAGTTACTATTTCATCATTAAAATCTTCCTGGTCTCTATCTGTTTATTACATGTTGCCTGTACAAAATAAATTCCGGTTGGCATTAATGCACCTGTTTTTGATTTACCATCCCACTGCCACAGATAAGTTCCTGGTGAAGAATGTGATGACCGAACTGAAACAACTTCATTACCTAATAGATCAAAAATATGAATTTTTATTTCTCCCTCATACGGAACAGCATAAGGAATGGTTACCATTGCGTTAAACGGATTAGGGAAGGCTGTCAGTAAGCTGAATTTATCTGGTATAACACTTACGTTTTCATCAATGGATACTTCATCATCTACAAGAATTTCTAAGAGGTCTATTTTGACACCAAACCGTGACTCAGATATAGTGTTGGCATCCGATTTAAACCTGAAACGAATATATATAGGCAGATGTTCTTCTCCGCAATATGGGGTCAGGTCATATTGGTAAGGTTTCCAGCTACTCCAGATTTTGGCAAAGACCTGTAGCGTTTGCCACTCGTTGTTTCCCTCCCTGATTTCGAAAAATGTACTATCGGTCGTTTGTTCAAGCAAATTAGTTTCCCAAAATTGGATTCTGGCGGCGCTTCTTGTTTTCAGGTTAATGGGATGTTTCAATTCAAGATTTGTGTGTATATTGGGTGGATAAGAAATGCCATTACCGGTTATTATGCAGCTTGCACCTGAATGAACCAGTATTTCGTTTGTAAAGATTTGCCATACTTTATCATCGTTGTTCCATCGTCCTAATCCCTCTTCAAAGTCGTCTAAAACGGCATATTTTACGATTTTGAAAGTAAAATATCCTGTTTCCGGGAAACGACTATAATGTGTCGCAGCTAATCCCTGATCATTAAATGTGAAGTAATACATCACAGAATCACCGTCCATAATTGGCGTATCAAATTGAAAAGCACCCGACCAGGTGTGTTTCAAATCAAAAGAGATATGAGTTGAGTCTTCTTGAATACCCGGTGCAGAGAAATGAACCATGACGTTATTGGTATCTACACTCATATTGTCGAAAATTTCTATAGAACAGTAATAAGGGCCTGCACGATCTATATTATCCTGAGGAAGCAAAGATTCCTGAGCGTATGGCGGGATCTGATCGGGACCTGAAAAGAATCTGTGTACAGGATGGACATAATACATGCCATCATCCGCTTTAAAAAATACAAAGTACTCAATATTTGCATAATCTGTTGTGACTGCCGGAAGTACGGCGGAATATAAACCGTTACCCTGGTCTGTCATTGTAATTGTTGTCCATGGCTCTTCATTATATCTGTACCATAACTCTGTTTGAATCATGTTTTTATTATTATTGAGTTGGACGTCGATCTGAAAGGGACCTTTAAATTCAGTATTGCTCAACCATGTGACATCTGCATTGATTTTTGAAAAATGATTTAATACCTGCTGCATTGCATTATGGCGGATAGCAGAGTCTGAAATGGCTTCCCAGCCTCCGAATGAAAAATAGACAGTGTTATACGGATCGACAGAAGCCACAGCCGCGGAGTTTCCGTTTTTAAAATTGAGTACGGAAATACCGTTTTCGATTGGTTCAATTTCAGAGGGATAACTATACTCTTCTCTGCCGGGTTGTTGAAAATCAGCCGGAGGTAAGTTGAATAGTGTTGTATCATCGGGAGGAGTAATGGGGGGCCTTCCACCTCCATCTGATAGATAGATTGATGACAGATATGTTTCATACCAGGTTTTAGATGTACCACCGCTTGTTTCGTAGGTATTTCCGCCGCCCTGGTCGCACATATCCCAACCAATATCCTGACCCGAAAGGAACAGTTTTCCACCGTTTTCCAGATAGTAAGTTAATACATTCCGGTCATCCTTATCGAGTGATGGGAATGCCCATTCACAGTCCCAGACAACAATTGGGAATTTTATAATGTATGAGCTATCGATTGTCTCCTCATTTATCCAATACTCATAAGCTATTCCAAGGTTTATAAAAGCTTCTTTGTAATACTTGGCGATTGGCATGTCTTCCCCATCACCTCCGCCAAGGTGATCATCGACGAATAAGACAAGCGTATGGATTGGAATATCTACTTTGAATGTATCGCTGAAATTTGAGTTCTCGAGAACTATAGATACAGAGATGTTTTGTGGCGGAAGATTATCGGCAACATGAATAACTAAAGGGGAAGTGGCATTATTGTTGTCAGTCGGAAAATCTTCAAGTCCGTAAACGGTGTCGAATTGGGCGCTTTCTGTTACGACGCTTATTTTTTCATCGTCTGAGATAATTGAGGCGGATACGTTAGAGACTCCAGCCCACCTGTTTTCAATGTGAACGACAATCTCAATATCCTCGCCGGGTTCGACTATGCCGTTGTTATTTCCTGCCGGGTCAAAAAATTCTATGTATTTCAGCGTCAAATCGGGTTTTGGTATTACAGTTTCGGTAACCGCCCGGTACCCGTTTATTCTACCATATCCGAGAAGTCCGGCGTAGTCTGGATTCAGGTAATCGATGTTATCTGCAGCTCCAACGAGCTGGAAATATGCTTGCGATACAGACCATTCCGGGTGATAAGATCTGATTAGACCGATCAAACCGGCAGCCACAGGTGAAGCCATTGAAGTACCGCTGTATGCATTGTAGTAGCTGTTTCCATTGTAAGTGTTATTTGGTGTGGTACTCCATAAACCAGGTTGATGATCACCGCCGGGAGCAGAAACAGTCACTTCAGGTCCATAATTGGAATACGATGCCTTTACGTCAATGGGATCAACCGCAGCAACTGTTAAAACCCATGGCGCATTTTCATCATTTATAAAGGTGTCTTCATTTCCGGCTGATGTCGTAATTGCCACATCATTCATAAAGGCATACCGGGCGCCTTCCAATGTGACCAGCGAAACATTATAACTCAAATTAGCAACTTTTGCATTGTGATCTGCAGCATATATGAATGCTTGGGACATCCATACTGTTGAACCGTATCCCAGTCCATTGTTTGCATGCCATCCAATTCTTAACGGCATTATTTTACATCCCCATGAGACAGAAGCAACCCCTACTTCATTGTTTGTAGCTGCTGCGGCTAACCCGGCACAGTGAGAACCGTGACCGTTAACATCCATGGGATTATTATCCGCCAGTTGCCCGTCTTCTTCAGGGTGTGCCTGAGTTGCTTCTGATCCACTTGCACCGGTAACCCAATCCCATCCGATAAAATCATCTGTGAATGTATTAGCGTCGTTATCGAGAGAGTCTAAAAATATATTGTTATCGTGCGGAGCAAATAGATCTTTTAGATTAATAAGTCCGTCATCATTGAAATCTTGCAATTTGTATAGACTGTCGGAATAGCCCCAATTTTTTAATTCTATTAATTCTATTATTCCATCATTATTATTGTCCAAACCCGGAAATTTGTCCTCGGGGAATTCATCAGGGTTGATCCAGATTTGATTCTCAAGATCAGGGTGTGTGAAATCGATGCCGGTATCAATGATTGCAATTGGAACGGTTGAATCACCTTTTGTAACTGTCCAGGCTTCTTCCATTTGCATTTGCGGAAGATGTGTTTGTTGGGCGTATATAGGATCATTAGGAACAATATTTTGCGGAATGATATATACTGGTTCAGCCCATTCAACATCTTTGTTGCGATTAAGGTCTGCACAGAGTTTAACAATATCGGTGTTTTGCTCAATCCTGACTGTGTAAATACGAAAAAGTCCTATTGCTTTGGCAATTGCCTCAGATTTGACTAAACGTTGGCTAAATACCGGATTAACGGGATTATCCAAGCCTTTAGTCAGACTGATCCTTCCGGCAAGTTCATCGATGGAAAAAACATCAATGTTATTATTAGCCGTTTTAATTACGATTTGATCAGGACGATAATTGTACGGATGCGAAGAGTTAATGTTTTTAGCAAATGTCATTGAGAATGTAACAGATAAAATCATTATCGTTTTGAAAATTCTGAGCATAATCCACCTTTGTTATTTTACTTCCGTAAATTTAGAAATCTGGTATGAAAAAAACAAATGCCGTAAAATAGTTGTGACAGAAATCAAAGTACTAATCGACTTGTGGAATATAAATTGATAATGATTCTGTTTAAACATGTTTTCTCCTGTTTTTTTAACACCTCATTACTCAATTATCTCATACATCAGTCCATCATTTTGTCGTGGATCCTGATATTTAGACATAAATTAACCGATTATTCTGTTTGGGTATATTTTCTTTTTGTTAACATATTAAAATCTAATATACAAATACAGATTTACAATTTATTTCTCTGGGATCTCTGTCGTTGAAAGATATCCAAGAAAGTGCCATGATATGATGAAGAGTTGCAATGAGTAATCTGTGGTTCATTGCGAATGTGATTTACAGATCATCAAGATCATCAAATCAATTTGGCTTTTTGGGAAAATAGAATTAATATTGCCTCATGATAACAGAATTAAAAAGGTGTTTTGCTCGTATGAACCGAAAAGTTGCTATTTTCATTTTATCGCTCATTATTTATAGTAGCGTATATGCCGGAAATGTCGAATTAGTATCATCAACCGACCGGTCGGTTTTGTTGAAAACCGGCTCTATATATCATCGGCTATCCATTCGGCAGAGTGATAGCGGTAGTGTAGTCGTCGATACAATTTTTTATTTCCAGCCGCCGACCAGTCCAATGTCATATAACGATTTCCTGGCAGGATATCAGGGAGCGGGAGATACCTGTATTAACTGGTTCACAATGCTGGCGCCGGGGAAGGTCACCAAGCTGATGATGCAGAATTCATCTACCGGTCATGCCAACTGGTATTTGTGGGCGCCTGCAGTTGTCGATGGTAATTACCTATTCCCGGGCGATGCAGAGTCCGTGCAGTTAATTGAGCAGCAACATGCAATCGACTATTGTCCAGCACTAGTTATGAGTCAACAGACGATGGACAGTTTAGTCTGGAACACATATGATTTGGAGTTTGAAGCCGGGTCGGTAATCGAATTGGATTCGTCTCAATTGGATTTTTGGGTGGGATATTCCATGGACGGGAACGGCAGTCCTAAGATTTGGCAGGATGGTGTCTTTCATAATGAAAACGTCGATGGTAGCTGCCGGAGTTTTTCGACGCTGCATTCTCAGACTATTGGAAAGTGGTACCGCAATGTCCAGCCCGGCACCGGCAACTGGGTTGCGCACATGATGCAGATCGAAGTAGTATATGAATCGATACCGCCGATGATAACGGACCTTCCCGATCTTTGTGATACGTTTTCTGAGAGCCGGACTATCCGGGCGCAGGTAATTGAACTTGAGAGTGAGGACTTTGAAGTAAGATTGAATTTTAAAACCAACAGATCCGAATCCTACCAAACAGTGATTATGGAACCTGATGAAGATGATTACTTTTGGGCAATTATTGACTTTTTAGCGGGTGATACGGTTTTTTATAATATTCAGGCCGAGGATTCATCCGGGTTGGTTCAGATATCACCGGGGAAGTCTTTTGTATGCGTTAAAGCGCCTCAAAACACCGAAATTATCATAATTGATGATTCCGGGTTGGAAAGCGGAGGCTTATATAGGGAAGCGTTTGATAGTGTCGGAGTGGCATATTTTTACTGGAATATGGAAGATCACAACGGCATTGATACAACGGTTCTTCATTACAGCGGTTTTCAGACAATGATAGTATCAGACGGCGATAATCGGATTGTACCTGTCACGGATGTTTATGAACAGGATATCTATAATATTGCGGGTTTTCTTGACAGTGGCGGCAATCTGATGTTAGTAGATATGGATTACCTGTATCGCTGGAATATTGTAGGCGCGGGGCGATTTGAAACCGGTGATTTCGCGTATGATTATCTTGGGATCGAGGATTATACCGGTGATCCGGATGATGATATAACATTGCCCGGTGGCTCGGCGGATTCACTGATGTTAAGCGTTTCCAACAACCCGGTCACATCGGCATTTTCAACAGACACGACCACTTACGGACCGGTGAGATACAGATTGAATGGGGTTGAGAACTGGGCGGATTTCATTGAACCGACTTTAACCGCTTCAAGTATATTAAAAGGTAAAACCAATGGTAATGGAATGGCGGTTTGTCTGGACGGTTCGCATTTTCGGACGATTACATTTGCGTTTCCAATTGAATTGGCGGCAGATCTGGCAGAATTTATAAACCTGCTCGATAGCTCGTTACAATGGCTCGGTGAAAACAGCACCCGTCTCGATTCAGCTTCCGGTTTGATTCAAGAAGAACAAGCTCAGGTACCTCAATCTTCATTTCGACTTAATGCCAATTATCCCAACCCGTTTAATCCGACAACTGTAATTTCTTTTAGCCTGTTGAGGGAAGAGACAGTTGATCTGACGGTCTATAATATCAAAGGCGAATTCGTCGGCACATTGGTTCATCGGACGATGACGCCGGGCAACTATACGATTGACTGGACTGCTGTGAATGAGCGCGGTATATCACTTCCTTCCGGAATATATTTTTATAGTTTAAGCATAAAAAAGCAATCGGTAACAAAAAAGATGATTTTATTACGTTAAGCAACGGATAATAGACGATGCCGGTATTTTATATTATAAAATTTATTAGAAAGTATGTATTAGCAGTAATCTGTGTTCTTTTTATATCCCTTAAACCTGCATATTCACAGGCATTACAGTTTGACGGTTTGGATATAAAGAAAAATATTCTGCAGGTTGCCGATCATTATGCTCATACCGGCGAGTACT
>JADHWC010000008.1 GCA_016783665.1 Fidelibacterota bacterium | reverse complement strand
ACATTTGATGCGTGTTTTTTATTTGTTTTTGAAGACAGATTTTTGTCGGAGAGCCACTTTTCAAAATTGGAAATCAGTTTTTTATTTTCTTTTCTTATTCGTTTACACTCTTTTTCGTATTGTTCGTAGTCCATGGTGTATCCTATGTTTTTATTGACATAACATCTGCCATGACGCGCTGAGGAAGCCGCGCAGAGCACGGTTTACTCAGTCGCCGTCGATGGCTTTGTTGGACGATGCCTTGTTTAACATATTGTCAAATACATCCCATCGATCTTGAAAAGGGCGTATTCGCCCCATGGTGATTCCAGCAAAATCTCCATCTCCTCCATTCTGCCCCCAGATCTCAAAACGACGATCAAGCATTTCCTGCCCGAACACAATGAAGTACTCAACAGGTTGCGCGACCTTGCGAAGGAGAACGAACACATAGATTTGGGAAGGGACGACATCGCGAACGCCGATGAGATAGCAGTTGGAACTCCGGAGTGTCTTTACCTGGACGGTGACTGGAAGAGAAGTGTCCTCCCGCTGGACGATGATATCGACCGACTTGGCGTTGCCCATTGTGAGCGCAACCTGAAAGTCCCGTTTGAGGAGTTCTGCCGCAACAAAGAACTCACCGGCCAGACCTGATTTCTGACTATCTCGTCGTTTTGCCATAAATCTCTCCTCGTCCAACGCTTGAGCTCAGCGGCTGGTCAAAATCCTTACCCGTAAGGCCGCCGCGCTCTTTCCAGTCCGCTGAAGTGATTTGTTAAAAGCCTCTTTCATTAAAAAACAAAGAAAACCAATTGTAAAATAAGACCTATAAAAAAGAAGATGATACACGCCCACAGACTGACCACCATGCAATATTCTACTGTTCCTTCCTTTGTGTCCTTTGAGAAAAATATTCCCGCCTTCTTTCCCCATGCAATTCTCAACCATTTTGCTGACAAGTACTGATAGAACACACCAGAAAGAATGGACATAGCGAGTAAGAAAAGTGCCCAGTAAATTGAGGCGGTAAAAACGCCACCCAGTGCCACATTGCTTTCAACGCCGAGAAATTCACGAGCGAGGAGAATAGGCAAAAAAAGGGCGGCTGTAGACAGTCCCATGACAGTCTTTACGACTTCAACGTATCTGTCATTTGTATCTTTCTTCCAAGGTTCTTGCATATGATCCTCTTGTTGAGGTGGCTTTGGCTTATAACGTCGCTTAAGCCGTGAGCGCCATTGCGGCGCGAATCGGCTTGAATTCGTTAGGCATCTTCCTTCATAGTTATCCCGCATTCCCAAAACATCTTCTCCCAGGCATCAATCGCGCCCTTGCAGATTTGAAGCAAATCACCATGACTTTTCTCGTTCTCGTCGATGACGTCAGCTGTGATCACAACAGATGCTGACCCTCCACCAATAGTACTGATTTTCATTTTCCCTGTAATAGGATCAATTGTCATTCCGATCGAATCACCCTTATTGCTCCCCGTTGTTAGCACCATATTCTGCTTCAGATTTGCAATATGTGGAGTGAATCCAGACCGCGGAGGTTTATTGAGCGACAGATGCTTATCGATATTCCATAGATCATGAACTATAGACACATCAGTATTGCTATTAACTAATTCTTCGCCTCTGAATTCCATACCGTTTTTGCTGCACCATGCCTTGAGGTGGTCCTTCAAGGAAGCGATATTTGCTATTAAGAGAGATATGCAATTGTGAAGAGCATCCATTGACTGCCCGGTCGAAAATTCGGTCTGGCACCCACTAACATGTTCTCCAGTTATTTTCTGAATAATGACTTTCGACATATCGCCTTCCGTCATACCGTGGGTTGCCAGGTACATTTGACGAAACCTTCGTTGCAGTACTTCAATCATGTCCTGATCCATCCTACTCTCCAATTCTGGGCGAAGCGTCTGCCTAACAAGTTATTCTATAGTTTTCCACATAACATCCAAATATTACAACAATCTTATCGATTTTCAAGGGTATTCTGTGCCTAATTCTATCTTATACTAACTGTATAACATTACAAGCAGGATAATATAAAGAAACTGGTAAACTTCATATGCTTGATGTACCTGGTCAAATTTCAAAATTGCACACAAATAATAAAACGAAATAAGCATCACAACTCTATCCGGTTTATTTTTTCAAAGCAGCTTTAATAATTATTCCCGGTTTGAAATGGGTCTTTTTCCGGGGAGGAACGTAAACAATCTCGTTTGTCCGCGGGTTGCGGGCTTTTGGTTTCGCCCTGGTGGGTTTAACTTCGAAGACACCAAAACCACGGATCTCGATACGTAAATTCTTTTTATCTTCACAAAGCATTTCACGCAATGTGATAAAAGCCTCATCGACGATCTTAAAAGTCGTCGAAAACGTTTGGCCTAAGCGTTTTGCCGTAATTTCTACGACATCTTTCTTTGTATAGGTTCTGGTACGCATTAATAGTCTCCTTTTATAATTTCTTGAACCCTGGATTGATGACAACGTCTCGTTGTATCAATCCTTATTTGTTATGCTTTTAATAGTTTTTATTCTGACCAATTATTTTCAACACCTTCATCTACTATTCTACACTTTTGATCATCTGTAATAAAATATTTCCTACAAATTTCACTTTCATATTTCTTGTCTAAATCTTCCATATAGTCATATTGTTTCATAATATCTGAAGGATATTTCTTCTCTGCAATTTGTCTTGTGTTTTTCTGGGATTGACATATTTCATGATATATTATTTTTCTCTGTTCTAAAGATAGTCCATATTTTTTACCTTTACTTGATTCTTTAGCTTTATGCTCTGGATAAAAAGTAATTGATGTTTTAAAAACTGATTTTGGAATTCCCGTTTCAGCTTTATTCCAGGCTCCGTATGGAGCCCAATCAGCGATTGCGTATGGTAAATTAGTATTTTCTATATAAAGTCTAACGGATATTGCATCAACGTCCCTAAGTTCAGATAACTCAATAACAGCTTTTTCTAATATCTCTTTGATCTCTTCATCTTCAATATTTTCTTTGACTTCTATATCAAATTGAGTTCTTTTTGACCCTAGAAAATTATTCCATTTACTTGTATCAAGATATTTATATCGAACAAGTCTATATTTATTTTGTCCAAATGAGTCTATTGAAATAAAAATTACCATAATAAATATAAGTGAAATTTGAAATATTTTTCTCATAATAATCCTCACATTTTCACTATAAGCCTAACACCTAAATCAGCCGCGCGCTTTTCTGCGTCGGCTGCATTTTTTTGTTAGCATGTTTTTATCGCCATTTTGGATCTTTGCAATTGTTGCTTGCCTCGAAAACAGGTTCAACAAGTTCCTTGCCCCATATTTTATTCCCTGCTTTTTTGGGATTGTCTTTGTAATTCTGATTTCTTTCCTCAAAATAGCGATCAATTGCAGTTTTGCATTCGCCGACCGAGGAGTAATTACTATTATGTATGATTGCTCTTGCCATACCACTAAATACCGACTCGATCACGTTAAGAAATTGAGCACAGGACGGAAGAGGGGCTAATTTTACAAGAGGGGTATTGAATTCCCTCCTATGTTCTTGACTATTGATCTTTTCAACTTTTTCATAAAGTGCTTTCGATGCGTGCCAAGATGCCGCATCCCAAGAGAAATAAATGCACTCTTCATTTTTGTATTTCTTTAGGAGCAAATCTAATAATTTAATCATCTCCGCGGTATTTTTGTTTTTGGAATAAAAATGCGTTATTTGATTTGTAGAAAGCTCCAAGGCCGCAGTTATGATAATGGTACCTTTGCTTTTTTGCCATTGAGGATATGTACGTTCTTCTCCCTTTGCAACTAAAGCCCTTCCGCCCTGCATTTTCACTGCAAATGGGCCAAACTCGTCAATAGAAAAGAATTTCTCTTTTGGCTTTAATGACTGTAGTATTCTTGTGATCTCTTTTAATTTTTCTCTGTACAAAGGATCGGTACTTGTAAGTACTTTCTTTGCTTTACGTACTTGGTAACCAGCATTTCTTATTATTTTTCTGATGTTAACAAGGGCTATGGGAAGATCTCTTTCTGACATTATGCGATGGATGTCATCCATTTTCCATGTAATTCTATTTATTCCATGCAAGGAAGGAGGTTCATGCAATATTTTAAAAACCTCATTTTTGTATTTCGGGTTCTCATATTTTTTTATATCTTTCCTCGATATGTCCAACAACCTCTCAACGCCGCCTGACTGAAACTTACGAATGTAGGATCTAATAATTGCTGTGCTAATGTGAAGAAAGTGAGAAATGTAACAATTAGGTATGCCGCGTAAATGCCCAAGTACGGCCATTGCTCTATTTCTAAATTTTAAGGGCTTAAAAAGGATGCAGTAATTTAGCGAAAAGATATCTTTCTCAGCTAACACATGGCTGCATTGTTTTTTTAACTCACTTAATTCATTATTTCCTTGTAGTAGAGAAAGCATCCAGGCATTAGTAGCTTCAATCGTATTTTTCGCCTTACGCCAAGATTCTACCCTGCGTTGAAATGTTCGCAGTAATTTATCATCAAACTTGCCAGGGTATAATTTTTGAAATTCATTAAATAATCTCTTGCCACTCAGGAAGGGATTTACTTGTAATCTCTTCTGAATTTCGTCATTTATCTCAAAAAATGGGTCTGGTCTTGTTCTCCAGTAACGAATTGTCATCTTTTCCATTGGTGGCACTGTAAAATGCTAACAAGTTATTCTATAGTTTTCCACATAACATCCGAATATTACAACAATCTTATCGATTTTCAAGGATATTCTGTGCAAATCGTATAAAATCTAACTGTATATCATTGCACCTTGTTTAATATTAAGAACCGGCTAACTATGATTATATGACGTAATTCACAATTTCAATGTTTCTCCATAGACAAAACTTTTTACGAGTTTTCTGCATGTAGAAAAGAACTGTTTTCTCTATATACAAAATTATGAACCCATTTTCCATATCTTTAATCATTGCTCCAAAGTATAATCACTAATTGTTCTATTTTCAAATCCTAAAGAAATAAATTCTCTTGATTGTAGCTCCCGGTATCCCTTTTCCCTATTTCTACATTTAATCCCATCCAGATGGGTTTAATTTCCCGACCCTTGGGTTGTTTCAATCATTCAAGCTCATCTAAGATACCCCGTTGCTTGCGGCGGGGTTGTTCATTCAAAGAATTTTCCCGGGTTTGCCTGCCTGTCCGGCAGCCGCCGGAGACAGGCCTCGGGATTACCTTTTTTCCGGCTGCGGTGTTGCGCTTTGTATCACGTTAAACGCCTCCGGTGTTTTGTCTTTGGGGACACTCTTTATTCATCCGGCAGCTGCCGGATGTTATTCACATTCAATCCCTCCGGGATTTTCGAATATGTATAATTTTTTATAAACCTTAAAAGGGATAATTCCAATTCTTTCCCCATCGGGATCCTTCGGGACGGGATTGTCCGGTTTTTATTCATTGCTCTAAACCCTGCAAGGGTTTAATATGAATAACAATAGGTATAACCTGTTGATCGAAGAACCAAAAACAAAGTCCCCAACCCTGAAGGGTTGAATTACTTACGTCCGATTTCCCTTAAAAATGATTTCATGCTTGTCGAGTTAAACACCTCCGGTGTTTTGCTTGGTGGGAGGGGGACTCTTTCTTTCACCAGACTTCGTCTAATGTTATTCATGTTCAATCCCTCCGGGATTAATCGGACACCATTTATTTTTATCGATCACCTTTCTTGTATACAGCACTCCAAAACTTGTCCTAAAGGGCTCCCTGTGGGAAAAGAGTTGAACGAGAATAACAATAGGTGAGACCTGTTGACCGTAGTTTTATTTAAAACGTTTAAAATGTCAATTAAAAATGTTGAAAACTTCGTTCTTTTCTGTTTCTATTGTAACAGTCTCTTTATAAATTATTTTCAATAAATATGTTATGCTATTTTAATCTTATATTTTTTATCAAGTTTCGTCAATTTCACAGAATTTTAATTTTCAACCGAGGTGGCAATGAACTTACAGGTTATTATATTACTGGCGCCCCCGATTCTTCTGGCGCTGACCTTCCACGAATTCATGCATGGCTGGATGGCTTATCGCCTGGGCGATCCAACCGCCAAATTAGCGGGGCGGTTAACCATGAATCCGCTTGTTCACTTAGATCCCTTTGGGACTATCATGATATTCCTGGTACGCTTTGGCTGGGCGAAACCGGTGCCGGTAAATCCGCGCTATTTTAGCAAACCTAAAAGAGACATGCTGCTCGTCTCAGTCGCGGGCCCAGCGGCGAATATGCTATTAGCATTTCTTAGTGGGTTGCTGCTGAGGTCGTTTCATGCCGGGAACTTCAATTTTCTCCCGGCTAATATCCTGAAGCCGGTTTATATCATGGTAAAATTTAGTTTACAGATCAACCTGGCGCTGGCAATTTTTAATCTTTTACCGGTGCCTCCTCTGGATGGTTCGAAGATTTTATATGGTTTATTACCCTATCGATATGAATATGTCTATCAGTATCTCGAACGGTATGGTCCGTTTGTTTTAATGGGATTGATCCTGTTTGGAATGGCGACAAGAATTTCAATCCTTGGTGCTTTTATCTATCCCTTTGTCAATTTCTTTTCAAGACTGTTTGCAGGAGGAGCGTGATGGTCAGATATCAAAAAAGAGGATTTTCGATCACGGATAAACGCTCTGATCGTGATAGTAAACGGGTTCACTTTCAACGTTTACATAAGAATCCTAAGAAAATGACGAAACCATTGTGGTGGCTGATTTTTATATTAATCGTAATCGTTGGAATAATGTTGTATTTGAACGGTATCAGATAACGAGGAGTAACTATGCCCGAAATAATTGAATGCATCCCGAATTTTAGCGAGGGTCGCGACCTGAACGTCATCAAAGCAATTACCGATGCAATAGAAGCCGTTGACGGCGTAAAACTGTTGGATGTGGATCCAGGTGCCGATACTAATCGTACGGTAGTTACATTTATCGGAACAAAGCAAGGTGTTCTGGAAGGAGCATTTGCCGGAATTGCAAAAGCAGCCGAAGTAATTGATATGCGGAAACATAGCGGGGCACATGCCCGGCTGGGCGCGACCGACGTCTGCCCGCTTGTTCCAATATCGGGCATCACTGAAGAAGAATGTGTTCAACTCTCGCATGAATTGGCAAAGAAAGTAGCCGATGAATTGAATATTCCGGTCTATTTATATGAAAAATCAGCCCAAAAACCGAACCGGGAAAATCTTGCTGATATTCGCGCCGGTGAATACGAAGGATTGCAGGAAAAGCTGAAGGACCCGGATTGGAAACCCGATTACGGCAGGGCTGAATTTAACGCCAAATCCGGCGCAACGGTAATGGGTGTCAGAGAATTCCTGATTGCCTATAATGTCAATCTGAATACAGGCGATCGAAAATTAGCCACCGACATTGCTCTCATTATCCGTGAAAAAGGTTGTTTAAAACGGGATAAAAAAGGTAATATTGTCCGTGATGAAAATGGCGTGGCGCTGCGTGTCCCGGGTTTATTGCAATATACAAAAGCGGTTGGCTGGTATATCGATGAATACAAAATGGCGCAGGTGTCCATTAACCTGACAAATTATGAAGTCACTCCGCCTCATGTTGTGTTTGAGGAAATCCGGCGGCTCGCCAATAAAAAAGGTCTGCGTGTAACCGGTTCTGAAATCGTCGGATTGATTCCGAAAGAAGCCATGATCATGGCGGGAAAATATTTTCTTAACGCCCAGGGACATTCCGAAGGTGTTCCGGAAGAGGGATTGATCCGTACTGCGATCCAGTCGCTCGGTTTGAACGACGTATCGCCTTTTGAACCTGCCAGGAAAATCATTGAGTACCAGTTCAAAGAATTTGAAGATTCGCTGGTGGAAATGACAGCCCGCGGGTTTGCCGATGAATTATCCACTGATTCTCCCGCGCCGGGCGGCGGCAGCGTGGCGGCTCTGTCGGGGGCAATGGCTGCCAGTCTGACGGCTATGGTCGCAAACCTGACCCACGGAAAAAAAGGCTATGAACGACATTTTAAGAAAATGAATGATGTTGCGGTAAGATCTCAGGAATTAAAGGACGAACTGCTGAGATTTGTCGATCTGGATACGGCGGCGTTTAATAAGGTAATGGCGTGTTTCCGCTTACCGAAAAAGACCATTGGGGATAAAGCCAGACGACAGGCTGCGATACAGGAGGCTACCAGGAATGCGGTGAATGTTCCCTTACAGGTAATGGAAACCTGTGTAAAGGTGTTGGAGCTGACCGAAGTCGTTTCAAAATACGGCAATATCAATTCAATCAGTGATGTCGGCGTGGCGGCATTATCGGCTGATACGGCAATCAAAGGCGCCGGGCTAAATGTTCTCATTAACCTGTCCGGTATCGACGATCAGGAATTTAACGGCGCAATGAAAAAAAGCGTGGCTAAGCTAAGACAGGCAGGTCAGAAAATGGTCAGACGGATAATGAACCGGGTTGATAAGAAAATAACCGATATGAATTGACAGGCGCCGGAATACATTTTATGTCAAAAATTAAAATACTCTCCGATCAGTTGACCAATAAAATCGCCGCAGGTGAAGTCGTCCAGCGACCTGCTTCGATCATCAAAGAACTGGTCGAGAACAGCCTGGATGCCGGCGCTGCAGAGATTACTGTCGTCATCAGGAATGGAGGTAAAACGCTCTGCCGGGTAGCTGATAATGGTGAAGGTATGGGAAAGGATGACTTGTTACTGGCTTTTGAGCGCTATGCGACAAGTAAAATCCATACCATTGAAGACCTGATGGCTATCCGGACCCTGGGATTCAGGGGGGAAGCCCTTGCGAGTATTGCCGCTGTTTCCATTGTGGATGCGATTACTACTGAAAAAGACGCCGATGTCGGTTATGAATTGCGAATCGAAGGCGGCAGTTTCCGGGATATCAAACCAGTAGCGCCTAAACCGGGAACAAATATTTCAATCAGAAACCTGTTTTATAATATTCCGGCAAGGCGCAAGTTTTTAAAAAGCCGGGAAGTTGAATTCCGCCATATAGTTGACGTCGTTCGCAAATTTTCCATGATACATTCGCAGGTTCATTTCAATCTTATTCATAATGATCATGAGGTGTACCGATTGCGGTCAGAGGAACAGAAAGACCGGATTTGCAACCTTCATTCGAGTGACTATGCGGACAATTTGATCCGGATCGAAAATACAATACAGGGAATGTCTGTATCGGGATACATCGGGAATCTGAATCTTGTCCGGGCTCGGCGAGGTGACCAATATTTTTATGTCAATAAGCGTTTTGTTACCGATCGCCTGATGAATCACGCGATCAGTTCGGCATATTCAAAACTGGTGTCGAGGGGCGAATATCCGTTTTATTGCCTTCATCTTCAACTGGATCCGGTGACGGTTGATGTGAATGTACATCCGACGAAAATGGAAGTGAAATTCCGAGAGCAAAACGAGGTCTACCGTTTTCTGGAAGAAAGTGTCAAAGCCGGGCTTAAGGAAATTATGAATGTGATTCCCGATCTCAGCCGTTTCACGCCGGAACACTATTACTCATCAACCCCGATTTCTCATCGAGATGAAACCAGTCAAAAAGAGCCTGTGACAGAACACTCCGAACAGACAGATATTCCTGAAGATTTTAATGAAGATAATGTCAATCATAGGATTGAACAAGTCCAATCTCAGACCGAGATGCCTCTGCATTTTACCCGTCATAGACCGGAAGGGCAGTGGACGCAGCGGGCAAAACGGTTTATCGAGAATGGTGTGCCGGAGCCGGAAGTCGAATATCGACCGGACGTTCCCCTGTACCAGGTTCATAATAAATATATTATTACTCAGATCAAATCAGGTCTGGCGATAATCGATCAGCATGTTGCCCACGAACGGATTCTCTACGATAACGCGATGAAAGCCATGTCGGAGGAATCCTGGAAAGCTCAGCAGCTGTTGTTTCCTCAAATCGTGGAATTATCAGTAACCGATTTTTCAATGCTACTGGAAGTGTTGCCGTTTCTTGAGAAAATTGGTTTCAGGGTAAGAGAATTTGGCAAGTACACGGTGGCGGTTGAAGCTGTCCCGGCAGGTATGACCTGGGGAAATGAGTCCACAATTATCAAAGAAATCATCGATCATTATCAGGAATTCGGCACTAAAGACACCAGTATTCAGTCAAAGGTCGCCGCATCCTATTCATGCAAGGCGGCAATCAAATCCGGCGATAAATTGGCTGAAGAAGAAATGAGAAACCTGGTTGATAATCTTTTTGCCACTCAAAATCCCTATTTTTGTCCCCATGGACGTCCGATAATTATTAATTTGAGTCTGAAGGAACTGGATAAACGGTTTGAGAGAGCGTAGCTGTTTATTGTGAGTACCGGGACGCTATCTGATAAATCAATTCAAAAAATTCCCTTTATCGTCGGTCCTACAGCCGTCGGAAAGACGGCGACGGCAATTGAACTTGCCAGGCGGCTGGATGGCGAGATACTTTCTATCGATTCGCGACAGGTGTATAAGGGGCTGGATGTAGGCACTGCCAAACCGACACTTCGGCAACAACAGGAAATTCCGCATCATTTGATCGATATTCTTGAGCTGACCGAGCAGATCAGCGCCGGCGGCTACCGTGAATTAGCATTGAAAACAGTGAAAGATATTCTGTCCCGCGGGAAACTGCCGGTTTTCGTGGGTGGCAGCGGGATGTATGTCAAAGCGGTAATACAGGGAATCTTTCTGGAGAGTGTCACCGATGCAACTGTTCGCCAAAAAATCAAGTCGGAACTGAAAGAGAAAGGCTCCACGGCGCTTTACAACCGTTTGGTGGATATCGACCCGGATTTAGCAATCAAGACTCATATAAACGATATTAAGCGCATTACCCGTGCGCTGGAAATCTATGAGGTCACCGGAAAACCACCCAGCGAGCATTACAAAACACAGGAAACCAGTCCACCGTTTCCGTACCGGATATTTGTACTGACATTGGAGCGCGAAAAATTATATGAACGGATTAATAAGCGGGTGGATCAAATGATCGCTGATGGGTTGGAAGATGAAGTGAAACGGTTTCTGCGATCGGGCTTGCGTGGAGATATGGACGCATTACAAACTTTAGGGTATCAGGAAGTGATTGTTTATCTCGATGAGAAATGCAGTTTCGATGAGATGGTGGAAAATATCAAGCGCAATACCCGTCGTTATGCCAAGCGCCAGCTGACCTGGTTCCGGAATCAGCTGGTGGCGACCTGGATATCTGTTTCGGAGGAACAATCTATTCCGGATGTCGCTGAAATAATTATCAATCGGATGAGCGGCGAAGGCTAACCGTTTTTCAAATATCAATTAAAAACTACCGTACAAAGAAGAAAAATAATAGGTGGTAATCTGTCTTGCTCTAATTATCAAGTAGATACGGAATAAGTGACTCAAAAGTTATTATGCTATAGAAATAGCCTGTCTATCGGGAAATCGAACTAAAGTAGAATTGAAATTATTAGTGAAAGAACAAGATACTTTCAAGTATTTTCATTCTTCAAAATTCTATTAACTATTATTCCAGGCGAAATACTCCATTCCTTTCATAGTTATAGTGTTTGACTTCAGAAGGATTTGGACAGAAAAGGGTTAAAAGTTAAGAGATGGTTTTGCTAATTTAAACATAACGGAAAAGGAGTAAAAATGAGTACAAAACCATCCCCTGAATCTATAGTCAAAGACATCAAACGGAACACCCGCAAAAAGTATGGTGCTGAAGAAAAGATACGGATTGTTTTAGAAGGTATACGCGGTGAAGAAAGTATCGCTGGCATATGTCGCAGAGAAGGTATCAATCCCAATCTGTATTATCGCTGGAGTAAAGATTTTCTGGAAGCAGGTAAAAAACGTCTTCAAGGCGATACGGTCCGTGAAGCTAACAGTCAGGAAGTTTCAGGTTTGAGAGGTGAAAATTCTCAATTGAAGCAATTAGTTGCTGAGTTAGCATTAAAGAACCGGGTATTAAAAAAAGTTTGAATGGTATGGAATCCGAATCGGTCGATTTATGAGATACAGCCAGGCAGAAAAGATGGAAATTATTCGGACAGTCGAGGAATCGGAACTACCGGTCAGACGAACACTGGAGGAACTGGATGTTAACCGCAGTATATTTTACCGGTGGTATCAATGTTATCAGGACAATGGGTATGACGGTTTGGCAAACAATTCATCCAGTCCGAAAAAGTTCTGGAATAAAATACCGGATCATGTCAGGGAACAGACTGTTGATATCGCTCTGGAGGAGACGGATAAATCACCACGGGAATTGGCTTGGCATATCACAGATACTCAAGGTTATTACATTTCGGAATCCAGTGTATATCGTATCCTGAAGGGCTATGATCTTATCACCAGCCCGGCCTATATTGTCTTATCGGCTAGTGATAAATTCAAATCACCGACTAAGCGTATTAATGAATTGTGGCAAACTGACTTTACCTACTTCATGATTACTGGCTGGGGCTGGTACTATCTGTCAACAGTGCTGGATGATTATTTCCGATTTATTCTAGCTTGGTACCTGGCTTCTACCATGACTGCCAATGATGTTAAGATAACTCTGGACAGAGCCATCGAAAAAACCGGTGTCCACCAGGTTAAGGTAAAACATAAACCACGCCTGCTATCTGACAATGGGCCATCCTACATATCAAAAGAATTGAAGGATTATCTTGAAAGTCACCAGATTGACCATACCCGGGGTGCTCCATTTCATCCTATGACTCAGGGGAAAATTGAACGATATCACCGGTCTATGAAAAATGTGGTTAAACTACAGAACTACTATTATCCCTGGGATCTTGAGGAAGAAATTGAACGATTCGTCGAATATTATAACAATCAACGGTATCATGAATCATTGGATAATTTAACACCGGCAGATGTATATTATGGGAGAAGTCGCGATATCTTAACAAGGAGAGAAATAATAAAGCGGAATACTATGAAATTGAGAAAACAGCAAAATCTGGGTGTCTTAGCATGAATTATCCTAACACCAGTTGCTTATCAGATAACCCTCTCTTATATTTGATCACTTGGAGTCCCAAAGCTTTTGACGACATACACCGCGCATTCTCAAAGCCAAACTGGATTTTCTGCAACCTGATCAGACCTACATCGCCGAAATCTATGCAGATGCCGATGATGCTGATTGGGAAAATAACCCATTGGTGATGACTATAACAAAAAAACTCGTTAAACAGAATACAGCACTCAAACTACATTTAGCGCCCGGTGGCGGGCAGGCGATCCGAATTCATCTTGCTACGAGAGATGAAATCAGAGATTTTTAAGTAGTATAAACTGAAGATAATAGCATTAACCATGCGAAAGGATTAATGATCTATGAATTTTTCACTCTTGGACTATGCAGTATTTATCGGATATATCGTTTTTATTGTTGGCCTGGGATTATGGGTATCCAGAGAAAAAAAAGGACATCAAAAGAATTCAAGTGATTACTTTCTTGCCAGCAAATCCCTGCCCTGGTGGGCAATCGGTGCATCCCTGATTGCCGCAAATATTTCCGCGGAACAATATATCGGGATGTCCGGTTCCGGTTTTGTGATTGGTCTGGGTATCGCCACGTATGAATGGACAGCTGCCATTACATTAATCGTGGTCGCCAAATTCTTTTTGCCGATTTTTCTAAAAGAAGGAATTTATACGATGCCCCAATTGCTCGAAATCCGTTATGATAAACGGGTCAGAACGGGTTTGGCGGTTTTTTGGTTGCTGCTTTATGTCTTTGTGAATCTCACTTCAGTTTTATATTTGGGAGCTCTTGCTCTGCGGACTATAATGGGTATTCCCCTGTTTTACGGTATTCTTGGACTGGCAGTCTTTTCAGCGATGTACACAATTTACGGTGGTTTAAAGGCGGTTGCCTGGACGGATGTAGTGCAAGTCATCGTCTTAATCGGTGGAGGACTTATCACAACCTTTTTTGCTTTGAATGCTGTCAGTGGAGGGAATGGTGTGCTAACTGGATTTGTAGATCTGGTTCGTCAGGTTCCGGAAAAGTTTGACATGATCCTGGATAAGTCTAATCCAAATTATCCTGAATTGCCCGGGCTCGGAGTATTACTGGGCGGTATGTGGATGGCTCATTTTTTCTATTGGGGCTGTAATCAATATATTACCCAAAGAGCGCTCGCCGCTAAAAGTATTAAAGAGGCTCAGCGTGGATTGCTTTTTGGCGGTTATTTGAAGCTCCTGACCCCCTTAATAGTAGTAATTCCCGGCATTGTGGCGTTTACTCTGAAAGCGGATATTGTGAAGCCGGATGAAGCCTATCCATGGTTGCTGAGTCAATTTGTACCGGTTGGTTTTAAGGGACTTGCTTTCGCAGCACTCATTGCGGCGATTGTATCATCATTAAGCTCAATGGTAAATAGTACAGCGACAATTTTCTCGATGGATATTTATAAACAGATTATTAAGAAAGATGCTTCGGAAACCCAGTTAGTGCTTACCGGTCGTGTCGCCAGCGCCGTAGCCTTAATTATTGCGGTATTGATCGCACCCACATTGAGCAGTCTGGAACAAGCCTTTCAATTCATACAGGAATTCACCGGCTTTATTAGTCCGGGAATTTTTGCAATATTTATTTTCGGACTTTTCTGGAAAAAAGCCACGGCGAATTCGGCGATATGGGCGGCTGTTTTAACGATTCCTTTATCATTGGGAATAAAAGCTCTTGTCCCGGCTTTACCATTTTTAAATCGAATGGGTGTTGTGTTTTTGTTACTTAGTTTGACTGTTGTGATCATTACACTGATAGAATCCAAGGGTGATGCCGCTAAAGCAATTAAGATTGAAAAGGGATTATTTCACACCGATACTCTGTTTAATGTTGGATCTATCGGAATATTTGCAATTTTATCTGTACTTTATATCATGTTTTGGTAATCAAAAAATATTTTCAAATGCGAAAATAATCTATTTATGTAATTTTGATGATCCCGTGTTGTAGGGTTTCAGAAGTTTTGACAATATCACTCTAACCTTCAACGTATCAGTAAATGTTGTATAAATAATAGTCATATTCCTTTTTTCTCAATATATTTGCCTGTTGCTTTTACACACGTGATTGGTTAAAATGATACGTTTAACAGGAAGGGAATTTTAACAAATGATTAGTTTGATCGCTATACGAAAATACACCGACGTCGATCCGAAGATGCTAAAGGGAATCAAAAACCCGACTAAAGAAGCCTATGAGATCAAGATCGACGCGCCGGAGTTCACCTTTATCGGCAGGATGAATCAACCGGATTATGGACACATTAATATTTGGTTTTATCCCAAAGAACGTGTCATCGAACTAAAATCCTTTAAAGAATATCTGACGCAATACCGCAACGTGATGATCTCCTACGAGCGGGTGACTAACCAGATTTACGATCACCTGATGGAAGTTTTCAAGCCCGAACGGTTGCGTATCGAAATCCTTTTTCGTCCCAGGGGTGGTATATCCAGTAAATTATCAATTGACTCAGATTGGGGAGCGCGTGGCGGAACCGACCAGTACTGGAGTAAAGAAAATCGAAATTAAGCCTTACCTGATTGCCGAACGGCTGAATTCATCCATACCGCCGGTTTTCAAACTCATGGAAGCCGGAGATGCGGAAGCGTTAAAAACGATCGTACGCAAACAGGTATCGGCAGGAGCGTCGGCGATCGATCTGAACGTTGATATATTCCGGTCGGAATCGCTGAATAAACTGCAATATCTCTATGAGTTAATTCGAAAGGAATGCGATCTGCCCGTTTCGGTAGATTCTTCGGATGAACATCTGATTAAGACATTTATTGCTACACATCCATCGGATCCCTTTGTCCTGAATTCCATTTCTGTCAATACCGATATTGCGGATTTTGTATTTGATTATATGAATACTATCCCTGACGCCCGAGCCATTGTCCGGATGGATGTAAATGGCTTTCCGCCAGCTAACCGGGCGGAATACGAACAGGCGTATGCCTCAATCCGCGACTTTATCAAGCCTTCCGGTCTGCCTTTCGACCGTTTTTTCATCGACCTGATGATCCGCCCGGTGGCCATGACGCAGGAGATATTTATCGAAAGTCTGGCGTTTCTGGATAGCATCAGCGACGCCGATGCCGCTTTCATCGTGGGATTGTCCAATGTGTCTTTCGGTCTGCCCAGGCGGAAAATGCTGAACGCCTACACCCTGGCTACTCTCTGGACCAAAGGGATTCGTAATTATATTCTGAATGTTTCCGATTCCAATATAATGGACGCTCTTGCCGCCATGAAGGCGCTTACCGGGCTGGATTCCGGCTGCCTTGATTACTGTATGGTCAGTCGCGGTTGATTATTTTTTCTGAGGGTATCCCACAAGCATAAAGGACAATAGAGAATCCCGTCAGGTCTGAGGACCCGAAGGAACAGATGCTATTTCACACAGGACAGGTTCCAAATAATCATCACGTCTTACTCGTTACAAAGCCCCAGCTTTGTAATGAAAATTGCATCTTTCGTTAGCATTGCATTCCCAAGCTGGGGCTTGGGAATGAGCGTGGTAAAATAAAGGAATTATGCCGTTATTATTAAAACCCCAAAAAACGATTTTCAGAACACTCTTCCGTTTTTTATTCATTAATCTTCTGATTGCAATAGTTATTAATTATTTCTACATCCTATTTTCAAGCGGTTTCCAGAAGTTTTTAAGCATGTTTTTTATTCACATCGCTCTCATTTCCAATACAATTCAGATCCACCTGCTGATTGCGATTCCTCTCTTGATAATATTGCTGTTCATCTCGAATAAATTTGTATTGTATTTACTCTGTACGCTTACAATCTCAACTCTGCAAATTTTTAATTTTATTGATTTAATCATTTACAGGCATTTTAATTTTCATATTAACAGTATGATCTTAAATGCTTTGGCAAGCGAAGGTTCAGAGGATGCTCTCAGACTGGGCGCCGGCACCTATATGGCTGCGATTTTAATTGTTATTGTAACTCTGTTTTTAGAGTTTAGTTTAATCCGCAATTTGCATAATAAACTGAAAGATAGATCAATACTACCAAAAACGATTCCGCTGGTTCTCATTATTGGTTTGCTGTTTACTATATCAGATAAACTCACTTATGCCGTCGCAGATTTGTACAACCGGTGTGAAGTAACCAGGTATGGCAAGGTCTTCCCAGTGTACCAACCGATGACAATAAAACGATTCATGCGTAAAAAATTCAATTTTAAAGTTGATAGGGAGGAAACATTTCAGTTTGATAACACTTACACCGGTTTGAATTATCCGAAAAAAGAACTCAATCAATCATATAGTATTAGTAAACCAAATATAATCTGGATTATACTTGATGCCTGGCGCTTCGACATGTTAACGGAAGAAATCACACCCAATATTAAAAAATTCTCTGAGAATTCGTTGATATTCAACAATCATTTTGCCGGTGGGAATGCCTCTCGATTTGGAATTTATACGTTATTTTATTCGATTCATGGATATTACTGGCATAATTTTCTCGGAGAAAGACGCAGTCCGGTTTTTATCGATGAGCTGATTAAGCAGAGATATGATTTTAAAATCATTTCGAGCAGAAAACTGTCGAGTCCCGAATTCAGGAAGACCGCTTTTGTCAGAATCCCGGATTTTATTACCGATAACTTTCCCGGGAAAGACGCCGAAGTAAATGATCCCCTGGTTACCGAATGTTTTATCGATTGGCTTGATAAAAGAGATACTACACTGTCATTTTTCTCATATTTATTTTATAATGCCTCTCATCGCAGTTATACGTATCCGGATGATTTTGACAAATTTAAGCCCTCGAATAAAAGTCCAAACTACCTGACTGTCGGGGAAAAAGATGCGGTATCGCTAATGAACAGTTACAAAAACGCCATTTATTTTGAAGATAATGAAGTTGGAAAAATACTTCGGAAACTACAGGAAAAAAACTTATTCGAAAATACAATTGTTGTAATAACAGGCGACCATGGCGAGGAATTTTATGAAACCGGTTTTTGGGGACATACCAGCGCATTCTCAAAATACCAGACACAAGTTCCTCTCATTCTTTATATTCCGGGAAAAGAGCATAAAATAATAACAAAATTAACAAGTCATCTTGATGTTGTACCGACAATGTTTGAACTTCTTGGGAATTCAGCCAATCCCGAAGATTATTCTCAAGGTCAATCATTGCTGAATGAAGAAGGGCATGAATTCGTCGTTTCTTGTGGGTGGGATGATTGTGCTATAATTGATGATGATAATTATCTGGTGTTTTCTTATGAGACCTATAATCTTGGTACAATTGAGGTGCGGGATTCCGAATATCAAATACTGGATAACGAAAAGGAGATTTTAAAATTAAAACGCGGGAACGTCATTCAAGTTCTATTTGAATTTAAGGAGTTTATGAAATAGAGAATATTTCCTGATCATAAGTCGCCGACTTATCAGGAAATTATTTAAATTGAGGGGCGAAGATAAAGACTGTGCCGGAAGCGCGGATTATTGATGGGATTAGATAAGGATTAAAACGGAGTTACTTTATTATGACCAAAGAAACAGCTATAAAATTATTCAATCATCAGAAGATAAGCACCCGCTGGGATGCGGATGAGGAGCAGTGGTATTTTTCCGTCGTGGATGTTGTTGGCGTCTTGACCGACAGCGTGAATTCCCGTGATTACTGGTTCAAGATGAAAATCAGGGTCAAAAGTGAAGATAGAATTGAACTGTCGACAATTTGTCGACAGTTGAAGATGCAAGCTGCCGGGGCATATTGGCGAAAACTTAAACAACGTCTGGCTGAAGAAGGGAGCAAAGTCGTGACACTTTGTCACGGGTTGAAACTTGAGGCGCCTTGCGGTAAAATGCCAACAAATCTTCCCGTACTTTATTTTTTTCTTGGCATGAATATAATTGTTGCACTCTATTTATAAAATCAATAATATAATATCAACATGCGAGATGCAAAAACCAATACCTCAAGAACTTTTATAAAGTTGATATTAGAATTTTAGCAAAGTTTTGAAAGGGATAATCACTATTAAAAAATACCTTTACGAAAGTTATTTCTACAGAACTCACGAGATTTGCCGAAGGTCTTTGCGATATATTAAACGAACTTTCGTAAAGTTACTAGACAGGGAGAGAAGATTATGAGATCAAAAATGTGTTTTTTAACGCTTCTACTGATTATTTCAGTTTTACTGTTCGCCGCTAAAAAACCGGACTGGGTTGAGAACAATGGTTTTTCACAGAAACACCCGGACAATCTTTACATCGTCGGGTTTGGGTTAGCGACCGGCAATGATTTGGCTGAGCGGAAACTGGGTGCGGAACAATATGCAAAAACCGATCTGTCATCTCGTTTTTTAACAAAAATTCAAAGCGAATTACTAACGACGGAATCCGAAACTAACCTGGATTATGATTCGCAAATAAAAAGTACAATCACATCGCAGACAAATCTTACCTTAATCGGTTTGAAAACCGAGTTCTATGAGGACAAGAAAATTACCTATGCACTGGCTATTCTTAAAATTGTTCCAGCATTGAAGAACTATCAAAACCATCTGAACGGACTTAGTAAGGAGATTAACGGATACCTGGCAAACGCAGATAAATTGGAAAAAAGTGGCGATCTGAAAACAGCGCTTTCACTTTATCGTAAAACCTTTCCACTGTTTATTGAATTGGGAGAAACGCAGGCAATCCTGAATTTACTCCGAGGTAAAGATCCTTTCAAAGAGTTAGAAAGCGTTTACCAACAATCATCCATAAGTCAATCGGAAGTTGAAAGCCGCATTCAAAAATTGATAAGAGGAGATTTGAGATCCATTTCTTCCGCCTCAATCTCATTATCTGAACAGTTATCAGAACAGATTTCTGACAGGAAGATTTCACTTCTCGTATTTCCGTTTACATTTCAGGAGACAGATTTTTGTTCGGAGTTCTCTGCCTATTTTCTTGATGATATAACCCGTGAATTAACCGGCAAATTTACGGTGTTATCCGACAATGCACCGGGAGCCAATAAAGCCGCCCAACTGACGGGAAATTATCGTCTGGATGGAGGAAAATGCCGTATTCAGGCTGTGATCACAGATCCAAAATCAGGAAAAAAAATGGCTGCCGCGGCGGTTGTTCTGGATAAATCGATAATCAAAAACAGCGGCGTCGCACTCGTACCAAGGAATTTTGAACAGGCTATGGAAGATGGGAAAATATTCCTCTCAAAGGATGTAATTTCAGGAAAGCTTTCCGTTGAAGCATGGACAAATAAAGGTAATCGTAATATTATTTTCAAAGAAGGAGATGAATCTACTCTTCTGGTTCGAGTAAACAAACCCTGCTATCTCCAGGTTCTCTATCACTTAGCCGACGGTATGCGGATTTTAATGTACAATAATCTCTATATTGATGTAAGTAAAGTTAACATGGTTTATTCTCTTCCTGATACTTTTTATGTTGCACCTCCATTTGGAGTAGAACGCTGGCAAATCTTTGCTAATACTGAAAGATTTCCTGAAGTTCTTGTGAAAACTCAAATTATCGACGGTGAAAAATATGAGGATGTACTTGCAGAAGATATAGAGAAATTTACAATGGCGACAAGAGGTATGAAAAAAAAGAAACCTGAAATCCAGATGGCGGAGAAGACTATTACTTTGACAACTATGAGGAGATGAACTTTGCGGAAGTTCTACATTGAAACGTTGAATTCGAAAAAAGGTAAACTCTGATGGATAAATTATAGTGTTTGCGACTGACTCTACAAACTTCCGCAAAGCTTAATAACTTAGATTTTGAAGTTAGATTGCGGGTGAGAAAAGAAATTAGAAGATGTCCTTGTGAAGAATATGTTAAAGAAGTAAAATTAAACCAAATTAAAAAAGGCAAAATGAAACTTATGATTAAAGTTATATCAATTACTCTTCTAATGGTAATTATTTGTTCAATAGGCTTTTCCCAAAGTGCCTATCTAGCGGATAAATATTGGGACCAGGCTCAATCCCTGCGAAAACAGGGCAAATACCTTGAAGCCGCACAGATGTATGAAAAATCCGCTAAAGCAGAAAAGGCGAGCCCTAAACCTTGGCAGCCAGGTTTAGGTGCAGCATTAAATCAAGCCGGTAATTGTTACTATCAGATTGGACAATACGATAAAGCCATCAAGAATTATGAGGAGGCGCTTGCGATTGCTCGGAACCAGAAACAAGAAGATAAGATTGCCACTTTTCTCAAAAACATTGGCATGGTTTACAAAGCATGGGGGCAATACGATAAAGCCATTAAGAATTATGAGGAGGCGCTGGCGATTAATAGGAAATTGGGAAGAGAAGAATATGTTGCTATAGATCTCAACAACATTGGCGGGGTTTACAAAGCATGGGGGCAATATGATAAAGCAGTCAAGAATTATGAGGAGGCGCTGGCGATTAATAGGAAATTGGGAAGAGAAGAATATGTTACTATAGATCTCAACAACATTGGCGGGGTTTACTATACATGGGAAAAATACGACAAAGCCATTAAGAATTATGAGGAGGCGCTGGCGATTAATAGGAAATTGGGAAGAGAAGAATATGTTGCTATAGATCTCAACAACATTGGCGGGGTTTACAAAGCATGGGGGCAATACGATAAAGCCATCAAGAATTATGAGGAGGCGCTTGTGATTGCTCAAAAACTGGGACAAGAAGATAAGATTGCCACTTTTCTAAACAACATTGGCGAGGTTTACAAAGCATGGGGGCAATACGATAAAGCCGTCAAGAATTATGAGGAGGCACTTGCGATTTTCCGCAAACAAGGAAAGGAAGGTAGCATTGCCACCGTGCTCAACAACATTGGCGGGGTTTACGATGCATGGGGACAATACGATAAAGCCATCAAGAATTATGAGGAGGCGCTTGTGATTGCTCAAAAACTGGGACAAGAAGATAAGATTGCCACTTTTCTAAACAACATTGGCGGGGTTTACTATACATGGGGACAATACGACAAAGCCATCAAGAATTATGAGGAGGCGCTGGCGATTTTCCGCAAACAAGGAAAGGAAGGTAGCATTGCCACTTTACTCAACAACATTGGCGCGGTTTACGATTCTTGGGGACAGTACGATAAAGCCGTCAAGAATTATGAAGAGGCGCTGGCGATTGACAGGAGATTGGGAAGAGAAGGGGGTGTTGCTATAGATCTCAACAACATTGGCGGGGTTTACAAAGCATGGGGACAATACGATAAAGCCGTCAAGAATTATGAGGAGGCGCTATCGATTGACAGGAGATTGGGAAGAGAAGGAGATGTTGCAAGAGATCTCAACAACATTGGCATGGTTTATGATTCTTGGGGACAATACGATAAAGCCATTAAGAATTTTGAGGAGGCGCTGGCGATTGCTCAAAAACTGGGACAAGAAGATAAGGTTGCCCTAGAACTCAACAACATTGGCGGGGTTTACTATACATGGGGACAATACGACAAAGCCATCAAGAATTTTGAGGAGGCGCTGGCGATTAATCGGAAATTGGGAAAAAAAGCAGGTATTGCCAACTCTCTCAACAACATTGGCATGTTTTACGGTAACTGTGGTCAATACGACAAAGCCATCAAGAATTTTAAGGAATCTGTATCAATAAAAGAAAAATTGCGTAAAACCGCCACTGGAGATGTTCGCCGGGATTACCTTGCAAGTCAGATATATACATATCAATATTTAACTTCTACTTATATTAGAAATAACGATTTTCACAATGCTTTTCATACCATAGAATTAAGCCGTGCAAAATTATTGGCAGAGCAACTTGCTGGTTCGGAGACAGAAGTGATCATACCCTCTGTTAAACAGATTCAAAAAGGGATGTCGGAGAATATTACTATACTGGTTTATGCCAATGTAAGTTGGGTCAATAAAGTATTTTTAGCCATAACAAAGGACGCTGTACATGGTGAAGAGATTTCTGGTAGTTCTTTTGTATCAACTGCTATGGAAAGATATGAAACCGCAGTTCATACTATGCTAAAAAACCAGCGTGGAATGAAAAAACTTGCAAAAAAAGAGACGATAAAAGAACTGGCAGGTCCTACCGCAAAAAAGGATGATTTTGAAAATATTATCAATTACTACCGCGATCTATTAACTGGTCCCTCGATTGAAAACAGTAAAAAGTCAAAAGAAATTAGCCGAATGCTGTATGATTGTCTCGTCAAACCGATATCATCTCATATAAATGGTAAGAATGAACTTATCATTGTTCCTGATGGTGTTCTTGGTTTTGTTCCTTTTGAGACACTAATTGATGAAAAAGGGCAATATTTGGCAGAGAACTATCATATAACATACACTCAATCAATGGGTGTTTTGGAACTGATTAGGAGGCGTCATTATGAACCTAGCCGAGAACCACTATTAGCATTCGGCGGCGCTGTTTATGATAAGATTACTTATGCTACTGATATGGTGAAAAGTGAGAGAGAGTTAGCGCTTTTAGAGAAAAATGTATATTCATCTTTTGTCAGCAGAGGATCTGTTCGAAATGCCTATGGCTCTCTTGGTGTTGGGAATTGGGACAACCTGCCTGGAACATTGAGTGAAGTGATGGAGATTAAAAATGTTGTCAATGGTTCGGAAATCATTACAGGTGAAAAAGTAACAGAAAATAAAATCAAAGCCCTTTCCTCAAGCGGGAGATTAACTAAATACAAGGTGCTTCACTTTGCCACACATGGCTTGGTTGTGCCCGCTGTGCCGGAACTTTCCGCAGTAGTATTATCTCAGTTTAAAGTAGAGAAGGAAAATGAAGATGGGTACCTGCGCATGGGTGAGATTGCAGAATTAGACCTAAAAACTGATTTTGTTAATCTCTCTGCTTGTGAAACTGGTTTAGGGAAGATCTATGGTGGAGAAGGAATTGTAGGACTGACTCAATCGTTTTTGATTGCCGGCGCTAATGGACTTTCTGTTTCGCTATGGCGGGTGGCAGATATATCTACTTCAAAGTTTATGGTTGCTGTGTATGAGTTAGTGCAGAATAAACAATTAGGATATGCTAGTGCCATTACTGAGGTGAAACGTAAATTTATCAGAGGAGATTTTGGATCAACATATCAAGCTCCGTATTATTGGGCTCCATTTGTTTATTATGGGAAATAATGTAAAATATTGGCGGAAAAACGGCTTTCCGCAGATACGGTGAACTTTTACGCTGCCAGCAGTAGCCTGACAAATAGCGAAAGTTTAAGGGACACAATCCAAAATCCTTTTGGTCTGGCCAACAAAACCCAAACTTTCCTGCTTTCTCTATCCAAACATAGAAAAAACAGTTGCACTCTTATCTCAAATATATTAACATGAGGCAGGGCTATACGCACCGGTCATGCCCATTTAAAAGATAGTTATTAATTACGGGCGACAATAGTGAATGATTTTCAGCAAGTAAAGAAGTTGACAAAAAATCAAGTTAAAGAATTATTAGGTGATAGCAATTTTCATTCTGCTAGTTATTCCCGCGGCTGCTATATGGTAGGTAAATATATTTTACTTTTTAATGGTACGGTTTTATCCAAAGTAGTGCCATTAGGACAAAGAAGTAGTGTTGGTAATGTAGTAGATGATTGTTCAGGTGTCAAGATTTACGGAAGAAATGTTGCTACTTATTAAACAATGATTGAATTTGAAAAAATGAAAACACAAACTGTACATGATCTCAATAATATTATTCGTATCGTAAATCAAATAGACGAAATATTAAAAAATAAAGCAGGTAAACCTTTTACTTTACTTGATTTACTTCATAATCAAAAAACAAGCCCACTGGATGCACTGATTCATAATGAAAGATATTTTGAATTAACCAATTTGTTTCCCAATATGTTATGGTCTTCCCTATTTTTAACTAGTTATTCAATAATAGAAAAATTTTTATATGATATTTGCAATTCATTTGCAACTCACCATTCCATAGAATTAAAACCAAATGATTTAGCAGGAAAAGGAATTGTTCGGTCTAAAAATTATTTAATAAAAGTGATGAAATTTCAATTTTTTGAAGGTTCACCAAATTGGATGATTACAAAAAACGGCAATTATATCAGGAATCTTTTAATGCATTCAAGTGGAGTAGTAGATGTAGATGAAAATAAACATAAAAAAGTAAAAAATATGATAAGAGATAATCCATCTTTAGACATCATTGACCATCATATTGTATTATCAAAAGATTATGTTTTGCTTTTTCTATCTTCGTGTATTGGTTTAGTTGAAGAAATAATTGGCTTGTATGAAAAACATATAACCCACAACCAACCTAACGCGAAATAGAGGGAGCCCGATAAAGAAGGAATAACTCGTGGTGAAAGTTTTCACGCAGGTTATTTCATCGTTAGGTACTATTTATTGTAGGAGGATTAATGCTAAAATACATCCAAGATTATCTTATTAAGAGGAAAATAATAAAATCATCTATTAGGCTTTCTGCTACTAATCAAAATATAGAGTCAATTACAGACCTATTTCAACAATCGGATGAGATTATTAATTCTATACTTGAACTCATTGTTCCATGGTCTAGATTGGCTGAGAAAAAAAGAGATCCCGGATATGCCTATTACAAAGCCGTATATTCAGATATTAACATTTATCAACATCGGAGAAAAACCAACCAAATCGAACCAATAAAGGCTGCATTAATAATCGAGATTTATAAAACTATTGAGAGATGGCGCACCCGCTACATAGTAGATAATGATGAAGACCATGCAAAATTACTATGCACATATTACATAGAAATTATGAGAAAAAAGAATTTATCATACTCGAGATTTATTGATTATCCTTATTCAGCACTTCCAGATTATTGGGGCTATCGCTAGCTCTACTATTGGCTGATATAAGTATTGTGTCTAAAAGATCGTAGCGGGATCGTGGACTTTTTTGCTGTGGAAAATCCGTAGCAATTTGGACACCAGCCAGTATATAACATAATCCCAAAAAAGCCCGACTTAAAAATCGGGCTCTTTCTTTTACTGTTTTAGTAGTCATTTTTCGGTATTTGATATTTTCCAGCCGTAGGTTCGCCAGCCCTTGACTTAAGGCGGCATGGGATGATTTTTTGAATAAGCGTGAGTGTTTGAGACGACTTGAGTTAAGGGCGATAGCGATTCGACTTAACTCAAGCCTGCCGGCAAAGTTTGGAGATCGGTTTATGTTCTTTGATATGGCAGTCTTAAGTCAAGTCTCGAAATGCAATCAATTTAGTTCTCCTGCGCCGGTCACATTTTAGCGCTTTATTCTTATGATTGATTCCCTCGGCAATCAGAAGCTGAGATACATTGTCGAAATTTTAGAGAGCCTTGTAAAGCGTGGATTCCGGAATTAATCTGATTATTTCTATGACGCTCAAATTAAACTAAAGAGACTTTATCCGACTTTACAAAATTGACAAGACACCAGTACTAACTATACATAAGTATTTACTAAATAACATCCATGATTTAGAATCACAAATAGTAATGAAAGTACATTCCTATCAATGTTATATTTGTGAAATTCGCCTGCCTGTGCGTAGCACGCAGACAGGTGTAATTCGTGGACTACTTTCATATAAACGTTATAGGGTTAATCAAACAGTCAAATAAATTACTGGACATTTTGGAAATCTTGCTCTAAATTTGCCCAACAATTAACAAAGGAGCCTTTTAATCCTAACCCGTGAGTTGGAAAGGGCATAAGAAGAAGAAAAAATCCGCCAGACAGCAGGTGGATTATTTTTATTTTAGGAGAGAACAATGAATTTTAAAATGAAATCTCATTTAATGGACGAACTGGCGCTCAAGCGTACTATTACGAGACTGGCTCATGAAATAGTGGAGCGCTGTAAAGGGACCGAAAATATGCGGATAATCGGTATTCGTACAAGGGGTGAATTTCTGGCGAAACGGATTGCCAGGAAGATCGAAGAAGTTGAAGGTGTAAAAATCCAGGTTGGTATTTTGGATACCGTTATGTATCGCGATGATTTCAGGATTAAGAAGCAGCTGCCTGCTATAGAATTAACCGATATTCCTTTTGAGGTTGACGATAAAATCCTGGTTCTGGTTGACGATGTGATTTATACGGGAAGGACGATCCGGGCGGCTATGGATGCCCTGACGGACTTCGGCAGACCTTCAGCGATTCAATTAGCAGTCTTGATCGATCGCGGACACAGGGAGTTGCCGATCAAAGCAGATTACATTGGCAAGAACGTTCCGACGTCTAATAATGAAGAGGTGCGGGTCCATATGAAAGAAAGCGATGGCAAGGATGAAATATTGCTTGTGGAGGTGGATCAATGAATTTAAGCATTAAGCATCTATTTGGGCTCGAGGGAGTTCCAAAAGAAGATATCGATTCCATTTTGGATACGGCATTTTCATTTCGTGAAGTGCTGGAACGACCCATTAAGAAAGTGCCGACGCTCAAAGGTGTTACTGTAGTGAATCTCTTCTTTGAAAATTCAACCAGAACGCGGATATCCTTTGAACTGGCGGAAAAACGGCTTTCCGCAGATACGGTGAACTTTTCCGCTGCCAGCAGCAGCCTGACAAAGGGCGAAAGTTTAAGGGACACAATCCAAAATCTTTTTGCGATGAAGATGGATGTGGTGGTTATGCGTCATCCCGTGCCTGGCTCGGTTAAACTTCTGGCACAATTTGTCGACGCCGTTGTTATCAATGCCGGTGACGGCACCCACGAGCATCCTACACAGGCGCTGCTGGATATGATGTCCATGAAAGAAAAGTACGGTTCGCTTGATGGTTTGAACGTTGCCATTATCGGGGATATCCGTCATAGTCGCGTTGCATTATCGAATATTTTCGGATTGAAAACCATGGGCGCTAATGTGCTGCTTTGCGGTCCGCCGACTTTTATTCCCTATGGCGCGGAATCTCTTGGCGTAAAAGTTACCTATAAGCTCGATGAAGCCCTTGAGTTTGCCGATGTTGTTAATATCCTTCGCATACAGCGAGAACGCCAGGGAAAAGGACAAATACCATCGCTACGGGAATATCGAAATGTTTACGGCATTACTCAACAGCGTCTGAGCAAGCTGAAACGTCCGATCACGATTATGCATCCGGGACCTATTAACCGTGGTGTTGAAGTAGATTCGGATGTTGCCGATAGCGAGCATTCTATCATACTGCACCAGGTGTTGAACGGTGTGGCAGTGCGAATGTCGATCCTTTATTTATTAGCAGGCGGAAGATAGGAGAACGATCATGGAAAAACGAGCAATAACATCATCGATACTGTTTAAAAACGCGAGAGTAATTGATCCCTTTCAGGAAAAATCATATGATACGGATATCCAGGTTGATAAGGGTAAAATTCTAAAAATTTCAAAAAATATTTCTGAAAAGGAAGCCAAAGAGCAAATTGATTTAAAGGGACTTTATTTGGCGCCCGGCTTTGTGGATCTGCATGTTCATTTCCGGGAGCCCGGCTACGAAAACAGTGAAACAATAGAAACCGGTTGCCGGGCGGCATTAGCCGGAGGATTTACAAAGGTGTGTTGTATGCCCAATACCAACCCGGCTATCGATACACGCGAGACAGTGCGATTCGTTTATGAGAAGGCTGGAAATGAAATAGTGGATGTCTATCCGATTGCTGCTGTTACGAAAGGGCGGAAGGGGGAAGAACTTACGGAAATGGTCGAACTGGCGGAAGCCGGTGCCGTCGCTTTTTCCGATGACGGCGCTCCAATAAAAAATGCCCAGCTTATGCGCTTTGTTCTGGAATACTCCAAGATAACCGGAAAACCGGTAATTAATCATGCGGAAGACAGCCAATTAAAAGCAGATGGTATAATGAATGAAGGAGTGGTGTCAACTCAATTAGGAATCTCAGGAAATCCGGGAATCGCTGAACAGATAATGATAGCCAGGGATTTACGCTTAGCAGCATTTGTCAATGCCAGAATTCATATTCCTCATGTATCAACAGCTGGTTCGGTAGAATTGATCCGGCAGGCAAAAGCCAAAGGACTCACAGTAACAGCAGAGGCGACGCCTCATCATTTTTCATTAACTGATGAGTATATGCGCAGTTTCGATGCTAATGGAAAAGTAGCGCCTCCATTGCGGACAGAGGAGGATCGCCTGGCGATCATTGCAGGAATAAAAGACGGTACAATCGACGCCATTGCCACAGATCATGCGCCACATATATATGATACGAAAGAGACATCACTGGATCTGGCTTCATACGGTATGATTGGACTGGAGACAGCGTTTGCCCTTGCAATGACGAACCTTGTTCATAAAGAAGCGATCACACTGATGGAATTGATTAAATTGCTGACTATTAAACCTGCTACGCTAATGCAATTGCCACTACCGGTATTTGAAAAGGGCGCTGAAGCCAATTTCACTATTTTCAATCCGGATGAATGGTGGGTATTTAGCCGAAAGAATATATATTCCAAATCTTATAATTCGCCCTTTATTGGAAGCGAGTTTACGGGACGTGTAAAAGCAGTCTTTGCAAAATCTCATTATGTTACTATCTGAGCTAGCATTCGATTTGTATTTTTCCGTCTAAAAAAATCTTGATTCTAAAATTGGCTAATTGTAAGTTTACCCGCTATTTTAACCGAAGGAATGAGAGAAGGAATGTATAAAACTTATTATCCGAAACTTGATGAAATTAATCAGAAATGGTACGTCGTTGATGCGGACGGAAAAGCGCTGGGGCGTCTTGCCAGCCGGATAGCTTCGATATTAAGAGGAAAAAATAAACCCTATTATTCTCCACATATGGATACCGGTGATTTTATAGTGGTTATCAATGCAGAGAAGATCAGGCTATCCGGTCGTAAAGCTGAAACGAAAAAATATTTTACTCATTCCGGCTACATGGGTGGTGGACGATTTGAAACGTACCGTGAAGCAATGACGGCACATCCCGAAGAAATAATCAGACGCGCTGTAAAGGGAATGTTACCCCGTAACACACTGGGAAGACAGTTATTTAGAAAGTTAAAAGTGTATGCCGGATCAGAACACCCTCATCGGGCTCAACAACCAGAAACCTTAGACTTAGAAGGATAATTAAAGCATGCCAAAATTAGAATATGTTTCTCTTGGTCGCCGAAAAAGAGCTGTTGCTCGTTTAAGAATGTCTGCCGGCGGAGGAAAAATTATAATTAATAAACGTCCCTTTGACGACTATTTTGGTCGTGATAATTTGAAGCAGATTATCAGGCAGCCTCTCGAACTCTGTGAAGCCGTCAATCAATTTGACATACGTGTGAATGTTTGCGGGGGCGGTCTGTCAGGTCAGGCAGGCGCCATTAGATTAGCTATTGCCAGGGCTTTGGAAAAATTCAATCCCGATTTAAGAAAAAAATTAAAGCCCGCTGGATTCTTGACTCGTGACGCGCGGGTCGTAGAACGGAAAAAGTACGGTCTTGCCGGTGCTCGCCGCGCATACCAGTTCTCCAAACGTTAATAGAAGAAAGACTAACTACATGAGTAATGTAACATTCGAACAACTCTGGAAATCAGGCGCCCATTTCGGTCATTTAACAAGAAAATGGAATCCCAAAATGAAGGGATACATTTTTATGTCTAAAAACGGCATTCATATAATTGATTTACAAAAAACCACCGAATGTCTCGATAAAGCAACCCGGTTTATAAGGGAAACCGTTCGTAAGGGCGGCGATGTTCTCTTTGTTGGCACTAAAAAACAGGCTAAAGACATCGTTCTAAAAGAAGCTGACCGTTGTGGAATGTTTTATGTAGTTGAGCGGTGGCTTGGTGGAACACTTACAAATTTTTCAACGATCAAAAAGAGTATCAGGCATCTTCAGAAACTGGAAAAAGACAAATCTACCGGTTATGAAAGAAACCTTACTAAAAAAGAAAAATTATCTCTTGAAAGAGAACGGGTAAAACTCGCCGATCTCCATCGTGGTATCAAAGATATGAAAAGAATACCGGATGTTCTGGTTGTCGTTGATATTATCTATGATGATATCGCAGTGAAAGAAGCCAAACGTCTTGATATTCCGGTTGTTGCAATCCTTGATACGAACGCAGATCCTACCGATGCAGATTACCCGATTCCGGCTAACGATGATTCAATTCAGACAATTCAATTGATCATCAGTGAACTCGCAAATGCAATTCTGGAAGCAAAAAGTTCTCGATTAGTCGATGTGCCAAGCTCTACATCTGAAGAGCCAACGAGACCAGCGAAATATCTGAAAAGAAAGGATAATTAATGGAAATTACGGCAGCACAGGTCAAAGCCCTAAGAGATAGAACCGGTATTGGTATGATGGATTGTAAAGCGGCTCTCAAAGAAGCCCAGGGCGATATTAATAAAGCCGTGGATGTTTTACGGAAAAAGGGCATTGCTAAAGCCGAGAAAAAAGCCGTCCGTGCCGCTACTGACGGCGTTATTTGGTCTTATATTCATCCCGGTAATAAAATCGGTGTATTGGTTGAGGTGAATTGTGAAACCGATTTTGTTGCCAAGAACGATGATTTTATAAATTTCGTTAAAGACGTTGCCATGCATATTGCGGCAACAAGTCCTGCAGCGATTCGTCGCGAAGAGATCGATTCGAAAATAGTTGAAAAAGAACGTGAAATTTACAAAGAACAAGCTTTGAGTCAGAATAAACCTGAGAAAATCCTGGAACGGATCGTAGATGGAAAAATGGTCAAATTTTACCAGGAAAATTGCTTGCTGGAACAGGCTTTTGTAAAAGATCCTCAAAAAACCGTTAAAGAATATCTGACCGAAACTGTTGCCAGGATCGGTGAAAATATCAATATTTCACGGTTTGTTCGTTTTCAATTAGGCGAAAAATAAATTAAATTATTTCTGGTTATACAAACAGCATTTTGATGTCGAAAGCCAAATACCATCGCGTTTTACTGAAGTTTTCCGGTGAAGCGCTCGCAGGAGAGAAGGGCACCGGCATCGATCCTGTTATTCTCGATCAACTCTGTATAGAGATTGTATCTGCCAAAGACCTTGGCGTTGAACTTGGCATCGTTATTGGCGGCGGTAATATTTTTCGCGGATTAAGCGCCAGTCAACGGGGAATGGATCGGGTAAAAGCCGATTATATGGGAATGCTGGCAACGGTTATAAATGCCCTGGCTGTACAGGATGCTCTCGAATCAAAAGGATTAGGTGTAACCGTCATGTCGGCTATCCAGATGATCGAAGTCGCCGAACCGATGGTGATTCGAAAAGCAAAAGAATATCTCAGCAACGGACAAATTGTGATCTTCAGTGCCGGTACCGGGCGACCATTTTTCAGTACCGATACCGCTGCAGCGCTCAGAGCTGTAGAGATTCATGCCGATGTGATTATAAAAGCCACTAAAGTAAAAGGTGTTTTTGATAAAGATCCTGTAAAATACAGCGATGCAAAATTCTATAGCCGGTTGGACTATCAAACGGCTGTTGAGAAGCAACTGAAAGTTATGGATTTGACAGCGATTACCCTTTGCCGGGATAATCAGCTACCTGTTCTGGTATATAATATGAAAGTGGCAGGTAATTTGCGACGCCTGTTGATGGGTGAGGAAATTGGAACGATTATTTCCGGAGGAAAAATATGATAGATGATATTTTAACAGATACCAAAGACCGTATGAAAAAAAGTGTTGATACAATCCACCAGGAGCTGGCAGCCATTCGGACCGGAAGAGCAAATCCGGCTTTACTGGACTCTATTAAGGTCGATTATTATGGCTCTTTGATTCCGTTAAAACAGATTGCCAATGTCGCTACACCCGATCCTCGTTTACTGGTCGTGCAGGTCTTCGATCGAAATGCAGTTGTGGCAGTCGACAAAGCGATAAAATCTGCAGATATAGGTCTGAATCCTCAAGTTGACGGAAATTTACTAAGACTTCCTATTCCTTCATTAACTGAAGAACGGCGCCATGAGTTGGTGAAGTTTTCTCATAAAATTGGTGAAGAGGGCAAAGTTGTTATTCGGAATGTTCGCAGAGATGCAAATGACATGATCAAGGACCTTGAGAAAAAGCATGAAATATCGGAAGATCAAAGTCACGATGCCCTGGAAAATACTCAGGAACTTACTGATAAATACACAAAGCAAATTGACGAACTGTTGAAAATGAAAGAAAAGGATATTCTTGACGTTTAATCAATTTATTTCCGGAATATAAAAAGGGCTCTCAATCGAGAGCCCTTTTATTTTATCGTTATACGCTTATTCTAACATTTTGAAAAACCGCAGGAAGTGCAGGTAACACAGCCGCTTTCATGATAGACCATTGAGCCACAATCCGGGCAGGTGGTGATGGCTTTTTTATTATCCATCTGAAATCTTCCGTCTCCGGTTGGGGCTACTGTTTTAGCCATCTGTTCCGGGGCGGGGTCATTAAACAGGAAATGAGGTTGGGTAACCGAACCTTTCTTTTTGCCTTCCCGTTCTTCCAGATACCATTCGAGTGCTTTGGCAATTGCATCCGGTGTTGATAAAATCTGGGTTCCATTTTCCCAAATGGGGCTGGGACCGCCAATTCCTTTTAATTGTTTGATGACGTCTCTGGTATCAATACCAGAACGCAGTGCCAGTGAAATTAACCGGCTGATAGCTTCGGATTCCACTTGCGCCTGGCTACCGGCTTTTCCAATATTGGTAAACACTTCACACAGACCGGTTTCATCTTCGTTGATCGTAACGTAAAGCGTTCCAAGTCCCGTGCGAATACGTTTGGTTACACCCCTGGTATTCTGGGGACGGACACGGGGATGGATACTGTTATCATTGCCATAAATAGGTCGGGGCGTTGTTGTATGACGAGTGGTTTTATCTGGCAAATTGTCACCGATATAGAGCACCTGCTCATCCCGGCTGCCGTCCCGGTAGATTGTGATTCCTTTACAATCGGCTTCATAAGCCAACCAGTAGGCGTCCATAACATCTTGGACTGTCGCAGATTGAGGAAAATTACAGGTCTTCGATACGGCAGAGTCGGTCCATTTCTGGAATGCCGCTTGCATACGGACATGCCATTCCGGAGTGATGTCATGAGCAGTTACAAATACTTTCTTAATAGAATCAGGAATCCCATCAATATTCTGGATGGAACCCTTCGCTGCCACCTTTTTCATCAACTGTTCCGAGTATATACCTGCCTTTTTACAGGCCTCTTCAAAGTATGAATTGACATATAGCAAATCGGTGCCGTCCATTACCCGTTTAGTAAACACCAGCGAGAAAATTGGTTCAATACCACTTGAACAATCGGCAAGCATGGAAATAGTGCCTGTCGGAGCAATGGTTGCAAACGTTGAGTTCCGTAGCTTGGGTCCATCAGGGAAGTAGATACTTTCATTCCAGGCTGTGAATGTTCCCCGGGATTCGCCTAATTTTATACTGGCTTCCCGGGCTGCTTTATAGATGGTGCTCATAAGTTCGTCAGCCAGATGTAGCGCCTCTTCGGAATTATAGGAGATATCAAGTTTGATGAGCACATCGGCAAATCCCATCACACCTAAGCCGATCTTACGGCTTTTTTTGACCATTGTATCGATTTTTTTCAGGGGATATTTATTAACGTCAATGACATTATCGAGAAAATGAACGGCGGTTTGGATTGTATCATTCATTCTGTCATAGTTAATTTTACCGGAATCGATGAAATTTGACAGGTTTATTGACCCCAGGTTACATGCTTCGTTTGGTAACAACGGTTGTTCACCGCAGGGATTGGTTGCCTCGATTTCGCCTAATTTGGGTGTTGGGTTCATTTTATTGATTTTATCAATAAAAATTATGCCAGGATCTCCATTAGCCCATGCATTCCGGGCAATCAACTTAAAGACGTCTGCCGCATTTAGTGTACCGGAAACTGTTCTATCCACCGGGTTAATCAACTCGTACTGTTCCCGCTTCCGTACCTTCTCCATAAAATCATTGGTGACAGCTACGGATATGTTAAAGTTTGTTAATTCCGCGTTGTTCTTCTTGCAGTCAATAAACTCAAGGATATCAGGATGATCGACGCGCAGAATGCCCATATTGGCTCCTCTGCGGGTGCCACCCTGTTTGACTGCTTCCGTGGAGGCATTATAGACTTTCATAAAAGAGACCGGACCGCTTGCGACGCCGCTTGTGGTTTTTACAATACTCTTTTTTGGTCGTATTCGGCTAAAGGAAAATCCTGTTCCACCACCGCTCTTGTGAATAAGCGCCGTGTCTTTTAATGTCTGAAAGATGGATTCCATGGAATCATCAACCGGAAGAACGAAACATGCGGACAACTGTCCTAGCTCACGTCCTGCATTCATAATAGTAGGGGAGTTGGGCAGGAAGTCCTTTTTTCGGAGCATCCGGAAAAACTTTTCAGATGTTTTCTGGACATTTACTTTACTGGTATAGTTACTGTCAGCTTCGGCAATTGCATTGGCAATGCGGTGCAGCAACTCATCCGGTGTTTCGGTGGGCTGACCGTTATTATCTCGCATCAGATAGCGTCGTTTTAAAACTTCAAGAGCGTTATCGGAAAAAAGTTTCTCGGTATCGGTCTCTTTTTTTGGTGCAGAAACCGGTGTTTTAATCTGAGAAATGTCGTCCCGGGGTTCCTGTTTTTGGATTTCAAAATTAATGGCAAGGGGCTCAGACACTAAAAAAATCTCCTCATAAATATTTTTGATTGTGGCTACCGTCAGGGTAAGCAAAAATTCAACCAAAACGAATATAGAAAAATGCAAGAAAGATGTCAAGTCTAAAACACAATATTTTGTGTTTATCGACGAGATATTACACCAGCGGTGGTAAATATTCAATTATTAAGGTGTTACGAAAAATTAAGTAAAAAATCACTGACGAAGAAGCGTAAAATTGCTTATAATTCACTTAAAATGGTTTTGAAAATAGTTAGATACTATTAAATTATTTTCTGTTATTTGTCAAGGCGGGTGTAGTTCAATGGCAGAACACCAGCTTCCCAAGCTGGATACGGGGGTTCGATTCCCCTCACCCGCTCAATCGACGGAAAACAGACGCTTAAAGCCACTTTATAGACCGGAAATATCCGGTTTTTTTGTGAAAAGAGGGTTGTCAATTTTAGTCTGCGCTCTCGTCTGTGATTGTCATTTAGCTTCATTATGTTGACACTTGCGTATGACACTTCATCTAATTATAAGCAAATTCAAAGTTGAATTTCTGTACTCTGGAAGCCTTTGCTTTTGCCACTGTAACGGCGTTCAATGAGTAGTTTCTCAATAATGCGTTCTGAATGTCTTTTATGACAAGTGTTTTGCTTCCGAAGTCCTGATAGAGTAATTCACTGTCAAAGTTTGCATAAATGGCGGTTGTATCAACGGCGGGTTTACCATTATTTGAATGTCCCATCCATTTAGCAACTTGAAAAATGTCTCTTGTTAAGTAATATGCAACCGTAGCGAATGTATCCCGAAGGTTATGAAAATGCCGGGTCGATCCGTCCGGTAATTCATAAAGATTCAGGTCTTTTAATACTTCGGTAAACATCCGGGAAATGAAATAATGAGAATGTTTTCCGTTAATCTTTATCCAGTTGAAATATTGTTTTGTGATTTCATTTACCGGAATAGTCCGGGGTTTACCATTCTTACAGGGATCATATATTTCGATAAGGTTTCCTCTTAATTCCGATTTGTCAATTTCTCTTAACCGTATCCCGGTGTTCAGGTGTAAAAACGCTCTGTAATACAGTTCCTTATTTTTCAGTTTACAGGCATTAAGTATTAAGACAAGTTCCCGGTTGCTGAAATACTTCGGGGATTTATCCGGGGTCTTGAACTGCGCTAATTTCTCCGGTTGCGATTTCAAGTGATTCGATTTATACAGGTAATTCATAAAAGCGTTTACAGTTCTGATTTTAATATTTGCCGTATGCGGGTTCGCATGTTTTGATCTGATAAAGTCCCGGATATATACTAAATTCACGGTGTCAATATCGCAATCCTGATACACTTCTTTAAAATCATTCAAGGCAAGTCTATAAATGTCTATTGTCTTTTTGTTGATTTCACGGCTATGCAAATTATCAAAATAGTGATCTGTCAAAATATCAATATTTGTATAACTGATGTTCTTAATCTCGTCAAGTTCAATAATGCCCTGTCTGAACAAGATTTCCCGGTCATTGATTTTTTTATGTAGTCTGTTTGCTTTTGCAGCTTGAGCTGTTCCCAATCCGATTAATTTGTTTTTCTGTTTTCCATCAATAGTAAATCTTATCCGGGAATAATATTTCCCCTTGAGTTTTAACAGTGTTGCCATTATTTCACCTTAGTTTTAATTAGGTTTTCGATTTGTTCACGGCTAATTAGATTCATTCCGCAACGAACGTTTCCACCGATCTTAATAGGTGTTATTTTACCCTGTTCAATCAACTTGAAAATCCACCGGATTGACACTCCCAGGATTTCCGCTGTTTCTTTGATAGTGTTTAAATCATTCATTTTTTAATTCCTTTATATTCTATGGGTATAATACAACATATAGTTCCTAATGTCAAGAACAATCGATTAATATACCCGATTGGGTATACTTATATATATTTTCAAGCCCACCAAGCAATTTTATTATCCGGGTCTATGGTTTACTATTGATTCAACCGCTTTCGTTGAATGGCGGGTCGATATACGGCTAATATCACTGTTTTTTGGGATTGTACGATTGTAATTGTATCCGAATCTGTACTGGTAAAGCGGGCAATTCAAATCTGTACAGTATTTGATAAAATTGTTGTAGAATTGGAAGGAAAAATATTATTGGGTTCTATTTAATAACTCAATATACTGATCTATTGTATCAACGGGTAATTTACTACCAGATTCTTTTACCGTCCGAATAAATTCAGTACAATCGTCTTTTGAAATTAGATTTTTATAGTATGCCTCAAGCAATAAATCCATTGTCGTTAAGTATGTTATTCCATTATCAATACAATATTTTTGAATATCTTTTAGATTACTACTTGCAATAATGTGGTTATTGAATTTCGCAAACGCCATACAAGCCGATTCACCATCACCGCGAAGCTCTACTTCTCGGAGTCTTATGTACTCTGAAAATATTTTCATGTCGTGTGTGGGAAACTGGACTTCTATTATTTTAAAAAATGAAATAAAATTACAAACTTGATCTACTAAATGTCTACTTTGACATAATTCTGATTTAACAATATCTAATATTACAAGCCTTCGAGGGTATAGCTTTGGCAGGATATGAATTTGTCCACCCTTTAAAAAATGTCGAATTACGTCGGAATCTAATATTATTAAGGGATCATTAGTGGACTTTGACATTTAGATCTATGTCCTTGACATCAATACCAATTACATGTAAATAACTGATTAAATTTGATTCTGAAATAACTTCATGGTTGTACAATTTATGGGCAATAACTGCATAATCTCCTATAATGAGATCATGGTTTCCGCTCCCATATAGCTTCTTATCATATCCTAAAGCCACAGCGCCTGAAGTAATATTATGTTGAAACATATCAAAATAATTATTGTCAATCAATCCCATGTATTTTAATCGGATTAATATGGCCTTGCGGGAACACTGAAAACCATGTTCAATATTCAAAATGGTTTGTAAAGATATTTTATTTAAAGACAATTCTTCTCGAGGAATAGCTTCAAGAAGTCCTTCTTCAGGAATTAATAGATATGATGCAAAAAGTTCTGCTCTTTTCTCTTTTTGTGAAGAATGGGATACAGATTCAATTGTGCACAATATTTTGTTTATTTTATCTTCAATAAATAGGTGATATAACTCATGTGCTATTGTGAAGTTTTGACGACCAACTGTTTGGTTTGAATTGACTAATATAAAGTAGTTAGTATCAACCTTAAAACCTATACCAGAAAGATCGGAGCTAATTGGTTTAAAAACAGTAATAATATTTAATTTCTGAAGCAGTGATTTAAAATTGATTTGATCTTTAGCACCAATTCCATGCCTTGTACGGAATTCAGAAGCTGCTTTTTTAATTTTATATTCAACAATCATATTTTGCACAAAGGTTTTTTAATCTGAGATAATTCTTAATGATTTTCTTGAAATTGGCTATTATCTCAAAATCGATTGGGTTAATTTCATCCGCCCTAAAAGTAAGAGATAAATTGGTTTCATGGGAACGGTTATCTTCTTCGACAAGTTGAGATAATTCAATACCAAGCAGGTCGGTGATTTTAATTAATCTATCCAGAGGTATTTCTCGGGTCCCATTTTCATAATAACTTATTATCTCTCTTTTTACGCCAAGATAGTTTGCTATTCCTTCTTGAGTTATGCCCATTGATTTTCTATAGTCCGATAAATTTTTTCCAATAGTTTTTATGTCTGCCATGATTAATCCTCCTGCGATATATTAACTGTTATGTTACATAATTACAAGAAAAATATTATCGTGCGAAATATGTAACAGATATTTTTTCACAATGTCAAAGAACGAATTAAGACCGATTTAGGTGATTTTTTTCCTGAACTTGGGTATAATAGTTATAACTTCAATAAACATCGTTGAATCCTGACCCAATAAACGCCCAATAGGTGCGTTTTGTATCATTTCCTGATTAGATGCGTACCCGAATCTGAACAGGTAAAGCGAACAATCTAAATCAGGGCAGTTTTTAACTTCTGAAGGTGAACCGACACACTCCAAACAATACTTTCTTATTACAGTACCTTTTGAGCCGCCGCCCCTGCCAAGCCGATAAGGGTAAAATTTGCATTTTTTCGCCGGGCAATCAGTCGGTAAATAGATACTGCCGCCCATACACTGAATACAAAACTTACGGATAGATTGTAGACGGGTTAATCGTTTCATTGATTCACCTAATAGATAGTTAAAATGGTAATGTAATTATGCACTTTTCACGCTCCACACGCCCCAGACCTTCCAGGTAATATTTATGATCTATCTCAAAACCGACATATCGCCGCCGCTCCATCTCTGAAGCAATCAACGTTGAACCGCTCCCGGCGAATCCGTCACAAACGAAATCGCCCGGATTACTGTACGCTCGTATCAATTGCCTGAGCAACTTCACCGGCTTCTGAAAGGGGTGTTCTATACCGAAACGCTCTGACTTGTCTAAATTGCATTTACTGGTCATTGGGATAATGGTTTTAATATGTCTCTGACCGGATTCGTTTACGTTGACTTGTGGCTTTGATTGTCGCCGTATCTTGCACCCGTCAAGGTTATAATTCTTTTTACTGTAAGGATTGCCCTTACTACCATTGTGGGGATTAAAACAAAGGTCTGAAATCTTCGCCCCGGTGCGATAACAGACGGCCAGAAATTCAGAATCATTCAAGGGATAAAATTGATTGCCCGGCATGGCCATTGATTTCTGTAATATATGATGATGTTTAAAAGTGATATACTTCCCAAACTCTGATTTTATCCTTATCAGTAAATTTAGATTGCAGAACAGAACCGCTTGCCCGGAGTCTGTGAGTAGGTAATCTAAAGCCGTTTCCAGTTCATTCAGATCTACCCGTTTATCGTTTGGAAGTCCTGATAGCCGATTATCATCGAAAAGGTTGTAGGGTAAATCTGCCAGAAACAGGCCTACAGAACACGGTTGTATCTGTTGATACAATTCAAAGAAATTACCGTAGTTTATTGAATCGTACTTAATCAAAGTAAATCCTGAAATATCATTCTTGCCCGCTTGCCGGGGTGTTTTTCGCCACTCAATAACCATAGGTCAATTTGCCTTTTATGAAATACAATTTTACCATTTGTTCCGATCCGTTTGAAGGGTATCTCGTTTTTTGCCACCAGCCTCCGGATCGTTGATTCAGAAACGCCTAAATATTTAACCAAGTCCGACACTGATAACCAGACGGAATTTTGAGCCTGTAAGGATAGCTCCAGGTGTTCAAGTTTGGTCAATATTTCGGCTAAGGCTTCCATTAATTTTTATTTACCTTCATTCAATTACTATAATCTCCGGCATTTGTTTAATTTCCATTGCTATTTCTTGTGCTTTCAATGTAGGAATTATTTTGTCAGATACTATCTTGGCGCAAGTCACAGCGTCTTTATGTTCAGCGTCGGTGTTTAGCGTATTGGCAACCTCAATTATCTTGTCTAATACACTCTTAGCCTTGGGATTATTTCTGAATTGTTCTGCTATGGCTATCTTAGGGCGTCCCTTTCTGTTCCCTTCGTTATTGCCAATTATAAATTGACCTTTTGCGTTCCGTTTATTTTCCGTGCTTTTTACGGTCATTTTCTCACCTCTCAACTATTTGGCTCACAAAAATAAATTCCATCAACACACCGGATAAAATTTCCGGCATCATATTGCTCTAAAAGAATCTTATAAAGTTCAGCCGTTATCGGTCTTCTTTCCCGGAAACTGGCATCGTTTAACCGCTCTCGAAACACTGCCATTTGTTGCTCAGTATATAGAATCGGCAATATAACAGGCTTAGATGACATCGCCATTTAGCCCTTCTATCTTCATTTCGGTAGTCCAGTTGCGATCTTGATTGCCGGTATTTGGGAGTCTGGTCGATTCAATATATCCCCTGTCCTTGCCAAGCGTCTTCAGACAGAATATAATCGAAGTCACGTCGCCCTTTTCAATGTTTTCAAATAGTTTGCTTTCCGCCATGTCAACAAAACTTTCCTTTGCATCTTCAAACGCTGTCTTTACGCTCTCGTGCCGGTCAATATAGTTAGTAATCGTTTGACGGTTGCAACCTAAAAGCCTTGCAGCTTGCGATTTGATCCCATGCCCCTTTTCGATTGCTTCAATTACCTTTTCAGGTGTGAAAATCTCTTTGCTTTTTTTTAATGTGCTAACCTGTTTGGTCATTATTTCACCTCGTTATTTTCTCTGTCTTCAACGTAACTAATAATTTGATCTAATTTCTGATCCAGATACTTGCGATTCTGATAATTATTTTCTGAAATGCGAATTATTATGTCGTCTGTTTTGTGAATGTCCATTTGTTGATCCTTTCTGTTGTTTCTAAAGTTTCAAAAATTGCACCTTTAAGCCGTCAAAGTTTCAGAAAATGCAACTTTAAGCAAAAAAGGCGGGTTTAAAGTTTCATAAATTGCAACTTTGAAAAGCCTCTCACGACGAGAACGCTTATTTTCCAAAGTTTCATAAAATGCAGCTATCTTATATATATACCATACAGGGGTCATTTTCTTTTCCCAGTTTTTTTTATTGAGTTTGGAAACTTTCCATAATTCCCAACGAAACTAACTATAATCTCATAAGGATGAGTTTGGTTAACCTTAATGAATTCATTTTTCGTTAATTCGTCAAGCGCATCCTGAAGTGTATTCGGGTGTGACAAACCATTAATCTTATGAAGGTCTTTTTTTGGAAATCTAACTTGAATTAAACCGGTTGCTGAATTTATTTCAATTTTAAACGGATTATATTTTGATCGCAGATATGCCCATAAAATTTGGCTTCGAGGCTTCATGCTATAGAATTTGGGATCGTCTAACATGGTATGCATAATCATAACAAATTTCGCTTTACTACGATTCAATACAGATGACATAAATTAAAGCCCTATTCAGAAGCGTTTAACTTTGCCAGACGTGCCTTGATAATGGCAACTGCTTCGGATGGGAACAAAGCCGGGTATCCCTGTCCCCGCCGGATTGACGGAATAATTCCCTCTATCTTTAAATAGTTAATATGAGACGGTTTCAGGTCAAACATCTCGGTAAGTTCTCTCGCTGTGTAAAATTCTTTTTCTTTCATGGTATTTTCCTTTCTTTTGTTAATTATCTCTCTACCTTATTCCTGTGAAAATTCAGAATAAACGCTAAAAACAAATAAAAAAAATCCCGCCACCGACGGGAAATTTTTCTCACTTTTTTTTATTATGGTTACTGAAAATTCAGAATAAACGCTGAAAATTCAGAATATTTATTTTATTGTGTGTCTGATCCGGGTCTTTTGTCCCTTAAAATAAATACTGTCTTATAACCGACATTTTTCTTAAAAGGGATAGGATCAGAATCAATCTTGAAATGAGATTTAAGGATTTTTCTAAGTTCTGATATTTGCTTTTCAATCTGTTTTCTCTCTCTGAAATTCCATTCCCTGTAAGGAATCAAACCTTTGTATTTTGCCAAACTTTCCAGCATTCTCCATTGTAAGTTAGGCCGTGATGTCGTTTTATTCATAAATCCAATTTCTGAACAATTGACTCTTGACGCTTTATTTTCGCCTGTCTTTATGCTTAAGGTTTCATTGTCTATAATTTCAATGACAATATCGTTCCAGGTGTTGACTGCTCCAGTTTCCGGCCCGGTGCGTGCTTCCACATGTGCCACTTCGCCGGCTTGGTCTGATTTTAGGGGCTTACGATCTTCAAATAAATCTTTAACTCTGTTAATATGGTCAATGGGGGTATTTATAATTGATTGATCTACATAGATAGAATAACCTCTGATGTCAATCTCTTCCTTCATGTCATTTAATACAAAGATTTGACGATTATATTCCATTTTGAGTTTTATCAATTGATCTTTAAGATAATTCTTTGATTTTTTATATATCTCTGGGTTACCTATTCCTTCAAAAGGGCTTTTACTCTCAGGTGCATTTTCATATTGTTCTTTAATTAGTTGATACTTTTTTCTTATTTGAGGTAAACTGTCTATTTGCGTTAAAATGGATTTTCTAAAATCATCTTCATTTAGACTTCTTATTTTCCATTCAATCTGTTTTTCACTGGAAGATAACGACTTAATTAATGTCTGTTTGATTTCAGATAAATCATCCGGGATTTGATCAATAATCGTTGTTATTTCGTTAGGGATTAATTTTGGTTTTCCAATATCCAAAAAGAATCTATTGAGTAATTCGATTGTTTTGAGATCGGTAAGTATGTTAAAAAACCTACTTGTTCGTTGATGTCGATCCTCAACTTTATATTTTTGCATTTCCTGAATAAGATATGGGAATACGTTTTTCGTACCAAAATCATCATAATAGTAAACTTTTTCTAAGAAATTTCTTTCATCCTCACTACCATTATAATTATTTATTCCTGCTTTAACTGATTCAGAAAGGATGTTTTCATCTTCATATCTTTGAAAATCATAGTCATAGATACTAACCGTTATTAGTTCCTGGTTTTTTGATTTCTCCCAATGTTCTTTAAGCCACTGAGGTGAATTATTCTTGTTATTTTTCTTTTTGACCATCCTAATTCCCTTCAATTAGTCCCTTTTAAAAATCTTACGGGGAAGCCGTTAAGGGAAACGGTTTTCGACTCCGGAAGCCTATCCCCGCAAAATCGAAAAATCACTATATAAGGTATAAAATTTAAAATCCTACTTCAATATTTATTTCCCCCGTTTGGTGGGACTGTGAGTATGATTGATAAACAAGGGGGGGGTACTCCCCGCAGGTGGGGGGGGTCCCCGGTCGGAAAATAACTTGATACACAAATACATTAAATACTTTAACATCACGTGTGTGCATTTAAGGACGTATTTTAAGTAAATCAAAAAAATAATATTCGAGGAGCATTATATTAAATCAAAACTGAAGTTTGTTGATAGTTTGCAAGTTATCGTTTTAGCAATATTTACGTCTTCTATTTCAATGGATCCTTTGATTATAACTCGAACTCATTAGGGCTTGCTTTGCGTAAAAGAGGCTTATCTGCAACAAAAATCAGGCATACTTTCGCTACGACACTTGTCAGGAATGGAATGAGTATTTACATGGTTGCTAAATTACTTGGACATAAATCTGTAAAAACTACTGAAGTGTACTATGCTCATTTAGTACCAGAGGAAATTAAAAATCATACGAAATGGTTGAAATATCAATAAATTCTGGTTATACTATCCTGTAGCAATATGGGATTTTTAAAATGAAAAAAGCACTTGGTAATGTATTATTCGCTAAATGTCAAGAAAAATTGGACACGTTTAGAGTTATCGTTTGATTTTCCTTTTTCTCAGGTTTGTTGATCCATACTTCAATTGGTTGACCTGACACTTTCGGTTTGCCATTTCTAAACCGCTCTGGAAAGCGTCT
>JADHWC010000055.1 GCA_016783665.1 Fidelibacterota bacterium | reverse complement strand
CCAAACCGATGTACTTCATAGGGTGTCCTCCTTAGTTTTGGATTGTTTGTTTTTTGCATATCACAATTTAATGACCGAGCGGGACACCCGCCCTTTCTATTTTACCAGCTGTTCGATGAACTTGGATTTTGAGAGTTTTCTCGGGCATATTTTTTATGGTGGGAAATCCGTTCATTTTATCACCTCGTACCTCAGACTTGTCCGTTATAGTAGTAATTAAATAGAGATGTAAAAATGTGTGAAAAAAAACGTGGTGCTTGGCATTGTCCGGAATTAGAAAGAGGTGTAAGTTTTCAGAATACATTAGAGGATGGTATCCAAATTACTGATTGTGATAGTTCTCATGAATGTGGCAAAGTCATATTTTCTGATGATGGAGATGATTATACCCAATGTCCCTTGCATATAGATTTAACCAATAAGGGAAATACATGAAGGTTTCTATCTTTGAATTTACCAATATTCATTTTGTGGCGATATATCGTATGGAGATAACGGCGAAGCTGTTCGATGAATTTGAAAATAGGCGAGTTTTCAATGGATTTTAGAACAACAAGAGCATATCGCTTCGTAAATCGACGTATCTCACGCATTGACTAGGTTTTAGTAATGCATCATAAGGATATGTTATGAAATTAAAAATATATGATAAAATCGGAATATTAATATTTTCAAGTATTATTGGAATAATTTTTGGGTATTATTTCGAAAATAATTATTCATTTACTTTAAGTTCTATATGGAGAATCCATACAATTTCCGATTTCTATATACATGGTGTTTTTGTTTTAGGATTTATCATAGGCTTTGTACTTTCAGCAGGAATTATATATTTAATTTCATTTCATAAAATAGTCTATAAAACTATTAAAATATTTCTATTACCGATACAAAAATTACAAACTGGATTGTTTAGACTTATTCTTGTTTTCGGATTTATTATTCCAATACTTATAGGAGTATACTTAGAAAATAGAGTGCAGTGGTCTTCCTTAAAACCTTTACTATTATCTTCAATACTTGGATTTTCAATTTATTGGATTTTAGTAAGAATAGGACTATGGATTTATGCCGGGTTTAAAATTGAGAAAGAAGTAAATAGTAATGGACAAAATTAATGATAATTTTAAAATGCATATAAAGGGAAACCTAACAAATAAGGATTGATACAACGAGACGTTGTTATCAATCCAGGGTTCAAGAAGCCCGGATTTCAGCGACAATACATTATATATAATTTGGTATATATCAATACATGTTTTCCCGGTTGTCGATGATGGACGCCGTTTCCTTCATCTCGGCGATCCAGGCGCTGTAGTAATTGGTTTTTGCCCGTTTACGCAGACGATCACGGATAAGCTCCTTTTCCACGCGATAATCATCTTCATCGATATCTTCAACAGCGATCAGTTTGATTATTATATACTGATTACCGACTCTCACCGGTTGTGAAATCTGTTCTTTATCGAGAGCGAGAATGGCGCCGATTATTGCATCGGAGCGACTCAAACCCTTTAACGGACGATTAAGCGTCGCTTTATTGTGGAGTTCGTACTTAATTTCCGGGTTTGATTGCACCGCAAATTCAAGAGATATTTTACTGTCGAGTTGTTCACGAACATTGGATGCGATTTCTCCTAAATGTTCAGAACGTTTTTCAACAAGAATCGTTGAACGGATGGCATCTGATACGTCCCCAAGAGGCTTATAGTGTTCGGGATTGACCTTTGTCAGTTTAAATAAGGCATAGCCATTATTTGCGCCCAATAATTCCGACAAGGTTCCAATGGGTTTATCGGTAAAAGCAAAGCGTACAGCTCGCGTAAAGGTTCCTAAGTCAGTAATATACCGACTGTTTTTATTTAGAGCGTTTGTTGATTTTATTTCCATTTTATGACTGTCTGCGGCTGCTTCAAAACCTAAATCGCTTGCGTCGAATGTGAACAGATTGGCTTTCGACCGAAGCTTATCAAGAGTTTCAGGACCCGGATTAATTCTCAAGAGGATATGTCTGGCTTTGACCTGTTCCTGTCCATTTTGAGTGCGTTTATCTTCAACTTTAATAATATGATACCCAAAACTTGTCAAAACAGGATCTGAAATTTCTCCTCTTCTCAGGGAAAATGCGGCTTCCGAAAAAGGCTTTACCATTTGATTGCGGTCAAACCAGCCCAGCTCACCGCCGCTATTCTTTCCACTTGGATCTTCGGTGTATTCGATTGCGACAGTCTCGAAAGATTCACCAGCCTCGATCCGGTTTTTCAAATCAGCTGCGAGTTCATATTGTGTCAGAGAATCTGCCGGAGAAGGTTTCAGATCGAAAAAGACGTAATCCATTTCCCGGGTTTCTTCGACGAAATAATCCTCTTCATGGTTTTCGTAATAGGCTTTAATTTCTGATTCAGATACATAAAAGGAATCTGAGCTAACCATAGGATAGGGAAAGAAAAGGGTTTCAAGAGTAAACGGGACTTTTGTTGTAGTATATTCATTGAGTACTTCGCCATCAGTGATTACCGCAAGGTTTTCAACTAAATTACGAATCTTCTGGAATGGAAGTAAACCGCGAAGATATTGTTCGACGCCAATCCATTCGTTACCCTGCGGAGTAGTTAAAGCCTGAGCATACTTTTGTTGGTCAAACTGACTATCTGTAAGGAATACTTCCTGGTTGGTTAAAAAGTCCGGTGGATATTGCATGAGGTATTCGTAAATTTCCCAATCGTTTGCTTCCAGGCCCAATCGTTTGACCTCTTCGGCAATGAGGGTCTCATTAATAAACGATTCCCAGATTTGGTCAGATATACGCTGAATTACATCTTCGGTAATTTCCTGACCGCTTTCACGGATCCGGTCAAGTTCATTCTGTATAAGGCGGGAATATTGCATACCGTCAAATTCCTTACCGTTTACAACACCCGCTTTTCCCTGTAATTTTTTCTCTTTTGAAAAAATATCCATAATATTCGCGCCGCCAACCAAACCGCCAATGGTCATACTCAAGACAAATAGGATTAAGAGCGCCCATAAAATGACGTGCGTATTGTCTCTCATTTGTTTCATTACTGCCATAACTGTATTCGACCTCCTAATTTGTAAATATTCCGCCTTTTAGCGGACGCTAAATATAACTATATTTCGATTTTCAGGCAATCGCAAAAGTGATAGAAAAGTTTATATTGATTAATAGTGTGCTTCATTTTAACTTTTTTCAATGTTTATAATGAAAGAATAAAAAGGGAAATGAATAAATTGTTACAAATGCGCTTTAAAATTTGTATCAATACCAGTCGATGATATATTATTTAGACTTGATTGTTGTATCTAAACACATGGAGAAATAAATGAGCGATTTGAATTACGATTTGATTGTCATCGGCGCCGGTCCCGGTGGATATGTTGCGGCTATCCGGGCAAATCAATTAGGATTAAAAACAGCAGTAATCGAGAAGGAAGCGCCCGGAGGTGTTTGCCTGAATTGGGGGTGTATTCCATCCAAATCCCTGATCAGTCAGGCTAAAAAATATTCCTATATCGGTGATTTAAAGAAAATGGGAATCAAGTTTGATCTTTCCGAATTCAATTATGCCAACGTGTATAAAAAATCCCGGATCGCAGCCATGAAACTTTCTAAGAGCGTCGAATTTCTATTGAAAAAAAATGAAATTGAGCTGATCAAAGGAACCGCAAAAATAACAGGCCCAAACATGGTTACAGTAGATAATGATAAAATGTATTCGGCAAAATTCATTCTTGTTGCCACCGGTTCTCGTCCCAAAGTCATTAAAGGTTTTGAATTCGATGAAAAAGATATTTTGTCGTCAACCGGTGCGTTGAGCCTCGAAAAGTTACCGAAGAGTATATTAATACTCGGCGCCGGTGCGATCGGAGTGGAATTCGCCTTTATTTTAAATACTTTTGGAGTTGATGTTCATCTGGTTGAGATGATGGACCAGATCCTGCCTCTGGAAGATACAGAAACAGCGGAAGTCGTGGCGAAATCATTCAAGCGGAAAAAAATCAGGATCTACACTTCAACATTAGCAGAGCGTTACGATAAGAGTGATAACGGCTATACCGTTTTCCTGAAACAGGGCGAATCCGAAAGCAACATAGCGGTTGAGAAAATCCTGGTAGCGGTTGGTCGTACTCCGAACTCCGAAAATTTAGGATTGGAAAAACTTGGAATTGAGACCGAAAAAGGATTTATTCGGGTCGGCGATTACTATCAGACCGGTATTCCGTCGGTCTATGCCATTGGCGACGTGATCAATACACCGCTTCTGGCGCATGTTGCTTCCAAAGAGGGTGAAATCGCCGTTGAATATATGGCTGGGCATCAACCGGAACCCAAAGTTGATCCGATGCTGATTCCGGGCGCTACTTATTGCGAGCCCCAGGTTGCAAGTTTTGGCTTAACCGAGCGAAAGGCTATCGAACAGGGCATATCTTTTGGGAAATATGTTTTTCCTTATAGAGGTGCGGGCAAATCAATCGCCGTGGAAGAATCTGATGGAATAGTTAAAATACTCTACAAGACTGATACAAAAGAAATACTCGGTGCCCATATTGTCGGCAAAGATGCTACTGAACTGATCCATGAAATTCTACTGGCGAAGAAAGCGAAATTGCTGCCTGAAGATATTGCAACAACGATTCATGCTCATCCGACCCTGGCGGAAGCTGTCATGGAAGCTGCCCGCGGAGTTGAGGGTTGGGCGATTCACGTTTAATAGTGATTCTCTTTGTGAGTTGTTTTATACAACGTTACATCTGAAATCATTAATTGAGTGTTTCATCTCTGAGTAGTATATTGGGAAGTCATGAAAAATGGAGAATATAAATGAGAGTATTGGTAACCGGCGGAGCAGGATACATAGGCAGCCATACCTGTCTTGAATTATTGAGAACCGGCTTTAATGTTGTTGTTGTCGATAATCTATCAAACAGCAGTGAGGAATCACTTAGACGAGTTCAGAAAATTACAGGGAGAACGCTTGAATTTCATAAAGTCGATCTATTGAATAAGGCACATCTTGTAAAGGTATTCGATAAACATCAGTTTGATGCGGTTATCCATTTTGCCGGACTGAAAGCTGTCGGAGAGTCGGTCGATATCCCACTTAAATATTATCATAACAATATTACCGGGACTGTAACACTATGTGAAGTGATGGCGAAATACAATGTGAAAAACATCGTTTTCAGTTCCTCGGCAACAGTTTACGGTGAACCTCATACCGTACCGATTACCGAAGATTTTCCCACGATGGCAACGAATCCCTACGGACGAACTAAATTATTTATTGAAGAGATATTAAAGGACCTTTACGTGTCCGACAACTATTGGAATATCGTGCTTTTACGCTATTTTAATCCGGTTGGAGCACATCATAGCGGACGCATTGGCGAAGATCCCAAAGGAATTCCCAATAACCTGATGCCTTTCATCAGCCAGGTTGCTGTCGGTAAACTGAAAGAATTATCGGTATTCGGGAATGACTATCCAACGAACGATAGAACCGGCGTCAGGGATTACATCCATGTGGTAGATCTTGCTCTTGGACATGTCAGGGCGCTGCAAAAATTGATTGGAAAGAGCGGGGTGCATATTTATAACCTGGGAACCGGGCGAGGCTATAGTGTGCTCGAAGTGATTTCAGCATTTGAGAAAGTCAGCGGGCGAAAAATCCCGTATCGTATCATCGATCGCCGCCCCGGTGACATCGCCGAATGTTATGCCGATCCGTCAAAGGCAGAGAAAGACCTGGGCTGGAGAACCGAAAGAGGAATTGAAGATATGTGCGCTGATACCTGGCGCTGGCAGTCACAGAATCCAAAGGGTTTTGAATAATCGCTAAAAAAAATATCTTTGCGAAAGTTGTTTTTATAGAGTTCTCAACGAACAGTTATATGTATTCACACTTATCAAGTAAACTTTCACAAAGTTTTGAAAGGGATATTCGCTGTTAATAAAATATCTTTATTTTGATTAATTTTGACGGAAGAATAATTATAGATCGTGAAATGTGCAACGACTGCAATCTGTGTATAAAATTGTATCCCTATCAGGTTATCAGTTCTAAAGGAAATGAATTATATATAAATAATTCTAATTGTCATTTATGTGGCTATTGTATTTCAATATGTCCAAAAGAGGCAATTTCATTAGTTGAGTAACTTTTATTGTTAAAGGAGATTAATTTCAGGATTAAAATGCGGTGAATAGTATGATAATTAAAAACGGTAACATAGTAACTGCTGAAAAAATATTTAAGGGCGATATTGAAATTCGCGATGAAAAAATCATCCGCATCGGTCCGGAACTTGATACAAAAGATGTCCAAGTAATTGATGTGGATGGGAGCTTAATTCTGCCCGGCATTATTGATAGTCATGTTCATTTTGAAGAGATTTTTTCTGGCGGTTTAAAGAATGCCGATGATTTTGAGAGTGGCACCAGGGCTGCTGCCGCCGGTGGTGTTACAACCGTTATTGATTTCACTTCTCCTCAGGCACGAAATGAATCGTTGGTTAAAGCCTTTCAGCGTCGTCGTCGACAGGCTGATCCTAAAGTTTTTGTGGATTATTCGTTGCACTGTTGTTTTCCCGGTGGAGTGACGTCAGAACTTTTATCTGAAATGGGCAAAATAAAAGATATTGGAGCGCCGAGTTTTAAGATATTTACTGCAGGAGAAGATTTAGGTCTTAACAGGGGTGAAGTATTTGCGGTTATGCAGCAAGCCGCAAAATTGGGCGTCATGGTTGATGTGCATGCTGAAGAGGGAGATATAATTAATTTTCTGGAAAAGCGTCTGCTGAAAGCGGATAAAAAATCTTTATCATTCTTTCCGCAAAGCCGTCCGAATTTTATTGAAGAAACGGTGGTGCATGATTTAATCAGGTTTAATGCATACTTAAAAGGCAAACTTTATTTTGTTCATCTTTCTGCCGGCGAATCAGTAGATGTATTGGATTTAACTCGAGATTTACATGGTGAGGTTTTTGGTGAAACCTGTCCGCAGTATTTACTGTTAACCGACAGTTGTTACGAGTTTGATAATGGTGAACAATATGCCATTGTTCCTCCCCTTCGCCATGCTGAAGATCAAAAGCGATTATGGCAGGCTATTAAAGAGGGAGTTATTCAGGTTGTCGGCACGGATCATTGCCCGTTTATGTCCCAATATAAGCAAGGTAAGTCAGATTTTACTCAAGTGCCAAAAGGCATGGGAAGCGTTGAATTGCTGCTGCCGTTGATGTTTTCGGAAGGTGTCGTAAAGAAACGTATTTCTGTAAACCAGTTGGTCCAGGTTCTTTCAACTAATCCCGCTAAAATTTTCGGTATGTTTCCTCGAAAAGGAACAATTGCATTGAACAGTGACGCCGATCTTGTGATTTTTAATCCTGGAGAAAAATGGCAGGTGTCCACGGACAAATTAGTAAGTCGCGCTGATTTTTCGCCATATGATTTATTTGAACTGACCGGAAAAGTGGAAATGACAATTTCTCGTGGAGAAGTTGTCTATCGGGATGGAAAAATATTGGGGAAAGCAGGAAGGGGACAATTTATTTTCAGGAGATTGTGATATAATTTAAACAGAATAATATATGATTAACACGGAACGAATGTCCATGTGTAATCCAATACTTCACTAATATCACTGTTAAATTTTATAAAACATTCAATTTTGTTGTAAAAAACACAAATTTGCCGGCACTGAATGCGGCGCCTGTGAAGCAAACTGCCTTAAGTATCTTGATTTGTCCGGTGTATTTACGACAATGAAGGAAGATCTAACACGTTTAGGCCTTATTCCCGAAGGGCTAAAGCAGGCGGATGAATCAATCATAAAAGAGGGAAATATTTACGATAAGCCCCAATCAGAGCGATTTAACTGGCTGCAGGATAAAAACAGGTTAGATGAGAAATCAGACACACTTTTTTATGTTGGCTGTACGCCGGCATATCTTAGGCGACAAATTGCTCGCAGCTCAGTTACTGTGCTTGATAAATTCGGCATCGATTATATGCTGACAAATAAGGAAATGTGCTGCGGTCACCCATTCTTGGCGGCTGGCGAAATTGATAAAGCGAAAGAAACTGCTGAAAAAACGGTAGCTGAATTTGAAAAGATGGGTATTAAACGAATCATATTCGATTGTGCCGGTTGTCTGGTAAAAATGCACGATGATGACCTGGCATTGAAGACCGGTATTGAGCGTTTGCAAGAAGCCGAAACAACCGGCGCAGAAGCGGTTATAAGCGCCTGCCCGGCCTGTCAGACAAATCTGTTAGACGCAGCACGACAGAGTGGCATTCAACTAAAAATATTGGATGTTACGGAATTGCTTAGTCAGGTTTTATGAAACAAGGCTTATCTGAGCAGTTTAGAATAGACAGAGAGTAGTAAGGTCGTTAACGGTATTTATAAAATCTTATACTAAAGTAACCTTGTCGCATTAATTTCCGGAAAACCTAAATCACGGATCTTTTTAACTGTTTTCCGGGCATTGTATGAAATAAAGCGTACAGTCACCATCATTGACTCCGTATCATAGATGATATATTTTGCCTGCTTGTTGCTATTCCGTGGTTGTCCAACGCTTCCGGCATTGATGATATAGCGTTTCGCCGGATCCAGTGCCGTATCTCCTTCATGTATATGAGAAAAAGTGACCGAATCGCCATCGTATGTATACAATCCCAGTGTATGTGTATGTCCAACGAAGGCAATCTTTTCAGGAAATGATTCAAAAACATAACTGAGAATCGGAGTTGGGAATTGGGAAATATATTCCAATGCGGAATCCGGCGGGATCCCGTGCACAAAGCGGATGTTTTCAATAATTAAAAACAGTGGAAGCGTTTTTATATATTCTGTAACAATGTCCGAAAGCAGCGATTTGGTGATTTGCATGGAATCATAGGCGATCTTTGAAAAAGAACGCAGAATATGTTCGCTAATCAATGCATACTCATGGTTTCCAAGAATCGAAGGGATGAAATGATGAATTAATTCAAAAGTAACTTCATTTGGATTGGGACCGTAATCAATAAAATCGCCCAATGATATTATTCGGTTTGTTTCATGGGCTTCTATATCGCGCAGGACTTCCTGAAATGCTTCAAGATTTCCGTGAATATCCGATATGACCGCTAATTTCATCTATCAATTCTGTATAATTTTACCGAAATGAATCCATCATCGGATCCCAGGGCGGCAGAACAACAGGTTTGGTCTTTAATAATTCCTGAATCTCTTTTGGCAGTCGGGATTTTTGAATGATAATAGTAAACACATATTCATCAAACCAGGAATCATACATCGTCCAGCGACCATCGTTTCCAGGATCGGTTCCCCAGGAATTTTCAACCAGCCACTTTACCGGTTTGCCGTCTTTTAGATCGACTCCAGTGAAAACCATTCCATGATTCGGCATGGAGGCACGGGTTGTTAAGCGATCTTTTTTGGATATTTTAGTATCGATATTGAACAGCGTCTCATAATCGTAAAGATCGACTGCCATGATTCCGCGATCTTTTTCCATTTGATGTCCGACATCGGCGGCGAACCAAACGGGAACGCTGTCGAGAACTGAGGCAAGGGTAAATTCTTTTAACTTTGAGATATCGAGATTGATAAAAGCCATATTGGACTTGTCAATTATGTTACGGCAGTATTTGATTTCATAGTGAGTATGATAGGGATGCATGGTGTGATCCATTATGGTTACATATTCACCGAGATCAAATCCGACGACTTCTTTGTAAAATTTTTGCGGAGTATATTCCTTTTCGCTGACATTATTATCTTTATCGACATATTTCCAGGTGAATTCTTGTGGCGGAAGTCCAAGATGGTAAACAAGCAAGCGGTAAACGTCGGAAAGCATCTCCTCCTTTCGTTTTCTCTGCACGCTTTTTTTCAGGGAATTATGAGCCATTTGCCGGAGTTCAAGAGCGTTGGCGCGCATCAGGTTGTTTAAAATGAAGTTTAAATTTTTTGATTTTTCGCTGCTCACTGTTTCTACCATCACACCTTTTGGGACTGCACCATATTTGTCGATCAATGCTGTAAAATAATTCCACCAGCCGCCGTCGGCAACCGGAGATTTTAGTAATATTTGCATTTCACGATCGTTCAAATCTTTGTCCGCATTTTCGATCATGGTTTCCAGGAAAAAATTGGCTTTTTCCAGTTTATCCCAGAAAAACAAATAGTTCTGGGAAAATTCAAAAGATGTAAGATTATATTTTTTGATTACATGGGGACGCATAATATTCAATCCGGCAAACATCCAGCAGCGACCGGAACTTTTTTGATCGGTTATGCCCTCTGTTTTGATCTTATGAGAAAAAATATCGTTGTATGAATTGTAGATTTGACGGTTGAGTGTCAGTTGCTTCATATCTGTGTTTGTAACAGCGTTCATCAGGGCTTTATCAGCGCCATCGAGGTCGAGCTGGTGTCGAAATTTCTCAATCATGCGAGGGAAAAGATCGCCATTCGATTTTGCAAAACCTGCCGTATAAAAAATTAAAATAAGGCAGATCAACATGTTACGCATAGAATTTCTCATCTTAACTCCTGGTTATTTGTTTAATATTGTCAAAAATTAACCACACATGCCCGACAGTTAAACGGAGAGAACACAGAGTAAAATTTATTTTCTCTTTTCTCCCTGCACACTCAAATTATTAATGGCTTGGGCTTTTTGGCAGGAAATTGATTCCAAAAAAATGAATATTGGTTTGATAATTATTAATCTTTTCATCATCTTAAATCGTTTCTAATTTACAAAAAATATCCAATTTGGACATCGTTTATTAACAGGATGAAAGATTACTTGAAATGTATTTTATTTTGTTTTGAAAAATTGGATGAGAACCCAGGGCATTCGTTTTCCCCAATCGCTTTCGAAATGACTGGCATTTTTATCCTTAAACCAGAAATATTCAATATTTTGCCGGTAACCTTTCTGCTTTAGCGCTGTTACCATTTCATCGATTCCCGGTTGCAGCTGTGTTTCCAGCTCAATGCCACCGTTATCGATATAAATTTGTATGTTCTTTTTAGATCCTTTATAATTTTGAACGGTTGTTACGTAATCCAATTCTTCGATTTTAAAAGCGGGGGACATACAGATTGCTTTTGAAAAAACATTGTCGTTTTCCCATACCAGCATGAATGATACCAGACCGCCCATAGAAGAGCCGCCAACTGTGGTATGATTACGATCCGGTAATGTACGATAGTGTTTATCGATATACGGCTTCAATTTTTGAATAACAAATCGCCGGTATTTTTTTCCGAGTTTTGTATCAGCATATTCAAGTGTTCGGTGCCGTGTATTGTAGATCCCAACAATTATAAGAGGCTGGATGACGCCGCTCCGGATTAAACTATCGGCGGTTTCATCGATTCGCCATTCAGTTCCAAAGGAAGCTGTGTTTGCATCGAAAATATTTTGACCGTCGTGCATATATAGAACAGGATATCGCTGATCGGAACCAGTATCATATCCGGGTGGAAGCCAGACAACAATATCTCTGGGCGCAACACCAAATGCTTTCATTTGTCGATGATAATTGAGATTTCCTGTGATTGTACTCTTCGCCGGTTGGGTTTCATTTTTCCAATATTGAAATTCATGAATGACAGTTGTATCGCCTTTAATCAATAATTTAAAATTTTGAAAGAGATTGCCTGATTCGTCCACAGGTTCGGTTGCCCAGCTGCCTCGTGTAAATTTATATTCGATTTCGGTTCCTTTTGTGAAATTGACCGAAATGGCCCACTGATTTGTGCCAATTTTTTTTAAAACTGTTCTGCCCGGATTCCAATTGGATAATTGCGCTTGGTTACCGGTTATAAAGAGTTTCAAAGTTGAATCGATGTTGGCGGTTTTGACAAGAAAAGTTACGGATGCCGATCCGGCGCAAAGTACACATGGAATTACGATGATTGCGATTATAAGCAGTGATATGGATAATTTCTTTGTCATAGATAATACCTGAAATCAATATAAATTTATAACTGAAAGACCGTTTTATCAATTCTATAAAAGAATTCGCAAGACATCTGTTCCGTCGGGTACTCATACCTGGCGGGATTCGCTATCGTCCTTACATGTTTTTGGGACAGTCTCTTTTTTATGGGATTAATATATTGCCGTGAAAGTCTATAAAATAAAAAGCATCTCCGAGTATTTCGGAAGTGGCCAGAGATCATCAGATGTAATGCTTTCCAACTGATCGATAACTTGTCTGAGTTCTTCGATCTTATCGACAACATTATCGGCAAAATATTTCGCTTTTGAAGGAAAATCGTCAATTAACAATCCTTCAGATACTGATTCCTTTAATGACATGTTAGCGGTTTTAGTTTCGTTAAGAGTTTTTGAAAATTCGGTTAACATCTCAAGTGCAATGTCGTTGAACTCGTATCCGATTTGATCTTTCAAGTCATTCAATCCTTTAACGGATGTTATCAGCTGATTTTGATAATCGATTGCAGCCGATAAAATTTTCGTTTGAAGCATATTAATGAGGGTTTCTGCTTCAATTTCAAGCGTAAGCACATATTTCTCAAGTTTCGTATGGTAATGTGAGGATAATTCGTCATCGGTAAAAATACCCTGTTCCATCAACATCTGTCTGTTTTTGTTCATTATTAATGCATCAAGTGCATATCCGGTACGTCTGATATTGGGCAACCCACGTTTCGCGGCTTCTCTCTGCCACTCATCGCCGTAATTATTACCCTCAAAGCGGATCGGATCGGTTTCAATAATATATTTTCGGAGGACTTTCAGACTTGTCTCTTTGAAATCCAATCCCTTCTCGAGTTCTTGTTCAATATCATCAGCGATGAGATCCAGGGATTCTGCTACGGCGCCGTTTAAGACAGTATTGGATAGCGATACTGAGGCGGAAGAACCAATTGCCCGAAACTCGAACTTTGAACCGGTAAAAGCGAAAGGTGATGTGCGGTTGCGATCAGTATGATCACGAAAAATCGAGGGTAAATTACTCAGACCGAGATCGATTACAAATTCTTCGGCTGCTTTAGAGCGTTTGCCTTCTTTGATATTGTCGAGGATTTCACTCAATCTTTCCCCGAGAAAAACCGACATGATCGCAGGTGGCGCTTCATTAGCGCCGAGGCGATGATCATTTCCGGCAGTGGCGACAGTTGCTCTCAGCAGGTCGCCATATACATGAACAGCCCGCAACGTTGCGACAAGAAATACCAGGAACTGCAGATTCTCTTCGGGAGTTTTTCCGGGATCCAGGAGATTATTCCCTTCGGAGTCTTCCAGTGACCAGTTGTTGTGTTTACCACTGCCGTTTATCCCGGCAAAAGGTTTTTCGTGCAGCAGAAGCGCCAATCCGTTGCGGATTGCGACTTTTCTCAATACTTCCATAATCAATTGATTTCGATCAGCGCCGACATTGGCTTCAGCGTAGATTGGCGCGATTTCGTATTGATGAGGCGCCACTTCATTATGCCGGGTTTTTGCCGGAATACCTAATTTGTACAATTCTGTCTCAGCATCCTGCATAAATGCCAGTACTCGTTCTTTGATCGAACCAAAATAGTGATCTTCCAGCTGTTGTCCCTTCGGAGGTTTTGCTCCAAATAGTGTTCTGCCGGTTATCTGCAGATCCGGTCGGAGCATATAAAAGGAGCGATCAATGAGAAAATATTCCTGTTCAGTTCCAATAGTGGTTACAACACGGGTAACACTGGTATTTCCAAATAATCGCAATATTCGCAAACCGGTGCGTTTGATGGCTTCCATGGAACGTAGAAGGGGTGTTTTTTTGTCGAGAGCTTCTCCGTTATAACTTATGAAAACCGATGGAATACATAAAATACCGCCTTTGGGCCCTTCCATGATAAATGCCGGGCTGGAGGCGTCCCACATCGTATAACCGCGGGCTTCAAAGGTAGATCGTCTGCCGCCGCTTGGGAATGAGGATGCGTCGGGTTCACCCTGAACCAGCTGGTTGGCAGCGAATCGTTCAACCACGACACCGCCTTCATCAATCTCTAAAAATGCGTCGTGTTTTTCGGCAGTAAGACCGGTCAGAGGCTGAAACCAATGTGTAAAGTGGGTGACTCCTTTTTCAATTGCCCACTCTTTCATCGCATGAGCAACTGAATCGGCAATGCTCATGTCCAGCTTGGCGCCTTTACGAATCGTATCACGGAGTTTGAGATATACCTCTTTCGGTAATTTTTCACGCATTACTTTGTCATTAAACGAGTTGACGCCGAAATAACTGGTGGAATTGTTATCAGATGGATTTCGTTTAACATTGCTGTTTTTTGCAATAGTTAAAATAGCGAGTTTTCGGGAATTAACACTGCTTTTGTTTGACATAATCTCTCCGTTGGGTTTGCACTTTATTTATATGAAAGTTAACCATGAATATACACAAATTTTATTTAAACCGGTTTTTCGTGAAGTTAAATGATATTTTCAGGGTCATCTTTCATCATTCGTTGTTTCGGGATGATAGTTATTTCAAAATGCAAATAGCAAATACTAAATTTCAAAATGCAAATAGCAAATACTAAATTTCAAAATGCAAATAGCAAATACTAAATTTCAAATTATTTTTTTCATCTTTGATGTAACAACTGATTTTGCAATTATTTTAATAAGTTCATCGGTTTCACTAAGAATTGGTGAAATTTTATCTTTCGGAATCAAACTTGCTCTTTTAATTAATCGAATCCAAAACCTTGATTCTCTCAGTTCCTTTAATACAATTTGTAATTTATGAATAAAATCTGCTTTACTTTCAGCGGCTCTGGCTTCTTCGTAGTTTGCTCCACAAGAAGTTGCGGAGCGCAATAACTGTTTACTTATATGTTTGCCTTGATAACTATTTCCAAGGCTTTTTACCAAAGTAATAATCGATGCAGCATAATCTAAAAATCTATCAGATAATTCTTCAGAATTCACAGCACACCTTCTTAATTTGCAATTTGATATTTGATATTTGATATTTGAAATTTTCAGGGTCTCTTTCATCGTTCGTTGTTTCGA
>JADHWC010000007.1 GCA_016783665.1 Fidelibacterota bacterium | reverse complement strand
AACTTGACCAAATCGAGACTTCCAAAAAGTTGTGAATATTCTAATGCAATAATCTCTGAAATATCCAAAGCATGAAAGGCTTCCAGGATTTCGCGGGTCGTCATTTCCAGTGCTTTAATAAAGTATCGTCGTTCAAGATATTCCCGGACAATTTCAGACATCCTGAAATAAAAGAACCGAATTTCATCTTCACTTCGAGATTGCCTCTCACGAAGTTCATTCAGTTTGCGAAAGGCGACAAGATGAGGCGCTTCGAGATAGTCTTCATCCAGCGGAAGGGGTGATTGTTTTTGTTTCCACCGTCGATAAGTGATGATGCCGCTCACAATAATAATCAAGATCAGAAGTATAAATATTATATAATTCCAGGGAATAATCGTACGAATAGGAAATGGCGGTTTTATATCTTTTGGTTCAGTTGTTCCTGGCGGTAAAACCGATATGACGTCAACAATCTGTTCATCGGTTTTAAACCGCAATACCCGGCTTGTATCTTCTGAACTGAACGCCCGTATTTCCAACTCCGGGACGATTACCTTGCCGGTATCAAAGACAGTCAATTCCAATTCCCAAGTCTGTTGAAAACCGCCTTTTATTTTGCGGGGGCTGCTTAATTGCTGATCGATTACTTCCCATTCGCCGAGACGTTTTTCGACCTTTGGTAATTCAAACTGTGATTCGGGAGGATATTGTAATGAAATTACCAAATGAATTCTATCACCAATAGTGGCAATGGTTGTATCGAGCGAGGATTCGACAGTAATTGGAATTGTATTAGCAAAGCCTGAAATAGTAATAAAAAATAGTAACAGAAATCGAAGTATTCGTTTAGTCATATCCTCTGGTATCATCTATCTACCGAAATCTTCTCTCCCGCATTTTGAAAAACCGGACTAAGGGTTCAACATAGGATTCGGCAGTATCGATTTGAATCAAATCCAAATCCATCATTTTAGATTCTTTCGAGAACTTTTCCCGTTTTGCGCCAATATAGTCCGAGTATAACTTCGTAAAGTTCTTATCCAGCGTATTGACCCAGATCTCATCGCCCGTTTCAGCATCTCGCATTTTCACCAAGCCAATCGGAGGCAGATCCTTTTCCCGTTTATCCAGCATCTGGATGGCAACTGCATCGTGTTTCCGATTCAGAACCCGAAGCGGCTTAAGAAAATTATCATCGTCAAAATCCGAGACAATAAACACAATAGACCGCCGTTTCAGTCCTTTTAACAAATACTCAAGCCCGTTGGCGATATTGGTTTTAGTGGATTGAGGTTTAAAATACAGAAGTTCCCGAATAACTCGTAAAACGTGGCTTCTACCTTTCCTGGGAGGGATATATTTCTCGACGTCATCGGTAAAAATAAGCAAACCGACCTTATCATTATTTTTAATAGCTGAAAACGCCAATAGAGCGCATATCTCTGCCGCTATTTCCGATTTAAACTTTTTATAAGAACCAAAAGCGCCGGAGCCGGATGCATCAACCATCAGCATGACGTTTAGTTCACGTTCCTCTTCAAGCACTTTTACATATGGGTGGTTATACCGCGCGGTGACATTCCAATCGATAGTGCGGATATCGTCGCCATACTGGTATTCTCGGACTTCTGCGAATTCCATCCCCTGTCCTTTAAACACCGAATGATACTCTCCACTAAACACATCATTTACGAGATGCTTTGTATGCAATTCAATGTAACGGACTTTTTTTAAAATCTCTTTAGGTATCATTCTATAAGGTCATTTTCATTCACTACCAGCCGGTTTCGACGAATCCTGCGAGTAATTCTTTATGAAAAGAAAATTAAGTATTTAAAACCTATGGAACTTCTACTTTATCAATAGTACGGCGGATGATCTGTTCTACCGTTACTTCCTCAGCTTCCGCTTCGAAAGTCAGGATTATTCGGTGTCTGAGAATGTCCCACATAACATCCCGGACATCTTCGGGCGTTACATACCCTCTACCCTCAATAAATGCTTTCGCCTTGCCCGCCATCGCTAGAAAAATTGATGCCCTGGGAGACGCGCCCATTTGAATCAGATCGGCGAGATCAGCTAAGTCATAGGATTCAGGTTCTCGTGTAGCAAAAACGATATCCAATATATACCGGTGAATCTTTTCATCAATATAAATCTCATCTACAACTTTTCTGGCACGGATCAGATCATTCGGTTTAATTACCGATTTAACATCAATCGTGCTATTGGAATGAGCCATACGTTTGATAATTTCCAGCTCGTCTTCCTTATTGGGATAATCGATTACGACCTTAAGCATAAATCGATCGACCTGCGCCTCCGGTAACGGATATGTTCCTTCCTGTTCGATCGGGTTTTGAGTCGCAAGAACAAGAAAAGGGTCGTCTAACTTATGGGTTTTTTCACCAATACTAACCTGCCTTTCCTGCATTGCTTCCAGTAGAGCGGATTGTACTTTTGCCGGCGAACGGTTTATTTCATCCGCTAAAATGATATTGCTGAATATCGGTCCCTTTTTCGTCTCAAAATTGCCTTTTTGCTGATTATAGATCATGGTACCGATTAAATCAGCCGGCAGGAGATCCGGTGTAAATTGGATCCTCCGAAACGTTGTATCTATGATTTTTGCCAGGGTGCTCACAGTCAGGGATTTTGCCAGACCCGGCACTCCTTCCAGTAAAATATGCCCGTTACAGAGGAACCCGATTATTAAACGCTCAATCATGATTTCCTGTCCAACGATAACCTTTGCCATCTCCTGTTTTAAAGCATGGACAAATGTACCTTCTTTGCGAATTTTTTCATTTAATTCCGACAGGTTGAAACTCATTCTCGTACTCCGCCTTAATTACTGCCTTTTGTAATAGTCTGCAACTGAGGAATCTCATCCAGAGATTTCCCAAGATTTTGAATCTCCCACTTTGCCGATGGAACCAGCATATGATCCGGATATGTTTCAATAAATTTGGTATAACTCTTTTGGGCATTATCGAAATCGCTAAGATCGTTTGCATAAATATAACCGATCATAAACATAGCATTCGGCGCTTTGGAATGATTGGCATATTGTTCAATTATTTTATTATAAGACCCGATGGAATTATCATAATCCTTAAGGTTGTTCTTATAAATTTCGGCTACCGCAAACAATGTTCTAACAGTCAGAGTATCCTGCGGATAATATTTTACCAATTTCTGGTATTCCCGGACTGTTTGTTCATAGTCGCCGTTATTAAAATATTCTCTGGCAGAATCCCAGTAACCCTGTGCTGTTTTTACAGGCTCTCTTGTACAGCCAATAAACAGGATTAGGAGTGTGATAATCCCAGCCATAAAAAGTCTTTTCCCCATCGTCTTTACCTCCTTTAATATTACTATTATTTGAAAAATATTTTCGACACCTAATTTATCTAATTTCGTTGTTCCCACAAAGGAGAAATACAAGGTGCAAATTATACACTCCTCAATAATTATTGTTCCGTACTTTCAGGACTTTTTAAATATAATAGAACCATTATCTTCATCTACGATAATATTATCGCCTTTTACGAATTTCCCGGAGAGTATTTCCATAGCCAAAGGATTTAGGATGTGCTTCTGAATCATGCGCTTTACCGGTCGGGCGCCGTAAATCGGATCCCAGTTGGCGGATCTGATGATCGAACGTGCTTTTTCGGTTATTTCCGCCTGAATACCTTTCGCCCTCATACGCTCAAAAAGGCGGTTAAACTGCAGCAGGACAATCTCGCTTATCTGAGCCGGCAATAACGGCATAAAGACAATCATTTCATCCATCCGGTTCATAAACTCCGGTTTCAGATGTTCGTGCAGCTGCGACAGAACCGTTTCCTGAATAGTTGCATAAATCATTTTGATATTATCTTCATCAACACTCGCCGTCTGATTCATAATGGCTTGCGAACCCAGATTTGAGGTCATGATGATGAGCGTGTTTTTAAAATTAACCGTGTCGATAAAACCGCCAATAAAAAATGCTCTGGTTCAATCTGCTGGTAAGCCAGATCGCGCGCAAAATCGAAAGCGTTCTTGACAATTTCCTGGGCTTTTATGGTAAATCTGTCAAAGGATAACATGGTTATTCCTCTTTTTAGAATGCATAAGGTATTCCAAACTGAACCTTCCATTTTTGAGTATTAAGTATATTCGCAAAATCAATTCTAATCGGTCCTAATGGAGTGGCAAATGTCAAGCCAAATCCGGCGTCCCATTGATAAGTTGTATTAGATAGTGACGCCATGTCGGAGCTCAGACTTCCTCCATCAATAAATATTTCACCTCCTATAATCCAGAACAATGGAAAACGAATTTCAGCATTTGTAAGCACTTTTAAATTATCCCCCAACGGATCATCACCCACCATAAGAAATTTGCGATCATCCCAACCACGCAGGCTAGTACCTCCTCCGAGGTAGAACTTTTCATAAACCGGAGTCGCTTCATTTTTATTAATCGCTGTTAATAAACCAAATTTACCACGATATGCAAATACAAATGGTCCGAAAATATCGAAATATTGACTAAATGAGATTTCATATTTATAATAATCCTGTGTCCCACCAAGAAATGTTCCGACTAGTTTACCCGTAAAAGTGAGAACCGTTCCGGAATGAGGATAGAGAAAATTATCGCGATAATCCCGACGAATATCAATTTTGAAAGCTCTTTCTCTGTCCGATTCCTTTATCTTAATTGTATCCTGTTCATATTTAAAGCGTATGCCGTTGAACTCAAAACCGCTTCGAATGTAAAATCGCTTGTCAGGTTTATATATCAAAGCCGTTTCAGCACCGAAACGGGTAATTTCCTGATCAGGAAGCACTTGATTATTTATAAAAAGGCGAAACGAATTTGAAGACCGGAAACCTAACAACCACGGTTCAATATATACGATTTCCGCTTCTGCCTTCGGGCGCATCAGAATATCGGTCAAGTTCAGGGAAAACCCAAGTTTTGTACTCAGCCGGCTTCCTCTTCCGGCTATATTACGGTTGAGCCACTCACTATCCATAGCAAAAGACGTATATGGTTCGCTGCCTGAAGAAATTCCACGATCCTGACCAAAACCAAACTTCAATCCCAGATAACGCATATCCAATTCTCTCACATCAACGATAAGATTTAGAGCATGTTGAGCAGTATCAATGTCAGCAAGTCGAATATTCACACTGGAAAACAGACCCGTTTCAAAAATATGTTTTTTTGAAAGATTCAATTTTTTCTGCGAATACAAGTCTCCGGAGTTCAGTAATATTTCCCGCCTGATTGGTTTCTCTCTGACTAATTTGTTGTTCATGATTTTCACGTCACCAATTCTCATTGTTGGATTTTCTGTCACACGAATGAACAGATGAATCCCATCATTTACTTCCAGAGAATCCGTAACTGATGCAAGCGGCTTTCCAATATTTGCATATTCTGTTCTAAGCTGTTTTATACCTTCACGAATCCGGATAGGGTTGTACGGTTTTTCCAGTCTATGATCAAGAATATCTAAAATTTTACTCTCTGATAAAGATGTATTTCCGCTAATTTCTATCTTGTTTAGATAATATTGACGCCCTTCAGTAATGAAATAAAACAGGTCAACCAAGCCGTCATCCTGAACTTTAAATGAATCACTAACGACACAGTCAATATATCCGTTTTTGATGTATATTGTCTGAAGTAAAATTCGATCAAGTTCAATCAAGCGTCGGGTAAATGTCTTTGTCCGGTTAAACCGTTTATCTTTAAGGTTCAATTGCTTCTTTAACATCCGGGTCGTGAAAGACTTATTTCCTGTGAGGTAAATCTTTCTAACTACATATTCTGTAGGCGTAAATCTGCTTTGAGATTCAGTCAGGACAGATAGTCCTGCAATAATCAGAAAAGCATATAAGCAAATCTTAACCGTGATGCTTCTAAACAATGTTAATATCGATATTTATATAAATAGTTAATCATCAACAATCCTTCCTGATTGATATCACCTGTAATCGAAATATTCCGATTTAAGCGGTACTCGACGCCAAATTGCTGATTGGGTTCAATCAATGATAATGCACGTTCGTATTTTAAATAAAGATTAGGCCGTATTTTCCGACCAAGGACAAAACTCCACTGATCCGGTTGTTGGTTGGACAGCAAGTTCCCTCGCGTTCGCAGCTCGAATTCATCCAAACCGCTGATTCGGCTGATCCTTTTTTCCAATTGTCGTTCAAACCACATCCCAATTATATTCCTGGCATCGGCAGACAACCGATCCTGATTTAAGGGATCTTCCTCGCCTAACTGGGTTCGGGTTAGAAACCTAATTATATCACTTTCACTATATTTGCCTGATTCAAATTCCAGGGTGGGATTCTGTAAATCACCGGATAATCGCACAAGCACATTATCTTCCTCATTAGATCTTGTATCCGTAGTATCAGATTGCGCGTAGGACGCTAAATCAACTTTTGCCTCGATATCCAATATTGGATTAAATTCAGTAGGATCAAAAATCACCGAACCGCGAACAATCTCAAATTCCCATCCGTAAGAGAAAAACTTTCCTTTACGAATATCGAGTGTGCCTGAAAAGCGGTACGGATCCGAGCCATTTTTTATAATCCACATTTCACCTTCAAGCTCGCAATCCAACTGGCTGTTCCGGAAGTAAAGATTACCTGGAATAATCGCATGAAGATTGATATTCGTATGGACTCTACCAGCGGACGACTCCTCAATTAATGGCTCTGATGGCTGAAATTCATTTCGAATAATAAATTCGCTTAAATCGATTTCACCTTCGATATTCAATGTATCGCCGCCTTGAAATGTGAATACGCCATTTAGAATGCCCTCTTGTTCCGCCAGCAAACTTCGCATATATAATTCAGTACCGTTTATATGTACATTAAACACCGGTTTGAAAAATTTCGTAAAATCAATCTCGCCTGCTATAGAAACATTGGGTTCATTCGACGATATAACCGAAGGAAAAAGAATATCCCAGGTATATGCCCTAAGTTTTCGTTTGAATTTATCCGCCCGGCTTCTGGACACAGGTCTCAGCATATATCCATCAAACGATACGATTTCCATTTTATTATCCTGGAGAATTGCACTGCCTACAACGCCCGTAATCGGATTTTCAAGGGACGTCAAGCGAATTATTCCATCCTTAGCAATTACATTACCGGAACGAACAGGGTTATTAGGAGTGCCGGAAATACTTATCGCCAGATCATATACTCCATCAATACTTTCTACATTTTTAATGTACTGTGACAAAAATTCAAGCGCTGATGTATGTATTGAAAAGTTCATATACATGCTTGAATCTTTATTAAAAACCTTATGTCCTGGTTTAAAGGCAAAAGTAAACGGTAAATAACCGGAACCGATGGCAACCCCTTTATCATCTCTAAAATTAATATTAGTAAACTCCAGTTTCTGATCTTTATATTCTCCTTTAATTTGCAATTCATTGCCTGAAATACGGTCAAGTACAGGATCCATTATCTTAAGTTGGTAATTAAACTGCGGAGCATTCATTGTGTTAGCAATTGCAAAGGAACCAAACAATTTTCCATCTTTCGGCAGTTTTGGGAGCATAAACGAGCTGAATGTACTAAAGGCAAAATTTTCAAATTGCAATTGAATATCTAAAGAATCGGTCGAATCAATAAATGCGACACCTTCCGTTAATGGAAAGTGACAATTTATTGTTCCATATCCATTCATATATCCTTTTTCGTTATCTTCAAACAGTATATTTTCCAACTTTACTTGATTCTTTGTCAACCTCGACTCGAAGCGAACATTTTTAAATTGTTTACCAAATAAATTCGCATTATTCATTTCCATCCGGCTGTAAACAGTTGGCGTTTCCGAAGTATCAACATATGTAACTAATCCATTCAAAATACCGGCGACTCCTTCAGAACCTTTCAGATAGGCGTTAAACGGATCAATATTAAAACCACTAACATTTACTACGGCGGATTGGATCTTCTTATTTATCGATTCTCCGGATACAATCAGAGTCCCTTCATTTAATGAAAATCGAACTTCATCCAGACTAATGGTATCGGCATTCCATGAAAAGTGGATCGGATCTATATTTTGAAGTGTGTTACCCTGACTGTAAGCATCAATCTTATCAAAATAAAAATCAGAGAATTCGATTATTTTACCTTGTACTTCAATGTTCATATCTTCGCCAACAACACGAAGGGATCGAACAATAGAAGTGTCTCCTTCAAACCGAAAAATAAGCGATGCTAATGGTATGGGATCTTCAAACAGCGACGTCGTGCCGTTTATTGCTTCTACATATATATCGCCGAGTTGCTTTTCCTGTATATTTAAAAACCCAAAACGAGCGATCGCATCTTCAAAATAAAGGTCGGAGACACCAATATCATAACCTCTGAGCCAACCCCTAAAATCCGGGCTTTTAAGATTCCCAGTTGCTTCAAGAAATCCTTCCAAACGTCCCTTTAATTGACTGATCCGTGATAAATCTGAAAGCGCATCAATATCCTCCGAATAAAAATATGCCCTGGTGTTCATAGAATTTGAATCTAAATTGCACCAACCTTCGAGTTTCAGATCTGTCTTTTCAAACTGAACCCTTATTGTATCAATTGTCTCAAGTTTCCCAAATGCGTATGCCAGTTTCCCCTTCACCGAATCAACGGCAAGAGTATCGAAATGGACATCATTCAGAGAGACATCAGCAAACACGCTATCGGGACTTAAAATATTTCCCGTCACATCAAGTGATATAAGACCATTAAGTTGAGTATGAGCTTTCATTATCTGCCATTGGCTAAAATCGATTTGATCAATTATTATATCAGCAGATAAACCACTTTTGATATTTCCGGATATGGAACTTTGTATTTTCTGATTTCCCGATCTAAAAGAAAATTCGGAAAAGTTAAAGTCTATATTATCGAAATATCCAATCAGCGTCCCGTTGGTTACCAGATTATCTTTGAATTTACCGTTAAAGTTGAAATCGGTGGAAATAAGCTGATTTCGAGCTGTAATTCTACCTTCAATATCCAGATAATCATCATCTATAAACAATTGATGCTGATCAGGTAAGCGTTCAAGAAAATTAACATTCTCAACATTACAAATAAGATCCATGACAAAGATAGAATCCAGTAGAACATAACCAGCTATTTCCATCTTCGTTGAGCGATTTTCAATCTGGCAATCATGAATTGCCATGGAATCAGATATTAGTGTAATCGACATGTTTTCAAACATAAACTCTTCAGTTATTACATCAAATCCTATATTAGCGTCATCAATAAATAATGATATTGAATCAGATGATATGCTGCAACTGCCTTTTATAAAATCTGTCCTGACAAGATTTCGTTTGTCACCCAAAAGCAGCAAGTTGGTCAGTTCAATTTTTTGAAGGTTAAATTCTCTTCCGCTTCCGATATTAGGTTTTCCGGATAGATACTTTTTTAATGTATCGATACTTCCCGGATAACTTAGCTGAAGTGAATCAATCCCCAGGTACTTTATTTCCCCTTTATTGAATATAAACGGGAGTAATCCATACTGCAGATTGATTTCTCCAATTTCGGCGATTTCATTTTGCTTATCAGTGATCAAATGCAAGTGTTTAAATTGAAGATTCCCGAAGAGGTTTCCATGCAATTCCCGGATTGTAAGTTCCAGATTGAAGGAGGCGCTAAGCTGATTATTTAAAAAATCAACAAAAGCATTTTTCCAGATATTGGAGTGAAACACGTAAAATGCGGCGCCGCTGCCAACAAAAAAGAGTAAAATGAATATCCAGATTGTAATTTTAAATGCTTTTTTCACGACCTACCTGTCAAACTTAATAATTTAGATATACATAGGGTGATCTCCAAGTCACATAGATGGAAAGCACATTTACAATTAGTTGACATTTCATTTACTGTCACCAATCTTATACGCATTTATTGTATAAAAGTTTATGTTCTTTCACACTTTGAATGGGAGTGGAATTTATCAACGACACTGAAATCTAATTTACCAGTTATTAGACTGATAATAGTATAAAAAATAGTGGGGAAAGCGGTATCAACGAGTTTTTCTTTTTGATACCATATACGCAGCAACAAATTCCACAAATAATATTTATTTACGGATTATATCTGTTTTCAATTTAGTAATAGTTTTTATAAAGACTTTTTAAGATGTAGGCTTTAAATAAGCGGAGGTGGAGGGATTCGAACCCCCAAGGGCGTAAACCCGGCGGTTTTCAAAACCGCTGCCTTACCAGTTAGGACTACACCTCCATCTTTTTGAAAAAAGCAAGTTTATGAGTGGGGCGTAAACCCGGTGGTTTTTCCCAAAGGGATCTCTTCGAGACAAGACCGCTGCCTTACCAGTTAGGACTACACCTCCATCTTTTTGAAAAAAACGAGTCTATCAGGGCGGCGTAAACCCGGTGGTTTTTCCCAAAGAGATCTCTTCGAGACAAGACCGCTGCCTTACCAATTAGGACTACACCTCCCTATCAAAATAGCGACGGAATATACAATCAACTGTTTAAAGGATGCAAGTGATTAAAACAGGAATTTTATTCCGAATACATATGATTTTTTCACAATATGCTCCATTTTTAACCTTTATTTTTTGAATTTACAGATTTTTTTATTTAAATTCGCTCGCTTTTAACATGGAGAGGTGGCCGAGTTGGTTGAAGGCGCTCGCCTGCTAAGTGAGTATTCCGGGAAACTGGGATCCAGGGTTCGAATCCCTGTCTCTCCGCAAATGTATTTTGTATATATCCTCCAAAGCAATAAAGACAACGGCTTTTATATTGGATACACATCGAACTTAGAAAAACGTATTCATGAACACAATTCGGGCAAAACCCAATCATTAAAGCATAGACGCCCGCTGAAACTAATTTACTTCGAAGAATTTATAACTATCAAAGATACAAAGGCTCGTGAAAAACAAATAAAATCTTATAAAGGTGGAAAAGCTTTTAAAAAGCTTATTAATATCCAGGGTTCGCCCCGCTGTAAGCGGGATTAGTCCCGCCAAAAGCGGGAAATCCCTGGCATGTCCGTCGTCTTGTTCGGCGTAACGTAGTGAAGACGGATCTCTCCGCAAATGTATTTTGTATATATCCTCCAAAGCAATAAAGACAACGGCTTTTATATTGGATACACATCGAACTTAGAAAAACGTATTCATGAACACAATTCGGGCAAAGCTCAGTCATTAAAGCATAGACGCCCGCTGAAACAAACTTACTTCGAAGAATTTATAACTATCAAAGATACAAAGGCTCGTGAAAAACAGATTAAATCTTATAACGGTGGAAAATCTTTTAAAAAACTCATTAATATCCAGGGTTCGCCCCGCTAAAAGCGGGCAATCCCTGGCCTGTCCGTCGTCTTGTTCGGTGTAACGTAGTGAAGACGGATCTCTCCGCACAATCATTATCACTTATATCAATGATCCGGTTTTTATAATACAATAACCAGTAAGTCATATAAGGTATGTGTATATGCCGTAATTCCATAACCGCGCAATACATAAAGTATCGATAAAAAAATACCGGCGCCAAAACGTATAAGAAAAGACTTCACTTCAAAAACATCACCGTAATTTCCCAAATAATGAAAAAACGAAAATATCAGGGAAGCGGACACAATCGCTAAAACCGCTGCAAAATGGGGCTGTAATCGTAATATATCACGCAGAAAAAATAGAAACCCACTAACCAAAACAACCCGGAAAATAAACTCCTCATAAACACCAGCTCCAAGGGCAAGAGCGATCATTTCCTTTTTTCCCGGTATTGTTCCAATCGCAATTAAATAATTTCCAATTTTATCAATGAATACGAACATCAACAGGGCAAATAGTGCGCTTTCCAGGAACATTAATATAAAAAACTGAAAATGAATTTTATGGTCATCATTTTGTCTGCTATGAAAATAATATGCAATTAGTAACACACTAAGAACGAAAAACCCTACCAGATAAAAACCATAGACATTGAACATTGCGAAAAATTGCCGGAACAATATATCGGCGCCGTTACGAAGTCCTAATATATCGGAATGATTAAAACTAAAAATCAGTAATTCATAACTGATCAACAACGGAAGCGTAAAAATAAGGCTATAGAATGGGGATCTGGAATGTTGCCAATATGCACGCAAAATATTCATTTTAAAATTAAAATATCATTATGCAAATTTTGAGGAGTTAATGTTCCATTTTTAGAACTGCTAAAAAAGCTTCTTGAGGAATTTCAACCCTGCCAACCTGTTTCATTCGTTTCTTTCCTTTTTTCTGCTTTTCGAGCAGTTTGCGTTTCCGGGTAATATCACCGCCATAACATTTTGCTGTCACATTTTTTCGTAATGCTTTCACAGTTGTTCTGGCAATTATTTTACTGCCGATGGCTGCCTGAATGATAACCTCAAACAGTTGCCTGGGTATTAATTCCTTGAGTTTACTGCCAAATTCACACCCATGATAAAACGCCTTATCGCGGTGTACAATCCAGGATAGAGCATCCACCGGCTCGCCATTAATCAAAATATCCAGTTTAACCAAGTCACCTGGTCGAAAATCAATGGGTTCGTAATCAAAAGACGCATATCCCCGGGAAACGGACTTTAATTTATCATAGAAATCAAATACGATTTCACCAAGCGGCAATTCATAAATTATTTGAACCTTTTCAGTATCCAGATAGTGAGTGGTTTTGTAAATTCCCCGCTTATCCTGGCATAATTTCAGGACATTGCCAAGAAAATCGGTTTGAACAATAACTTCAGCTTTTACATATGGTTCTTTTACTACCTCAATATCACCGGCAGGCGGCATATCCGACGGATTATGAATCTCGATCATGTCCCCGTTTTTCATGATAGCCTGGTATCTGACATTGGGCATTGTTGTAATAAGGTCCAGATCGAATTCCCGTTCCAGGCGTTCCTGGATTACTTCCATATGCAGTAACCCCAGATAGCCACAACGGAATCCAAACCCTAATGCATTTGATGTTTCCGCTTCAAATACCAACGATGAATCGTTCAACGCCATTTTTTCAAGAGAGCTTCTCAAATCCGTAAAATCTTCACTGTCCACCGGATACATACCACTGAAAACCATTGGTTTAATTTCCCGATATCCCGGTAGTGGTTCTTTAGCAGGTTTAATTTTATTGGTTATCGTGTCACCTACTTTTACCCTCGAGATGTCTTTTATACCGCCAATGATATACCCAACATCACCGGAAACCAGGCTGGACGTTTTTATCCGACCCATTTTAAAACAACCCACTTCGGCTACTTCATAACTGGCATTACTGGCAAAAAAACGGATATGTTCGCCGGCTTTGATTCTACCGTCCATAACTCTCACGTATGGAATCACGCCGCGAAAAGAATCAAACATTGAGTCAAAAATCAAAGCCCGAAATGGCTCGTCAGGCTGGTAATTGGGATGTGGCACTCGACTAATAATCGCATCGAAAACATCCTGCAATCCCTTGCCGCTTTTTGCACTTGTTAAAATTATCTCGTCTTCTTCGCAACCAATCAGATCCATTAACTGGTGTTTGGCACTGTCAATATCGGCACCGGATAAATCGATTTTATTAATAATCGGTATGATAACAAGATCATTATCTATCGCAAGGTATGCATTGCTGACGGTCTGAGCTTCAACACCCTGGGATGCATCTACTAACAATAATGCTCCTTCACAGGCAGCCAGGCTGCGGGACACTTCATAGGAGAAGTCCACATGTCCGGGCGTATCGATCAGGTTTAATACATACTTTTTTTTATCCGAATGCTGATAATTCATCTGAATCGGATGGGATTTTATCGTAATGCCCCGTTCCCGCTCCAAATCCATGTCATCAAGAACCTGGGATTTCATATCTCTCTGACTGATTGTTCCGGTAAATTCTAACATTCGATCAGCGAGAGTCGATTTACCGTGGTCTATATGAGCAATTATTGAAAAATTACGAACGTTTAATTCCATTTGGCAAATTTAGGGAAATTGTGTTCCTCAAACAAGGTAACTTCTTGTACATAACGAAACAAAAAAATTTATATCAGGATCGGTATAATCCCTTCCTGAGTATGTAATCCTCTACAAGCGCAGGTACAAGCGACCGAATCGACTTCCCCTCTCTTATTCTCTGACGAATCATTGTGGCTGATATATCAATAAGCGGAGCAGATACCACCTGTATTTTATTTCTGAATTCTTCTGAAACTTCCCGGATATCGAAGCCCGGTCTTCCCGCAACCAGCACACTTGATTCTTCTAAGATTTTATCCGGATCACGCCATGTATGAAATTCTAGAAAGCTGTCGGCACCAATAAGGATATACAGATCTTTACTTTTAATGTCCATTCCCTCTTTTATCTGTCTGATTGTATCGATTGAGTAGGATACCCCTTTCCGCTGAATTTCCACTTTAGATATTTGCAGTCCGGAATGATCAGATACTGCCAGTTGTAACATTTTTAAACGGTCTTCAACAGAACTAACTGAATATTTGATTTTATGAGGGGCAATATAGGCGGGGATAAATAGAACTGTCTCAATATTCAGTTTGTCTCTGATATATTCAGCAATGGCAAGGTGTCCCAGATGAGGAGGATCAAAGGTACCGCCGTAGAGACAAATTCTCATTTTTGAAGTTTCTTTTTTTCTCTGGCGATTTTTAACTGTTCTTTTTCATACAAACGGTTCAGATACTGTAGCCGTTTACCAACTTCAGGCGATTGCTTACTCTTTCGAATATTCGAAACAATACTCTTGTATTCATCAAATTGACGCAGCTTAATATAGCAATGAGCTTTTTCTAATATTGCTGGAATAGCCCAATCGGTATCGTAAAATTCTTCAAGCATTTTATCCAGATAAAAAACCGCCGATCTCCATTCTTCCATTTTCCGATAGAGTTTTCCGCTTTCATATACTTTTCGAGCCAGCTTATTCCGGATTTCATCAATTTTTTCTTCCGCCTGCATTCGCAATTCACTGGCAGGATAGGCGTCAATAAAATCCTGAAAATTCTGTAATGCTCTTAATGTGCTTGCCTGTTCCTGTGGATATTTCGGCGACTGCTCGAAATAGGACAATGCAATTTTAAAATAAGATTCCTCAACGAAAGGACTGTAGCTATATCGTTCAGTCAACTGCTGGAATTCAGAAACGGCAAGAAGATACTCTTTCTTATTAAAATAACATTCACCCAGATAATACTGGGCGTCATCGGCAAGTTCGCCTCCGGGACTGTTCAGCAGCACCATATTAAAATTATCAATGGCGGAATCCCACCTTTTTTTCTTAAAGGCGGCTTCAGCTTTTTTAAAATATTCCTCGGTATTCATACCCGGTTTTATTTTGGTTCCGGCGCATCCGCTCAGGACAAAAATAGCAGTTATCAATAATATTAAATACAGTCTTTCGATTTTCGTAAAACTCATATCATTTCCCAGCTTCAACTATACACAATTATTCATCAAACAAGATTTAGAATGCCACGGATAACGAAATTCCTCTAAATGGATTTTTCTGCCGTACATCCGTCACTATACCGACATGCCAGCTGACTTTTTCCGCATCGGACGAATAGTTCTTTGCGGCTATCTGCGCATGAAAAGCGCTTATAAGATGGTTAAACATTACCACTGTGGCAAAATTAGTCGCCATTTTCAGGGCGTCGTTGGAATCTTTACGTTGTCCAAGATAATTTTCTCGTCGTGGGGTGACGAAAACCGTATCGGTCACAAGATTACCACCAATATTATGATTATCATAATAATCGTCCCAACCACAGGCAAACTGATCATACTTGCCAATGTTCTCATAATAATCCCGTGTGCGAATGGGCTCCAGCACACCAACTCCACCATCTACAAATACTTTCAGGGAATCGTAAGGAAAATCCTTATCAACTACAAATTCCTGCTCAATATCCCCGACCGTATAACTGATATAAAGATTATGAGAGAGCTCAGGACCGCAGCGGTCATTTGTATTACTGTAATGCATCCAATCAGCGAAATCCCAATAGTCATCGGCGTGTTTCCTGTATTCTTTTTCCAGGTCTTCACCCTTACCCTTCCGGTTAAGATACATCGCCCATGAAAAGACCTCTACGCCGACAAATGCCAGAGCTCTCCATTTTGCGCCCGCATAGTATTCGCCGGCACCAGGCACAATTGCCGATAACAAAAATGCTTTTCCAGGTGATTTTTCATATTCAAACTCGAAAGAATCCTGTCCGACCGGACTAAACTTCAAACTGCTTTCCAGCATACTGCGGTCAGACGTAATCAATGTCTCATTCGACAGATAAACCTGTCCGAATGCAATCGAAGATAATAACGTCCCAAGGAGTATCAACGTTATAAAATTCGTCCTTTTCATCTTGCCTCCCTCTTTATAATCCAAAAAGTATTGTTAAATAACTTCGCCATTCTTTACCATAATTATGCCGATTGTCCTGCCTGTCTACGACCGTAAATTCGTCCAAACCATACACAAAGTCCAGACTGATTGCCGTCGGATATGCATAAAAGGAAAAACCGCTTAAGCGCAACTGGAAACCCACATCGGTTTTAAAATCCGAGCTTATGGATTTTACAACATCCACTGCATTCAGTGTAAAATCAGACCAATTCATTCCCGGATATCTTTTTACTTTATTCCAGGCATTCCCGGTTTCAACATAGGTCGCCAAAAATGCATTTTGCAAATTAAAGGGGAATATCTGGATATCTTTTTCCCGGAACAACGGAACTCTCCAGGTATAATGCGTGCTGAAGAGATTTCGTCCTTCAATACTATAAAACGGATAGCCCCTCAAACCGGGCATTCCTCCGGCAAAAAAGTTAAAAAACGTATCAATATCATATTTTGATATCCAGCCCGCTCGCCATTTCAACGATCCAACCAATTTGTTGACCACCGGATATTTATGGCGCCATTCGCCTTCATGTTCGATCTTCCAATAATAATTCTTACGGAAATTTTCGGCTAAAGTCCCAAAATCCTCATTGACGCCAAAATCCTTCAGGAATTTATCATAATTTCGATAAATATTGGTATTTAAAATAATCCCGTTGTCCGGATTAGTATATTGATTCACCGTACGAACTATTTTTTTAAATTTCCAGTTCAACTTAAAATCAACACCCCTATAATAATCATATGAAAAACCATTGAAAGATATACCCTGACTTTCACTTTTTTGGTCTATTGATGCCCGAAATTTAGACCAGCTAACATCGAATCGGATTTGATTAACACCAGACATAGGCAGTGAAATTCCAGCAAGGGCTTCTGTCAAGTAAAAAGAATAATTAAATATAAAATCTTTATATACTATATCTTGATTTTTCTGATTAAGTAGATTACGACTGATATTAAAAAATTCCAGATATATCGTCGGATACCACTGGTGATATTCCAACAACATAACCAGTTCCCGGTCTTTGATTTTATTGATAGAGGCGCCGCCGAAAATATTCAAACGGTCCAGAATTTCCGATGAAAAGAAATAAAAACCCGGCTTGACTGTCCCGTAATCTATCATGACACGGGGCATAATAAACATTTTTGAAAACTGATCTTTGTATTTAATCGGTTCGGGATGATTGATTTCCGATACATTCATCATTCCGGGAATAATTTCAGTGTAGTTCATATATTGACAGTATTCCTGATTCAGAGCTTCCGGATGCTTCACTTTCGCAATTTTAAAGGATGAATTATCAAACAGCGAGTAAAGCAGATCACCATTTCTATTTACCACGGGCATAAATGCTCCGCCCAATACATTGGTTATCAGTTCGATATCACCGGTTTTCAGAGATTTACGGTGAATATTAAAAATGCCTGTTTTATCCGACGCAAAATACAACCATTGCTGATCAGGGCTGAAATAGGGATTTCTGGTATCATGGGCGGCATTATCAATATATTCGATCTTTGCATCAGAAACATGATATATTGCGATATCCCTGCCGTGTTCCGTCATATAATCAAATGCAACTAACCTGCCATCAGGTGACCAGTGAGCTGAGAAAATTTCCAGACCTTCACCATAGTCGGTTATCTGTTTTGACGTCGATGAATCCAAATCCATGATGAACAGGTTCGATGTTCCGTCCTTTCCCGACACATAAGCAAGTCGCTTGCCGTCGGGTGATACAGCAGGGTTGTAGGCACGCTTGAATTTGGTTATCTGTTTTTCCTTCTTTTTCCGAAGATCGTAACGATAAATATCGAAGTATACTGAGCCATGCTTATCCGGCTTACTGCTTTTTGAATAATAGATATAACCACCGTCAGGTGAAACAGATATACGTGACAATACTTTAGGCTGAATCAAGGAACTTTTACCGGTTTTTATTTCATAAGAATACAATGATGTTTGCGAAAAATAATCTCTGCCTTTATTAGACAGGTAGAAAATAGTCGAGTCGCCGCCCCACTCGGGGTAGTACTGAGTCGTCGCCTCTCCTATCAGGATTTCACCTTTAACCTGATGTTTACGGATTGAACTTGTGAGAGAATGGTAATTACTTTCCAAATAATTAACCCATTCAACATGCAGTTGTTTACCGCTGACCCCGGTTGCTTTTTTTAATGCCGCATTAATTGAAAACTGAAAAGGTTCTGAAATAATTTCTGCTAATTTAGGGATGACCTCTGTACCAAACCGGTCACATAAATACCGCACAAAGGTATAACCCTGGTTGTACACCGATTCGTTACCGATACCTCGTTTCCCAAAAGACGCCATCTGGTTTAACGAAAGAACTTTTCCATGGAGAGTTCTGTCCCGCATCAGCATATCCCGGTGGGAATCCCAGAAATCGTTGCTCGTCCCGGGAAACATATACTGCGCCATACCTTCCGCCAGCCACATGGGAATCACGAGTCCGGGAATCGGATATGACGAAATAACACGCGGATATCCATAAACGACATCGTCACGTTTTTCGTCTTCATAATCTATAACTTGAAAATAAAATCCCGGTACGGAACGGGAATATTTCATCGACTTTTGCAGGGAAACGATATGAGCAAACTCATGAGTGATGACATCCAGCAACCAGTGATGGTTTCCACGCAGAGGATAATCCAGCGGCGTCGCCCAGATTTCAATCTTGTTGTCGTAATAGTAAGCTGCGGCATTGGAGATGTCGCCAATATCCTTGATGATCAAATCGGTCTTCTGGGATGGCTCAAAATTGTAAAATGTCGTGATTGGTCCATAGATCGCTTCGGCGATATCCGCCGATTTTTGAGCTGTCCACTCGGCGCCTTCATGGTAATGGATCTCAAAATGCTCGGTGACAAAAGTCTTCCAGTTGAGCTCGGGATGGTTATAGGTCGCAAATTGAGCATTCAATCCAACTGGAATCATAGCCCAGATGGAAATCAGGAAAAAGGGAATTGTATGTTTAAATATTCGAAGAAATTTATACACTAATGAATAACCATTATTTTGACGATTTTACTTTCGGTCTTGCTGCCGGATGTTGCCTTAACAACCGCAAAATAGACGCCGTTGGCAATATTACCGACATTCCATTCGATTTCATTATAATCATTGATAAGAGGATCAGAATCTTTAAATGAGGTGATGAAATCACCGGCAAGGTCATAGATATCAATCGAAATATTGCAATCCGCAGTTGGGAAATATCGAATTGCCGTACGATCAAATTTGGTCGGATTCGGCCAGTTGAAAGTTTTTTTCTGGTCCAGCAGACCACCAGATGTAACCGCGTCACCTTGAGAAATTATCGGATAATGAAAACTGTGTTCCATATCTCCACCAAAACAGTACCAGGCATTTACAGACAGCGGTTCATCCGTCAAATATAAACCGACAATATCCGTTCCGGCGCTGTTCGACGTAACGATAAATATGCCGTTTTCGTTTTCCATCAAAACCGACTGTTCCGTAACACTGTTTGGCAATGCTCTCGGAAAACCGTCTATTAAACCACCGTGAAAATTATAGGCCAGTATACCAACATCCTCCAGGGTCACGATAATATCCAGAATCTGATCACCGTCAATATCTGTAGTTAAAACGTTTGGTTGAAATGTTTTACCGATATACTGATTCGGAATTGTAATCGGAAAATTTGCCTCAAGGTATAATTTTTCGTTAAAGACATATATTTTACTGCTATTTGTTGTTATAATTTCAACTTTACCATCGCCGTCAATATCAGAAAAAGCCAATGTCGAATCGAATTCACCATCGAACGTGATTATCTTCTGAGATTCTTCCCGAATATCCAGAATTAAGGTTAGTCGTTCTGGATGAACGGCTACAAGGTCAGGATTTTGGTTTTCATTTATATTCGCCAATCCCATTGATTGGATTCCCGGATTGACATCGAAAATCAATGTAGTCGGCTCCAGAGTTGCCGGATCGATAGACATAATAACGCCATCAGGAGAATCTGTATAGATTGAACTATTATCACTGATGATCCGGTAAACCGGAAAATCGATTTGCTCAATGATAGTAGAATCATCCTCTGGAAAATAGGCTATCAAATAATAGTTATCGGTCTGATCATCTACCGTGCAGAAAATCAGGCGATCATTATAGGACAGCCGATTTGAGATTACCCGATTACCAATAATTTGTTTGTGATAATTTGTCGTTATCTCGCCGGTTTCAGTGATTTCATATTCCCAAATATCCAGCGTATCTGTTGGAGTATTTCTTTGGAATCCAATCAAGTAGTTTTTATTTGATACATTTATTACAGCGGGAAATGCAGCAAAAGGAACATAATCATAATACATTTCCGTACCGGATTCATCAAATGAGTAATAATATGATGGTTTCCAGTTCCAGGTGGCAAGCAATTCCACTGACGGATCACTTGTATCAAAATTAACCGGTAAAAGTGTCAATTGCAGGGTTCTTTCATTCGGGCGTAAATTCCAATTAATTTCAAAACCTTCTAACCGAAAATCAGACTTTATTCTAAACGTCATCACCGCTTCCGATGGTCCGATGCTATCCACCACAATCCCGGTATATGCCAAACCATTGCTTTTTGAAGAAGGATTCGTGAAACCGGTAAATCCTATGCGCTTCTCATCATCTTCTGGATAATCGGGATTCAGATGCCAGAAGCCTTCATTGCCGGCAAACCAGGGATCGAAATACCAGCCAATGTCAACACTGGCGCCGATCATCTGGGATTCATATCCGAGATCCTGGGCGCCATCGGCTTCTTCGAGGTCAACTCCACGATGTTCACGATCGACATTGATACTGTTGGTTGCTAGATTCGCATCGATAACCGATTCGTCGATATGCCAGATCAGTAATCCGGAACCCGGCAATCCAACATCATAGTGTGGGAGAGAAAGCATAACATCTCTCGAAGAAAATTTTGCACCAATGTCATTGACAATCAGCGGCAGTAATGCAGGCCAGTCTTTTTCACCGGTATCCAGGTAAAGTTTATACTGAATACTATCCAGGGTAACACCGGGACGTACATGAGAGTAGCGGTTTTCAATAAGAAAATATTCATTATCATTTATCGGGATTTTCCAGAGAGTTGTATCCGATCCGGATTCGGCATGATTCAGTTTTATATCATTGAATCCCTGCGCAATCACCGGTGTGTCCCAGCCCATGAACTCACGTTCCCAGGCGGACGGATAAGACGGTACCAGACCGTTTAAATTGGCTGAACCCTGGTCCATCAATCCGAATTTTCCTACCCCGGTTGCGCCGGTTTCGGTATTGTATAATCCGGGCAATCCAAGGTAAAATCCCATCATGAAGGCAAATGTGCCGTTCAATCCGATTTGATAGTCGCAGGGGATCGAAGCGCCCCCGAACACATCTTCCCAATTAGGATAAAAAAGATGGTTCTGGGATTCCGGTAATATGAGACCTCTATCTACCGGAAATCCGTTCAATGTTTCACCAATCTCAGTAAAATAATTCGTCAGATCATTGCTGTTTAAATAAGCCGATGGAATATCATACGGCGTCGGATCGAGAAACAGGTCAAAATCCTGTCCGACACCCGCGTGAAAAACTACAACAACGTCATATTGACTAAAATTAATATTCGTATCTAAGTCAGCCAGTTGCACAGCTTCAACAAAAAGCTCCGCCAGACGGATATCCACCGAATCTTCCTGTAAAAAAGGATGGTAGTATTCCATCTTTCGGGACAGCTGGTAACTTATTGAATCATCAAGGGGAAATACTTCAGACTGAAGTGTGTCGATTTCAAGTTTTCCGTTCGAAGCGTGACTGTAGTAGTTTGCCAACGCCCGGATATGATCTTTAAAATAGGCGTTGTTATGTGGTGGCGGGTCAATTTCCGGAAAATCACCGCATGGCAATGTACCGGAATCTAAAAATTGTCCTGTTCCTGTTGTGGCTTCGTTGTCATCTTCCTGAAATGAAACCCGCAGCGCACAAATAGAGACGGAACTTTGTGTTATTGTATTTGGGATTAATGCGGGAGATATTTTTCGTAAAATTGGTTTTATATTAGCGCCTGATGAATTCAGTGCAGATAAGGCAACAGGCAATAAAATTAGAAAAAATACAAAACGTTTTTTCATGATATAGCTGACAGAACAAGGTGATAAATATCCTGATTTATCGCTGGTCCGGACAAATCTCCTAAAATTTGATATTCAATGAGAAAATCATCGTATTCTGGCGCGGATGTCCGGCTTGACCGGCAGTATATCCAAAATCAAACCCCAGACCGGCATATCGCAAACCAGCGCCAAAGGTCGGAACCGGCCATTTATCTTTCACGAGTATTTTACCGGTTTTATCATAAAGAAATCCAACCCGAATAGCAAAAAGGTTAGAGTACCAGTATTCAACACCAAAATTATGATTCAATTTATCAATTTCTTTCATTATTGAACCATCGTTGGTATCTCCGTCTTCATCTTCTTCACCTATACCATCGGCACTGGAATCATGCAAGAGCAACCAGTCATCAATCCATGAAGTAAAGATCCCTAAATACCAATCATCTGTATGAGCAGTCTCTTGTTGACCATCTTTATTATAATCACCGGCGGTATTTTTATGACCATTTTCATCATAATGCCCCACTAATCCATCACCGTCCATATCTCTGTCAGGATAGGATGCAACTAATAATTTATTCATATCATATGCAATGGTCACCCGATTATACTCGCCACCGAATGAGAAATTAAGACCCATTTTCAGGTTAGTGGGCATTGGATCAGCTTGCGAAACGTCAATAAAAGCAATCTTCGGACCAATATTTGAAATTGATGCTCCAAAGGTCAGATTCCTGGTTAAGAACTGACGCTTCATGTAGCCAACATCAAAGGCGAAATTTGTCGATGCTCCTTTACCTTTTTCTCGCCCGGCTCCCTGATCGGTCAGATGTTGATAGATCATTTTAACATTTACACCAATGGCTGATGTACGGGATAAGGCGGTGCCATAGGAACCTGTTATTGCCATCATATAAGATGAAAATGTTCCCAGGAAATTTCCATATTCATCGGTACGATCCTGTTCACCTAAATTCATCAGTATTAGATTTCCGCCCAGGGTTCCAACGTTACTGACAAAATGTCGATACCCTACAAATTCATAATATATATCGCTTGCAAGATTAGGTAGCCAGTTTGTATGTGTTAGCACTACTTCTCTTCCCTTTAAAAATCCCAGTCCGGCTGGATTCCAGTAACTGGCGTAAGCGTCATCGGCAACAGCTGCACCTGCTTCGCCCATACCTGCAGGTCTGGCTCCCGGGTTGATTAGAAGCCAGATAGCGCCCGCCTCACTCTGAGCAAAGAGGGAATTAGCACCTATAAGCAATATGGTTAGTATGATTAAACATTTTTTCATCGAAACCTCCTGGTAAAAAAACGAATGTTGATCGCAACCCGACCTGCCAAAACCTAAATTTGGGAATTTATTAAAGAAAGTTTGTTTTAGTTTTCTTCGATCGGATTTAACAACTATTCGATAGGCACTCCATTTTCGTCGGGAAAATTACTGGTATTTCAACCAAGAATCAAGAATAAATCATTTGCCACAAAACTCAAAAGGACTCGGCTTCATCAATGAGCATAATCGGTATGTCGTCCTTAATATCATACTTCAGCCGACAATTGTGACATATCAATTTTGAATTCTCCTCATCGTACTCGATATCATTTTTACATTTTGGACACACCAATATGTCAAGTAGATCATCTGATATCATTTTTACCTCAAATTTTCAATTAATGTACCGACGTACTTCACATTTCCAACTACTAAGTCTAAAATTTTGTTCCATTCCAGATAAAATTCCTATAATCACTTTCCGTGAACTTTAACTAATTCGATATATAATCACAGGATTTCGAAGAGAAGAACTTTATTCAAAGGGAAAATTTATCAATCTGATCTTTGAATTCATCCAAATCTTTAAACTTCTTATAGACTGATGCAAATCGGATATATGCCACCTCGTCTAATTCTTTCAAATATTTCATCACCAGCTCGCCGATATAATTCGAAGCTACTTCAGCACCGGACAGTTCTTCAATTTCTTTTTCAATATCAACGACTATGGATTCTAATTTATCGGCGGGAACCGGTCGTTTATTACAGGCGATTTTCAGACTGTTCAATAGTTTCCGGCGGTCATATTCTTCACGACGCCCATCATTCTTGATAATTGTCAGAGGATATTCCACTACATATTCGTAAGTTGTAAACCGATGCCCGCAATCCAGACATTCACGTCGCCGGCGGATTGCATTATTTTTCTGGGCGGCTCTTGAATCTACAACCTTTGTTTCAACTGAGTTGCAAAATGGACATTTCATTGATTACCTATGCGTTAATTTCTTGATAGAGAGGAAATTGGCTGCAAAGCTCTTTAACTTCTTCCCTTACAGACATTTTAAAATGCTCATCGTCATGATGAGAGATCGCTTTATCAACGAGCTGGGCAATTTTTCTCATTTCATCTTCCCTCATTCCACGAGTGGTCATGGCAGCTGTGCCGATTCGAATACCACTGGTGACAAACGGACTTCTCGTATCAAAAGGAACCATATTCTTATTCACCGTAATCCCGGATTCTTCGAGAGTTCTTTCAGCCAGCTTACCAGTAATATTTTTATTTAACAAATCAATAAGCATCAAATGTGTATCCGTACCGCCGGAAATTACCTGATAATCTCTTCCTATCAGTTCTTCTGCCAAAACCCTGGCATTCTGAATGATCTGTTGAGCATAAACCTTGAAAGACGGTTTTAACGCTTCACCAAAAGCGACCGCTTTGGCAGCTATAATATGCATCAGCGGACCGCCCTGAATACCAGGCATCACATTGGAGTCAATAATCTCCGACATCATTTTCACACGACCGCTTTTAGGAGCGACAATACCAAATGGATTCTCATAATCTTTACCAATGAGGATCAGTCCGCCGCGTGGTCCGCGGAGTGTTTTATGAGTCGTCGATGTAACCACATGACAATGAGGCAACGGATCCGGATGTAGACCTGCAGCGATCAATCCTGCGGGGTGAGCGATGTCTGCCACTAAAAATGCGCCGACACTATCCGCAATTTCCCGGAATTTTGCGAAATCAATAAACCTCGGGTAAGCGCTGCCACCGGCAATGATCATTTTAGGTTTTGTCTCTTTTGCCAGTTCTGCCATCCGATCATAATCGATTCGTCCGGTTTCCTTCTTAACGCCATAGGAAACAATGTTAAATAATTTGCCTGAAAAGTTCACTGGACTACCATGAGTCAAATGACCACCATGAGCCAAATTCATTCCCAGCACTGTGTCACCGGTCTGCAACAGGGAAAAATATATCGCCATATTCGCCTGGGAACCGGAGTGCGGCTGAACATTGGCATATTCGGCATTAAATAATTCTTTGACTCTATCCCTGGCAAGATTTTCAGCAATGTCAACTGCCGCACAACCGCCATAATACCTTTTACCGGGGTATCCTTCGGCGTATTTATTTGTCATCACCGAGCCTGCTGCTTCAAGGACCGCCGGACTTACAAAATTTTCTGATGCAATTAATTCCAGTGTCCATCGTTCCCGATCAAATTCCGCTGAAATTGCGGACATTACATCGGAATCTACTTGCCGTAAATGATCAAAATTCACAGCTCGACTCCTCAAGTTGTTGAATTTTATCTACTCGCCGTTGGTGACGACCACCCTCAAATTCCGTTTTCAGCCAGATTGTAAGGAGCTTTTTCGCCAAACTGATTTTTGTAAAGTCGGCGCCAAAGCAGATCACATTTGCATTATTATGTCTTCTGCTCAACAGCGCAATCTCTTCTGAATAGACCAGGGCAGCCCGAATACCATGAACCTTATTGGCCGCAATACTCATCCCGATTCCGGTTTTACAAATTAACACACCCCAATCGGCTTGATTTTTAATTATCAATTCCGTAACTGATTTTGCATAATCCGGATAGTCTGCAGAATCTGTCTTATCGGTATCGCAATCAATAGGGATATACTCTATCTCTTTGACAAATTTCATTAGTGCGGTTTTTAGTTCAATACCGCCGTGGTCGGACCCAAAAGCAATTTTCATCAATTTTTATTTACGTTAATGTCAATCCATTTATAGCAATCCATCCGGGGACGATAAACTGTGCGTTCAGCGCCGCTTGTATCATATTTATTCATAAACCAGTCCTCGCGGGTGGGAATGAGATATTCTTTCAGAAAATCAATCCGTGATTGAACGCTATTGTCACCGATTTTCTTTGCTTTTCGATAATCATCATAAGCAAGTTTATAAACAAGTTTATCTTCAAAATTCTTCGTCGGGCGTGAACTGCTATAGTATTCAGCCCCCGAATAAAACACATCGGCGCGAATCTTATGTGCCAGGCTTGAATTTTCAAGGGCTATAGCTTTTTTTGCCCATTCATAAGCAGTCGGAAATTCCGCCAAGTTTTGATACATCTTTGTAATATTATCAATTACCTCAAGGTTTTTTGGATCAATATTTTTATTAATATGCTCGTAGGTAATTGCAGCTTCTTTATATTGTCCCAATGTTTTATATAAATCGGCTAATTTATCCCAAACGTCTTTATTCCTTAAATCCAGCATAGTGATTTTTTTATAAACTTCGATCGCTTTGTCATAATCTAGCTGTTCGGTTAATGATTCAACGTATTCCATACCAAAGCGAACATTATCAGGGTTTCGTTCCCATTGTTCTTTACGTACTGTTGTGATATCTTTCCCTAATTTTTCATAAACCATTAAACGATCGTTAACCGCCTGTTCATCGTTTGGACTGATTTCAAGAATTTTTTCAATGCCCCAGAGCATATCCTCAAAGCGTTCCTGTGTAAAACATCGTTTTACAAAGGTGCGGTATAATTCCAGATCTTCAGGCTGAATCTCAATCATTTTTTCATATTCACGGATTTCCAGATCAATTTTTCCCTGAACATGGTAAACATAGGCAATATTTTTATGAATATATATATCGTCAGGCAGATATTTCTCGCCTTCTAAATAGACATATAAAGCGCTGTCATAATACACGGGATCATTTTTTGCAAGCTGTTGGTAGGCGCGACCATAATATGAATATATGTCCTGCGCATACTCTTCTCCACATCCATATTCCATCATTTTCTTATAATTCTTTATGGTACTTTTCCAATTCTGGTTCTGGTAATAACTATAAGCAAAATTCAGATAGAGATCGCACTTGTCCCTGTCAATCTCAATTTTAGGTTCCGCTGCACCAGATACCTGAGCATCTTCTGTTAAATCTGCTGGCGGCACACAGCTTGTCAACAAAATCGACAATACTATAATAAATGTGACGATTAGCAGATTTATTAGGCGTTGATTTTTCATAACACACCTCTTCCGTCATTGTTAAAACCGTTTAAATTTCCTGAACCACAGCTCCCCTGTTGTAATGCCGGCATAAAAAGACAGCACCTTCTCCTTGCCGACAGTTTCATTTAAAAAACCATCGCGTATTGATGCAACAATGGCGAGATCAATTCGATTTAAATGGCGATTAAAAGGCAAACTCACTCCAAAACTTATGCCGGTTTCTTGCAATCCACCGGACTGATGGATTGATTCGGATTTATGGAACGCTCCGGCTCGGAGTGCCATCTGGTTCCAGATCGATGCACCCGGTCTTGGAGCTGTTGCTTTTTCAAATCCAATACCTGCATAAAAGGGGTTTTGAGCATCAGATGTTTCTATAACATAAAAATCTTTATACAAGGATTTCGGAACTAAAGAATAGGAAACATCTACAGATAAAGCAAGCGACCCGGTCATTTTTCTTCGAACACCTAACTGAAATGTCGAAGGATAAGGTATATTTTTCTTTTTTGTTGTACTATCTGGTCCAAAATAGAAATCATAGTTACTATAAGAATCAAATTTCAATCGGTGATCTATCGTTGCGCCGACTTCCATTTTTCTATCTTTACTAACCCAATAAGCTCCCAGTCCAAGCTGAGTACCCTGCATAATTGTATATTTTCGAAAATAGCTGTTCACAACGTCGTCTGTCTCGAGATTAGTTGCCATTTTTGTGAGATAATTTCCAAAATATATCTGGGTTTTTAGCCCTAAACAAAAGTTAGGGTTGACTCGATATCCCCCTCCAAAAAAGAACTGAGATATTCCACCCTTCACATCCACATCAGATGTATATTGCATCATCGAAGACCCGAAACTCGTTGAATCAGAGAAACTTTTCTCAGTCGTCATTCTTGTAATGGGCATAATTCCCATGGCGATGCCAATCTTCTTACCGATCGGTAACTTAAATGAAAACCCGAGAAACTGGGTCATTACAAGATCTGGAGTTCCCGGATCAGCGCCTACTGTCGATGTTCCGACCTGCCCCTGCAGAGAAGTAGTAGAAAAACCATTCCATAAAGCCGGATTTAGTAGGTTAAGACTTATTGAGTCGGGGATTGCCAAACCGGTTCCGCCAAGAGCAAGATTGCGAACAGGAATAGACGGTGAAGATAGTCCAAAACCATATGAAGAATAATTGGAATTCTGTCCAAACAGAGATCCCGCAAGTAACATCACTATCAATATGCGTTTAGCCATCGAACTATTGTTCTTTCATAGTTAAAATTTCCAGATAAGGTCGAATGTTAACTGGATTTTGATCGGAAGGATTGCAGAAACAAAACGTCGAGATATTTAAAACTGTAGGAGGAGCCCAGATAACAATGCCATGGTTATCTATATTATCGAAGCTAACAACTCCCTGTATTAACTTCTTGATATCAATTATGGCGACAGTATCTGTGGACCCAACCGGATAATGGTGATTATAAATATCATATAAGGGATTATAATTCTGATCAGCAAGTAAGGCAGAATCAAGAAAATTAAAATAAAGATGAAAATTTTCACCATATAACTGACTTTGGACTGTATCAATCGTTAAATGAAGATTTGCTTGTGCAATAACGGTATTTTCATCATGCAGCTCATCTTCAAAATTAAATTTAATATATGAATAGCTTGATCTCCCGGAATTAATGAACATATGTGATTCTGGGTTCTCACTCGTTTTAAATGATAAAATCGACAGATCTTCACTCGGTATGATCTTTATTGTATCCCGGGCGCCGTCTTGAATATAAATCACTTCCAGCCATGGATAAAGTTGTGCGTCTTTTGAATAGATAGCTTGAATGCTTGAGAGACTTGTATCCGATTGCTGCAGCACCAGGGTATAGTCTGTATTACTGCTGTCATGCCAACTTGCAACAAGGTTAGTATCTAACGGAATTGATAGTGTATCGCTTTCACTGAATAAGTGTGATGTTAGATATTTTAAATCATCGTTATTTACTTTGAAATTCGTACTGTCTTCCGTCCAGGAATCAATACCACTGTTATTTAATTGAAATATTGAAATATCTATGGATTGATTCTCTAATACTTCCAACTGAAATTGATGATATGTCTGAAGATTGAGCGATACTGAGATCAAAGAATCAAGCGTATCCGGCAGAGCGCTCAGATTCGCAAATTTCAGTAACGTATATGCATAAACATGTTCATCATTCCCGACGAATAAAATATCAGATTTACCGAGACTTGGTTCAATTGTTCTCTGGGCAAAATTTAGTGTATCTGCATAGCTAGTAATTGATACAAATTCCAGTGGCGCCTCAACTGTCTGTAAGGTCGGAATCTTTTCTTCACATGCCCCAATAATCAATAAAATGATAAGAACCAACCATTTGAAATTGTGTATAATGGATGCCTGGTGCTGTATTTTTATCGAACGTCCTGCTGGACGATTCTGTGCTCTATAGTTTTTCTGCGATTCTAATAATTTCATCTGCAAAATTCTGCCACTCTTCCGGAGATTCATTCTTGAGATTATACGTCGTTATCTTCGATTTGCCGTCTTCAAACAGGCGCTTAAATATGGGATCTGCCATATAGGTTTCCAACAAGTCATCTGTCGTATTTATCATCAAGGTATGGTCGCTGAGCTTATGAGCCGCCGCCACACAGTCAAGTTTATCAACATCTTCAATCAGTTCCGGATCGATATTCGTTAGACCAATCCGTTTATAGTCATCCAGCAAAAATTTTGACAGTGGATTTTTCGAATATAAAATTTGAAGTATTTTTACATCATCAAAATAGGAATTATCCAGAATATTTGATTTGACTAACAGTGGTAACAAACTCATCTGCCAATCATTCAAAAGGATAACTTCCGGTTTCCACCGTAAATAATTCAGTGTTATCACTGCTGCCGAAACGAAATATCCAAATCTCAGTGCGTTGCGACCAAATTCCGAATCCTTTTGTTCCTCATAAAGTTCAAGAACGTTATTAGTATAATAATTATCATGCTCCAAAAAGTAGACCTGGACTTTCGTATTCGGTATAAAAGCAGATTTCACACTGGCTGTCACCGCTTCGTTTTGATACTTAAGCTCCATGTCTCTCAAACGAATAACTTCACGAAGAATATATCGTCTTTCACTGATAAAGGAATATTTCGGCATCATTAATCGAAAATCAAATTTTCTCTCATTAAATACTACCGGGATTTCCTTGGAGATAGATGCCAGATGGTAGCTTTCCGCAAAGGGTACGATCTCGGGTGTCAACAAATAAATTCGTTTAATCATAATCTCGTTTCACAAATTGTTTAGCATTTTCTACATATTCACTTTGAGGATAATAATCTATCAATCTCTGGAGCTCATCGATCGCTTTTTCCCGTTCCCCCAATGCCGCATAGCATAATCCCAGCTTAAATTGCGCATCATCATCTTTGTTTGTATTCTTAAAAGCAAAAACTTTCTCGAATTCAACGATTGCACGTCGGTATTGTTTCATCGAATAATAACATTCTCCGATCCAGTACTGGGCATTATCGGCAAGTTCATTTTTTTTATCTTCAGATAATAGTTGTCTGAATAATTCAATAGATTCTTGATTTTGAGCATTCTGGTAGAATGTCAAAGCCTGCCGGTAACGATCACGATAACTACCGGTTGAAGATAATGCGGGAGAAGCGGTCTCAACAGATGAAATTGATTTCGTTTCACTTAAGCTTGAGCCCAGAGATACAATCCTGTTTTCCAGCATTACCAGTTGGGAAAGAATCTCAAAATTAATACTATCGGCATAACTTGTGCGGCGTTCATTCAGCTCAATCTGACGGCGCAATCTCACAACATCTTGGCTTAATGACGCCGTTATCATTTCAAGCGTTTTGACCGAGCTATCCATTTGAGCAATTTGCTTCTCAATGGTATTCGATGGCTTATCCGAAGTATCAAATGTTTTAAGTTTTCTCGAAAGACTATCCACAAGTTGAATTGTCTTACTAAGTTTCTGTTCTATACTACTTACTTTCTTTTCCAGATTAACTACCTGAGCATCCTGAGTGATTTTTTTATCCTTAGGCTTTGCTATCGATACATCAGCTAAAATCAACCACATTAGAGCAAATATTGCACTAAAATAAATACATAGACGGAGTGTTTTAATCTGTTTCATTTGTATTCTTCTTTAAAATTACAGGCATAAAATCCAGCGTCGAAAGCTACGAAATTCTCTTTAATAAACAAATGATAATTTATATTATTATTGAGATTAGCGGTGACGGTCCACGCTGAGATTAAACACCAACCCAATCATTAAAAAACAGGTGATAATAAAGGATCCGCCATAACTCAAAAACGGTAATGGCAGACCTGTTACCGGCATCAATCCGATAGTCATAGCCACATTAATGACGGCATGAAAAAACAGAACACTGGTCACACCTATAACTACAAGCGAACTGAACCGGTCTCTGAGACGGAAGGCAACGCTGATAAGGATCACGGTTAGTATCAGGAACAAGAGAAGTACGCTCACCACTCCTATAAAACCATATTCTTCACCAACCACCGAAAATATGAAGTCAGTGTGTTGTTCCGGTAAAAACTTCAAATGTGTCTGAGTTCCGTTCCCGATACCCTTCCCAAAAAGGCCACCGGATCCCACTGCGATCTGCGATTGAATCACCTGGTAGCTGGATCCTTGCGGATCTGCTTCGACATTAAAAAGTGTTAAGATGCGATTCTGCTGGTAGGGTTCGAGTCGGTTCCAAAGGACCGGAGTAACAAATCCGAGTGACAGGTTTAATATAAACAACACAATCGCCAACCAGATTTTTTCTTTACTGAAATACAGAATAACAATCAGGCAAAGGACCCAGATGAAAAAACTGTAGAAATTAAAAGCAGTTAAAATACTGATAACCGGCGCAGCGATAATGAACAGATGGTAAAATCGCGCTCCCGCCCATATCAGCATCGGGAAAATCAGGATAATATATATCATTGATGTTCCGAGATCCGGTTGTTTCAATACTATTGCCATCGGTAATAACGCAAGAAGTAAGGGAATGATGAGAGATTTGAAATCTGAAATAACCAGATCGTTTTTTGATAAATATCGGGCAATACCGATGATTACAATTATTTTCATAAACTCCGACGGCTGAAAATGGAACGGACCAAGAACAATCCAGCGATTTGCACCGGCAACTGAATTTCCAACAAAATATGGGGCAATGATCAACGCAATACCAATCCAGTAAAGGATAAATGCTCCATCAAATAAAAGTTTCCTTTGCACGAAAAAAACAATGAGAATCGCCAGAAGTCCAATAATCATCCAAAGCATCTGTTTTCCGATAACCTTCTTAAAAAACGGCGCTTCCACGTGTAAAGAGGCGCTGTACAACGCAATAAGTCCCGAAATACAGAGCAAAAATACTGTAATAAACATTAACAGATTGGTATTCGCTACCGAATCAGTAATCCAGTTTGTCTTCTTCAATTTCTATTAGCGCCCCTGCTTGTAAACTGCTGCGGAACCAGTTCTTTCTGATAATATCTAAACATCTTTGAAGCAATCACAGATGCCTCGCCCCCTCCGGAGCCTCCATGCTCAACTAAAACCGCCATAGCAATTACCTGCTCATTTTTTTTGGCGAATCCAATGAACCAGGAATGTGAATCACCATGTGGATTCTGAGCTGTTCCGGTTTTCCCATAAACATCTAATCCTCGTACCTTCGCCGCTCGACCGGTGCCCGTTCTGGAATTTACCACATCGTACATCGCCTTCCGGATGAATTCCCAGCTCGATGCGGAAATATCATCTATTGAATCACCTGTCGATTGGGCAAAGTAATGAAAGCGATCATTGTCCCGGTCAAAATATTTCAATCCAAGATGGGGAACACTCAGTTTTCCATTGGTTGCCAACGTTCCGGCAAACCTGACCATCTGTATGGGTGTAACCAACAGGTCACCCTGCCCGATGACCAGATTCAATTTATTACCCTCGGTCCATCCTCCGACTCCGTATTTTTCGTCCATAAAAGCTTTATCCGGGACAAGTCCAAGAGATTCGCCATACATATCGATGTTAGTTAATTCACCAAAACGAAATTTTCTGGCATATTCAGCCCAAATATCTATGTCCATTTTTCTGATCAGGCTGTAAAAATAAACATTGCATGAATTAACGATGGCATCATACAGATTCATACGACCGTGACCACCTAACTTCCAGCATTTAAAATCTCTGCGTCCCAGTTTATAACTACCTCGACACCGGAAACGTGTTTTTGGATCGAGAATATTTTCCTCGAGGGAAGCAAGCGCAGCTACCATTTTGAAGGTTGAACCCGGAGAATATGTCCCTTGTGTAACCCGGTTGTAAAGCGGTTTGTCCGGATCATCACGCAATCTATTCCAGACATCCGATCTCACAATTCCTGAGAACAAATTTGGAGAATAATCGGGTTTGCTTATCAGAGACAATATTTCACCATTTAAGGCATCCATAGCAACGATTACACCCTTTTTCCCATTCAGTAGTTCTTCCGCATATTGTTGTAGTCCAAGGTCAATTGTTAAATAGAGATCATTGCCGAATTTCGGTTCAACGCTGCGTTTATTTCTGACTTCTCCGACTTCCTGACCGAAAACATTCACCTGAACAAAACTATAACCTTGCTTCCCGCGTAAAACACTCTCATACTCATGTTCAACGCCCTTCCATCCAATCAAATCTCCCGGACGATAACCATAATCTTTGATCACCCGCAGCTCTTCTTTACCGACTTCCCGTAAATATCCGAGCACCTGACTTAAATTGGCGCCGGAAGGAAAAGATCGTATAGGTTCCAAAGAGAAAAGCACGCCCGGTAATTCAAGGCGTCGTTCCTCAAGTTCAGTTAAGGTGTCAAAATCAATATCTCCGGCTACTCTTGCCGGTAGAAATTGTCCTCTCCAGTTCTTTCTGACTCTTTGGCGTATTTCACGCTCAGGTATTTTTAGAATCTCACTCAGAATACTATATACATTCTCATTTTGCCCGGCTTCAAAGGGAATTAAATTAACATTGTACTGGGATTTATTATCAGCAATAATATTCCCGTTACGATCAAAAATAATTCCGCGCGGGGCTTCCCGTGATATTACCCGAATTCTGTTCGCTTCGGCGATTCCGGCAAAACGGTTGTATTGCACTATCTGTAACTGATACAAACGGGCAATCAGAATTACAAACAGCGTTAACCCGATTAATATTAAAAGGTTTCGCCGTTCTAATGTGACATTATTCTGCGAATAATACATATCTAATATGATTCAATTGAAAAAATATAGTCCAGCAATATAAATATAATGGACGTATAGATAGTTTCAGGAAGCACATAGCGTAATAGAATAAATTGTGTTCCGTAATCGCTTGATTTAAAATTGATCAGAAAAAATATCGCAAAATGAATGAAGATAACGAGAACATTAATACTATAGAACGTAATATGATTAAAACGGTTTCTACGGTTTTTAAAATAACCGGCAAGAAATCCAGCAACCGTCTTTGACAGAGCAGATAAGCCGAAAAATGAGCCGATTCCAATAACATCAACGACCATTCCAATACCAAAGCCATATAATTGTCCGAAAACACGCCCCTGGAGAAGCGCTACAAACATCACCAGAATTAACACAAAATCGGGTTTAATATTCTGTATTGATAACCATGGCGCAATGATTATCTGAAAGATAATTGCCAGTAAACTAAACCCGAGTAATACTAAAAACTTCTTCATTGTTAATAGGATAAAATTATAAAGGCTTCCTCAATCGTATCAATATCTACATAGGGACGAATAATAGCCGATTGAAATAATCCGTTCTCTGAACGATTCACTTCTACAACTTTGCCAACAATCATATTTGAAGGATATATTTTACTATAACCGGAAGTCAATACCAATTCTCCCGGGTGGATTTCAGCAGTATTTGGAATTTCACGGACTTCGGCGCGCCCGTCGGGATGCCACATTATAATTCCCAGCACCCTTGAATCCTGAAACTTAACGCTAAGTCTAAAATTCACATCCAAAAATATCTGGACCTGAGTAGTTATATCACCTACCGCAATCGTTTTGCCGACAATTCCTTTGGTCGAAATGACCGCCATATTCGGTTGGACGCCCTTTTGGCTACCGACATTCAGTAAAATTGAATTGACAATCGCTGTGGCGCCTTTATTAATAACTTTAGCCGGGATTATATGATAAGCAGAGCTGTCAAGAAAATTCAGCATTTTTTTCAATCGCTGATTTTCAATATATGCCTCTTTAAATTCAACATTTTGGAGTGTTAACTGCAGATTTTCCTGTTTTAAGGCCTCGTTTTCTTCTAATAAACCAGATAATTGATTAATCCAGATTCCGGGATAGTGAACAAAGGCGAACACATCGGCTATGTCGCCTTGTAACGCCCGCATTTGAGGTGCCTCATTCATAAATAATATTAAAAAGGAAAGAAAAATTAGAATCAAAAAAAGGATGTATTCATAAAAATTAAACAGTATTACTATTATTTTTTTCCACATTTATTCTAACCTGAATAATTCATCCCGATTAAATTTATTTTAACAAATTGACTATCCTAATTATCATCAAATGGTTATAGTGAATAAAACATCCTGATTTTTTCGGGATGAATTATCGGGGCTAAACAAGCACTTCTTTATATTTATCAATATTCTCAATAATCATTCCTGTTCCTTTTACGACAGATAATAGCGGCTCTTCAGCGACATTCACCGGCAAATCGGTTTCTACGCGAATTCGCTGATCGAGGCCTTTTAGCAAGGCGCCGCCACCTGTCAGTATAATACCTCTATCGAGAATATCCGATGATAATTCCGGCGGCGTCATTTCCAGCGCCTGCTTGATGGCTTGTGCAATAAGATCAATCGTATCTTTCAAACATTCCCTGATTTCAACTGATGATACTTCGATTGTTTTGGGAATACCGGCAACTAGGCTGCGTCCTTTAACAGCAACTGTGGTATCATTGATCGGCATTGCCGAACCAACTGTGCACTTGATCCATTCTGAAGTTCTTTCCCCAATTAATAGATTATGCTCCGATTTAAAGTACTGAATAATAGCATCGTCCATTTCATCACCGGCTATTCGAATTGACTGTTTGTTAACAATCCCATTCAGCGCTATAACCGCTATCTCAGTCGTTCCGCCACCAACGTCGACTATGATATTTCCAACCGGTTTGGAAATATCGATATTAATTCCGATTGCCGCGGCAATCGGTTCCTGAACCAGATAAACCTCTCGGGCATTAGCGCGGTCGGCTGAATCCCTGACAGCCCGTTTTTCCACTGCTGTGATACCAGATGGAATACAAACAACGATCCGGGGTCGGGCAATCCTGCTTATATTGATCTTACGGATAAATCCACGAATCATGGCGTCGGTCACCTCAAAATCAGCAATAACACCATCTTTTATCGGTCGAATAGTAGTGATATCCCGATGAGTTTTCCCAACCATTTCCTTCGCATCGTTTCCGATTGCAAGGACTTCACCATCATGTGTAGATCGGGCAACAATACTCGGCTCGTTTAAAATAATCCCTTTACCTTTCATGTATATCAAAGTGTTCGCCGTGCCAAGGTCAATGGCGATATCTCCTGCAAAAATATTAAAAAACGAAAAACCCATATTTACTCCAACTATTAATGTTTAAATACTCGTTTATGTGTAAACAACATGAATAATCCATGCTCGTTACATGCTTCAATAACTTCTTTATCACGAACGCTGCCGCCCGGCTGGATTACACCAACAACTCCATATTCGACAGCGAGGTCTATTGAATCCCTGAACGGAAAAAATGCATCTGACGCCATAATTGAATTTTTAATATTTAGCCCGGCTTCTTCGGCTTTACGAATGGCAATCTTCAACGCATCAACCCGCGACATCTGTCCGGCGCCAACACCAATAGAGCCGTTTTGATCCACTAATACAATCGCGTTTGATTTAACATGTTTCACAAGGTGCCATCCCAAATGAAGCGCCTCATACAATTGATTTTGTGGTTTCTGCTCCGTTACCATTTCCCATTTCTCTTCATTATCATCGCCGTGCTGCGCTTCCTGGACAAGCAGTCCTTTTCCATAACCTTTGATATCAAATTTTGATTCAAGATAATTCTGATTGGGTATTAATAAACGTAAATTTTTCTTTTTTGCTAAAATTTCAAGGGCTTCCGTGGAAAACTGGGGCGCCACAATACATTCGAGAAAGCTTTTAGTCCATTCTTCCGCCAGCGCTTTATCAACCGGTCTGTTTACACCGACAATCCCTCCAAAATAACTCACCGGATCGGCTTTCACTGCCCTCAAATATGCATCCAACGGCGTCTGCCCAAGCCCGAATCCACAGGGGTTTGTATGCTTGATATTTACACAAACAGCTAATTCATTTTTATATTCGAACGCAATGCGATAAGCGGCAATGCAATCGACATAATTATTGTATGAAATTTCTTTACCCTGTAACTGGTGAAACGGCTGCGCTTTTGGGTCTGATTGCGGATTGTACAGCGCGGCTTTCTGGTCAGGATTTTCGCCATAGCGCAAATCCGCTGATTTTTGGTAGTGATTCAGCCACAAACCCGGCAAAGGATCTTTATCTTCAGAAAAAAATGTTGCAATATCCGTATCGTAATTACTCGTCTGTATGAATACATCTCCGGCAAGTGTCCGGCGGTAATTTTCATTAATTTCACCGGCTTCAAATCGTTTTAAAAACTCATCATATTGTGATGGATGCGATAAAACAGCAACGCTTTTATAATTCTTTGCCGCAGCTCTTAACATACTCGGACCGCCGATATCAATCATTTCGACAATCTCTTCATCGCTTTTCCCACCGGCATGATAGGTTTCTGAAAATGGATAGAGGTTAACAACCACCAGTTGAAAAGCAGTTGCATTCACTTTTTTAAGGTCGTCAATATGATCGGGATTTGCGCTATTTGCTAAAATCCCGGAAAATATCAGGGGATGGAGAGTCTTGATACGCCCACCCATAATTTCCGGAAAACCTGTCAGATCTTCGATCTTTTCGACAGTAATATTTTCCTCACTCAATTTTCGAAAGGTTCCACCGGTAGAATAAATCCGCACACCTTTCGACTGAAGTGTTCTGGCAAATGGAACAATATTTTCCTTGTTCCAGACACTGATAATCGCACGCTTTATATTCAAGGAACTCATTTCTCCCAGATTACTTTACCATTACTTATATGGATCTTATCCTCACAAAACGCCTTTACAACCTGCGGGAATACCCGGTGTTCAACCTGCAACACTCTGTGAGCGAGAGATTCCGCAGTATCATCCGGCAACACACTAACCATTTCCTGTAAAATAACCGCTCCCTTATCATAGCATTCATCAACAAAATGAATCGTAACACCGGTGATTTTCACACCGGAGTCTATCACTGCTTCATGCACCTTCATCCCGTAGAATCCTTTTCCGCCGAAGTTAGGCAACAGCGCCGGATGAATGTTGATCATTGCATACCGATATCGTTTAACAAACGGGGAAGGAATCAATTTCAAATATCCTGCCAGCAAGACCAGATCAACATCATAGGATTCAAGCAACCCAATTAAAAAACCAGCATAATCTTCTGCCGCCGAAAATTGCTTTCTGCTCACCCAGTGAGTTGGGATTCCATGATCCACGGCAATATCAAAAACAGGCGGTTGGACATGATCGCTGACGACACAAGCTACTTCCGCCGCTATGTTACCCAGTTTAATCTGTCCTAACACAGCTGAAAAATTCGAGCCTCGTCCTGAAGCAAATACGGCAATTTTTTTCAATGTGGCGGCTTCCAATCCTATCCCAAAAACTGTCTGAATTTATCTAATTCCTTCGGTAAAAACAATTAAGTATATCGGAAAAATCTGTACCTTTCATAAATAACAAATATTTATTCACATTCAGGACAGTATTGTCGAATATCCCGAAGTAACTCATCAAGTTTATCAGCATCATCAAATACATCAAAATTATCCGTCTCAACCACCTTAACCGGATATTGCCCCTGCACCCGCTTGATCCAACGTTCATATGCGATATTTAGCATATAGATATATTCCGGCGAAATAGTACTTTCGAACCCTCGTGATCGTTTTTTTATACGTGTTAATAATGTATCCACACTCGCGCGCAGGTATATGATCAAATCCGGTTTTTTCAGATAGGATGTCATAATATCGAATAATGCGCAATAATTCTCCCAGTCCCGCTTCGACATATTGCCCATTTCATAAAGATTACGGGCAAAAATTTCGACATCTTCATAAATCGTGCGATCCTGCACCGATGAAATACCGTTTTCAGTCATCACTTTATGCGTCCTAAATCTGTGAGACAGGAAATATATTTGCAGGTTAAAACTCCAGCGCTTCATATCCTCATAAAAATCTTCCAAATAAGGATTATCAATTACGGACTCATAATATGCTCTCCATCCGAATCGATCGGCAATAATATCTGTCATAGTCGTTTTTCCGACTCCGATATTCCCGGCGATCCCGATAAAATATGTCTTTTCAGTCACGAGCAATCTCTCCCTGAGCAGTGGCGCCGTTTACTTGTGTGATGGCAATTTTTATAATCCGATTGATCAGCGGCTCCTTTGATTTTACATTGACTGTAATATAATTATCTGACAGTCCTTCGTAAAGCCCCAATTTCGTTTTCTTTTCAAATAAAACCGATAATTCTTTACCTGAAAAACCCCGAACATAATGAACTTTCTTGGATTTGCTTAATTTTCTCAATAATTCGGAACGTTCCTTCTTTACGGATGGAGAAACCGTAGATATAATCTGAGATGCCGGAGTTCCCGGTCGGAATGAAAATCGGAATACATGAAAATAGGCGATTGGCAATCGTTGCAAGACATCTGTCATTTCCTGGAAATGTTCATCAGTTTCACCCGGATAACCAACTAAAACATCTGTCCCGATGCACACATCCGGAATCTGATCAGCTATTTTAGCAACGGTTTCCTGATACGACTCTATCCGGTATCTTCGACGCATCCAGCCCAACATTTCATTTGAACCGTGTTGCAATGGTATATGAAAATGGCGGCAAAGGCGTGGTTCGTCCCGCATTATGGATATTAATCGATCCGAAATCAGGTCCGGTTCAATTGAGCTGATCCGTAGCCGACGGATAGTCGTTTTTTCAAGTATGCCCTCCACAAGATCGGTGAAATCCTGTCCTGCTTCAGTCCGATAGCTCCCGATATTGATCCCGCTCAGCACTATTTCTTTATAACCATGATCAACAAGCATTTTCGTTTCATCGATACATGCCTGAAAATCGCGGCTCCGGGTTCTTCCTCTCACTAAGGGAATCACACAGAAGGAGCATTTATAATCACAGCCGTCCTGAACTTTCAACTGGGCTCTTGTGCGATCACCTTTCGATATGACTCCAATCGGAGGAAAAGTATTTTCCTCTAAAACATTACCGACATGGATTTCCACTTGCTCTTTTTCAATTGCTCCCAGATAATTCCGGATTCTATACTTCTCGGAATTGCCCAGGACCAGATCAACGCCCTTCATATCAATCAGATCAGTCGGCGACAACTGGGAATAACATCCCACTACCGTAATTTTCCCCTGGGGCGAAATTCGCCGGGAAGCCGCAATAGCGCCGCGGGTTTTCGCCTCCGCCTGCCGGGTCACGGCACAGCTATTGATAATAGTTAAATCTGCGGGAGTTTTGTTATTAACAATAGTGAAGCCGGCGCTCTGGAGCTCAAATTGAATCGAATCGGATTCAGAATGATTTAAGCGACAACCAAGCGTTCGAAAGCTGACTGTTTTGATCAATGTTATCGGATTTCTATGATGCTTTGATCACCAATGATAAATCGGTTTGTAAAAGGTTTGGCATTGGCTTCGATAATTGTAACGTCTTTCCCTAATAAGCTGGCTTCAATACGAATCTTTTGATTCAGGATTTTACAATTTTCCGAAATTATGCTGAATTCCACCTCCGAATTTTGAATAACACAATCCCGTTCAATTGAAGAATAAGGACCAATATAGGAATTAATAATCTTTGTTCCGGAGCCAATGATCGCCGGACCACGGACATTACTATTTTTTATTTCCGCTCCAGCTCCGATAATCACGCGTCCTGAAATATTGCTGTCCTGATCAACTTTACCGGCAATATTTGGGGAAATATTGTCTAACACCAGCCGGTTGGCTTCCAGCAGATCATTCGGTTTGCCGGTATCCTTCCACCAGCCCGTTATTTCCGAATAGCTGATTTTCAAACCCTTCTCGATCAGATACTGATGAGCATCAGATATTTCCAATTCTCCGCGGGCGCTGGGCTTAATGCTGTTTACAGCTTCAAAAATAGATCTGTCGTAAATGTAAATTCCGGTTACGGCATAATCACTTTTGGGTTTTTGAGGCTTTTCTTCAATGCGGACGATATGATTATCTTTTATTTCAGGAACCCCGAAACGTTCGGGATCCGGAACTTTCGCCAGCACCAGGTGACAATTCGAATCATTGGCTTCAAATTCATCAATAAAACGCTTGATCCCGCCGACTATAATGTTATCTCCAAGATAAAAAACAAAAGAATCATTGCCGATAAACGGCTGTGCGATGCGGACACAATCAGCGAGTCCGGAAGGACGTTCCTGGGGAATATACGTAATGGACAATCCCAGTTCCTTCCCGTCACCATAAACATCTTTAACTTCCGATCCGTCCTTATTTGTGATAATTCCAACCTCTTTAATGCCGGCTTCTCTGACATACTCCAGCGCATAATTCAATATCGGCTTGTTGGCAATCGGGATCAGATGTTTATTTTGCGTATGAGTAATTGGTCGTAACCGGGTTCCGTGTCCACCGGCTGTTATTAATGCTTTCATTCTTTACTTCCTTTTTATGATTTTCTCAACTTTGGTTTTGCTTCATGCGCTTTAAATACAGGTTTACTTTCAAATAATGAAAAAGATAAGTAACTTCGAATGAGATTACAAAACAATATTGAATTTACTTAAAAACTGAAATTTACCCATGTCACACTGAGTAATCCCGATTTATCAGGATGTTATCGAAGTGTGCCTGGAGGACCCTTCCCCGCCTGCTGTCGGGCAGGGATGAACTCAGGGTGACAGGAAGGGATCAGGGTGACATTCGATAAACTTGTATCCTGCATAGTATTACGGAGCACAACCCCGTAGCCAGGAAAAAACCGGTTTGTTAGCAGATTTTACTTCGGTTCGATATCAGATTCAGGTAATATTTGCCTGTTATGACGAACAGTCAATATTGAAATTTGTTTCAGTTCTATTCGATAAATAATACGATAGTTGCCAAATAACAATTTCCGGATTGTTTCTTCATTAATTTCCGGTACAATACGACCACTTCGAGGAAATGTTTTTAACTGTTCAACTATCTCAAATAATTTCTCAACCCATTCATTTGATGCGCTGATATTATCAGCAGCTATATATTCAGCAATTTCAGTTGCCTGATCTACGGATAGTGGAGACCAGATTATCTTCAATTATTGATTCTGTTTAGAATTTCTCTTTTTGCCTTGGTATTCGAAATTCCTTGACCCTCTTCGATCTGAGAATTGGCTAATTGAATATCTTGTAATAACTCGATTTTATCTATTATTGCTTCGTATTCACTAACATCCATAAGTACGGCGCTACTTTTACCATTTTGAGTTATTAATAGTGGTCTTTTGGTTTTATGAACATGCTCAAGATAGGAAGCTACCTTTGACCTAAATTCACTAAGTGGTTTAACATCTTTGTCCAATTGTATTCTTTGCATCATTACCTCAAACGTTAACTGTATAAATGTACGTTATATTGTACGGCATGTCAAACAATATTTCGTTCAACAGAGTTTCTCATACTCTTCCACTCGTTCCGTGGCTGTCCGCCTGACCGCCTGCCTGTCGGCAGACAGGTCGGGCAGGCGCTCCGGAACAATTGGCTACGGAGCGGTCCGAAGGACTTCCCATGGAACAACCCCGTAGCCAGGGAAATAAAGATTTTCGGTTATCGTTTTTTTAATATTGTGTCAGATGCGAAGATTTGTTAGAAGTTTAATTTAAAATAAAGGTTTGATGACATGACAAACGATATAAATAATAAAATAGAAAAATATAGCAAAGAATTATCAAATATAATCAGTTTTGAAGTAGGATTAATTGCGCCAGATGGATCGAAAAGTACCGGAAAAATATTACAGTAAATATTTTCATAAATGTTTAGATAAGTTTATAGATGAAATATTCCTAAAACTTAAATCTGTGATTGTGGGGCTTAAAGAGTGATCTCTATTTTCCTGTCGCCACCGATTGAATCATTTAACTTTTTTAAACTTTTGAGTGTTTTTGAATCATATATGTTTTGTGCCCCACAATATTTGCAACTAATGGTAATGGTTTTGTTAATATTAGTTAATGGAACTCTGACTTCATGGTTGCATTTTTCATTTGCACACGGAGCGTCAAAATACCTCGGTGGATTCTTTTTAGTAATTTTTACACCACTCATAATTACACCTCTTCCTTTTTATACTTTTAACATATATTTAGCAGGAAACCATATCTATTTTTCTTTCCAAAATGTTTTAATATTGTTTTTAATATATAAGTTGCATTGGTTATACAGTCTTATTTAATGTTCTAACCATTCAGGAATAAATTTCTTTTTTATATCCTGAAAAATTGAGCCTCCTTTTATTAAATGTTCAGGAGGATGCCATAAGTCAATCCATTCGAAAATTTCGGCCATTAATATAAAGGCTTCATAAACATTCTTTACATCAGATTTTGATATTTCATACCCATGAAATATCGGATTTCTTAATTCAGAATAATATTTAAATGTTTTTTTCCATAATTTCTTTTCCATAATTTTTAAACGTATATCATCCTGTAGAAGACCGGGTAATTTATTATAATAGTTATCAGCGGTGGAACTTCCGTTCAATAAAAAAGGATTTTTTAAATATTTTATGTTATTACTGTCAATTATACTTCTAACACCACCCTCATAATATACAGCACCACAAATATATGCCTCAATTCCAGTAATTGCTCTTTGTAAAATTAAGGTTAATAATGAATCAGATCTTGTATACCAATGTAAATATCCCAAGTCAACCGGTTTATTATTTTCAATTTGATTGTAGTGTCAAGGGTCGCGAAAAAATGTACCAAAAATGGTCGTGAAAAGTGTACCACTTTAACCTTCCGGTACATTCATTTTAATACCCTCCATTTCGATTTTTTCCTTTAATCTGTAACTGTTTCCTTTGATATTTATTACAA
>JADHWC010000054.1 GCA_016783665.1 Fidelibacterota bacterium | reverse complement strand
GTCATGTAGTAATGCGAAAATACAGACCAGGGGGCGACATTGGTTGTGTAATTCCACTTCATCGTGAACTGAAGATAGGTACATTAAAGGGAATTCTACGACAGGCAAAGATATCAGAAGAAGAATTTATAAATTCTCTATAGTCAACTTTGGTTCAGTATGTTCAATAAAAATTAATGGGATGCTTATTGAATAACGACGAATTTTTCTTACAATGCTAAAGAGAAAACCCGACTGATTTTTCTTGTTGTAATAAGGTTTCTAAAAATACTCATCTGGTTCGAAGAACTGTATCTGATCAGTATGGTTCAATATCTGAAGTAATGAATATTGCCGGTTGATTCATTATTTTGGAAAAGCGTGTTTATAGTTTTATACCTAATTCGTCGATTTTACGATAAAGCGAGGAGAGTCCGATTCCGAGCATCTCCGCACAGTGGTTTTTATCATTTTCCACCCGCCTGAGAATTGACAGGATGTGTTGTTTTTCGAAGTTCCGCACTGAGGTCTTCAGATCATCCGCATATTCCATGGCAATTCCCATGGACGCATGGGGCGGCAGATCTTTAATGGTAATATAGTCGCCTTCGCATAATAGCACCGCGCGCTCAATGACATTCTGCAGCTCCCTGACCTCGCCTTTCCATTTATAATTCATCAGCACTTTCATTGTCTCATTATCGACGCCAAGCACCTTGCGCTTTAATTCCTGGTTGTACTTGCTGATGAAATGGTTCACCAACAGCGGAATATCATCTCTGCGTTCAGTAAGAGACGGTAAATAAATATCAATAATGTTAAGGCGATAATACAGATCCTCCCGGAAGTTTCCTTCTTCGATCTCTTTCAGGAGGTCTTTATTCGTCGCCGACAATATACGGGCGTCAACTTTCAGCGATGAGGGACAGCCGATCGGTTTGATTTCCTTTTCTTCGATGGCGCGCAGGAGTTTTACCTGGATATGGACCGGAATTTCACCGACTTCATCCAAAAACAGGGTTCCACCGCTGGCGGCGCGAAACACTCCATCCTTATCCATTGTGGCGCCGGTGAATGATCCTTTTTTGAAACCGAACAATTCACTTTCGAAGAGATTTTCAGGAATAGCGCTGCAATTGATTGGAATAAATGGAGCATCTGTGCGCGGGCTGCTTTGGTGAATCGCTCTGGCGACCAGTTCTTTTCCCGTTCCGCTTTTTCCGGTAATCAGAATATTTGAGGTCGATTTGGCGACTTTATCGATCATCTTATAGACATTCTGCATTGCCGGACTATCGCCGATGATCATATATTGATTGTACTTGGAATGGATCTCCTGTTTGAGATATTGATTTTCTAATAGAACCAGCTGAAGTTTCCGCATCTTTTTAACACGAACGACAACATCATTGAAATCCAGGGGCTTGGTGAGGTAGTCAACCGCCCCTTTTCGCAGAGCTTCAATCGCGGTTTCAACAGTTGCCGAAGCAGTGGTAATCATGGTTAAAGTACGGGGGCTGATTTTACAGACTTTCTCAAGCACCTGGATGCCGTTCCATTTAGGCAGTTTTATATCGACGATCATAATATCAAAATTATCTTCCTTGACATGCTTGATCGCTTCTTCTCCATCTCCGGCTTTAACACAGACAAATCCCTTATCAGTCAATAAGGCTGCGAGTGAATTCCGGGTGTCACGATCATTATCCGCTATTAATATCCTGCTATTCATACACCTAGCTTTCTTAATCGTGTGCGATTAAAAATCCCGCCGTTGCCACTGTTCTGAGTTGTTTTTCTCAATTCTCATGTTCGGTTAAATATAGACAGACTCTCTTAGTAAATCAACACATTTTTCCAAAAATGATAGGAAACGGCATGGGTCTTAAAACATATTTGCCAAAAATGGGAATGGTTGCTAAAAGTTGGTGATCGGTTACGTTAAATAAAATTTGTGTGTATTCGACTGCCTGTCCGGCCCGCCTGCTTGTCGGGCAGGCAACCGCCGGACGCAGACAGGTGAAATTCATGGTTAACTTTTTATATAAACCCGGGCTAATCATATTTAGTTTTGCTAATGACACTTTATGATTATTTCCTTCTCCCGTCAATAAATTGCTCTGATTTTCCATTGACTTTATAGAGGATTGAAATTAACTTCCGTAAGCTATTTTTAAGTGCATTTTTAATGGTAATAAAAGACGTGACAATCGACGATCTGAGAAAAAAAATTTTATCAAAAGGAATAATGCCTCGGCATATTGCCATTATAATGGATGGAAACGGTCGGTGGGCAAGGGAGCGTGGTCTGCCGAGAGTAGCCGGTCACAATGAGGGGATCAATTCGGTTCGTGAAGTGACCCGCGAATGCGGAGAACTCGGTATCGAAGTTCTCACTCTATATACGTTTTCAGTTGAAAACTGGTCTCGTCCCAAATCCGAAGTCTCGGCATTAATGAATCTTTTATTAAGGACTATCCGGAGTGAAATCGATGAACTTCATAAAAACAATGTTCGGTTCACCATGATCGGTCATTTAGGCGATCTGCCACGCGCACCTTTAAAAGGTTTGATGGAAGGCGTCGAAAAAACCAAACACAATACCGGTCTTAATTTGAACCTTGCCCTGAGTTATGGCAGCCGGCAGGAAATGATCGATGCCGTACAGGCTATCGCAAAGGACGTCCGGGACGGTCAGATTGATATTAATGAGATCAACGATGAACTATTTTCAGATTATCTTTATACAGCCGGAAAACCGGATCCCGATTTATTAATTCGAACCAGCGGTGAACTGCGGGTAAGTAATTTTCTGCTCTGGCAGCTTGCATACACTGAAATCTATGTGACCCCAATTTACTGGCCCGCTTTTCGAGCTAAGGAACTTTTGGATGCGATTGAGAGTTATCAAAAACGTGAAAGGCGATTTGGTCGCACGAGTGACCAACTTAACAGAAAGAAAACAGGAAAATAATACCTAAATGAAATTAACACGATTTCTGTTCACCCTCATTACTGTAATAGTTTTATTTCTAAGCAATTCCATTGCCCAGACCACCCAAAATATCATAATATTGGGGGTCGCTGTTCAGGGTAATAAAACCATTTCTGAAAGCAGCATTAAAATCCAGTCCGGAATCATCGAAGGTAAAAAAATTACATTCGACGACATTCCGGATGCTATTAAACATTTATGGAAATTAAAAATATTTTCAGACATTCAGATCTATATAGATAAAGCCACAGAAGATGGGCTTTTTCTTATTATTCAGGTCGAAGAATATCCCCGGCTTGGTGAATTCAAAGTTATTGGTAATAAGAAGATACGTAAAAGTAAATTTGACGATGAACTCAAATTAATCAGCGGAAAAGTGCTTTCACCGGCATTAATTTCCGAGACCAAACGAAAGATGCGAGACCTGTATGAAGAGGATGGTTTTCTATTGGTCGAAATAAAAGAAGAGTTGGAACCGGGCGAAAAAGAAAACACCCAAAATCTGTTGATTCACATCAAAGAAGGGAAAAAAGTCCGGATAAAAGATGTTGTTTTTAAAGGCAATGAACAGTTCAGCGACAGTAAGCTCCGACGAATATTAAAAGAGACCCGGCGGCGAAATTTATTTTTACTTAAAATCGGTGAATTCGATCAGGAAAAATATACGGAAGATAAACAGAAACTGGTCGATTTTTATAATAAAGAAGGCTATCGCGACTTCGAAATTCAGAATGACTCAATATCCTATTCAGACAACAAAAAATACATGTTTTTAACACTGGATGTATATGAAGGTCCCCGTTACAAATATCGGGGTATATCATTCAGCGGACATAATCTGTACACTGATGAACAACTGAAAGCCGTCCTTGGAATAAAACCGGGTGATTATTACGATAAAGAGGAACTCCAAAAAGCGGTATATGAACGAGTAAATGGAATTTATATGGATCGGGGCTATCTGTTTTTTCAGATCATTCCAAAAGAGACTCCGGTCGGCGAGGATGAGATCGATCTTCATCTTAGCATTACCGAAAATCACCAGGTATCAATCGGACGGATCAACGTAGTCGGCAATGACCGAACCCATGAAAATGTAATCCGCCGGGAACTGAAGGTATTCCCCGGCGATATTTTTAGTCGTGAAGCTCTGATGCGCAGTCAGCGCGAAATTTTCATTTTAAATTACTTCAGCAATGTCGTTCCCGACGTGATTCCGGTTAGTGAAGATGAAATTGATGTTGAGATTGCCGTTGAAGAAAAATCATCGGATCGCGCCAATCTTTCATTCAGTATAAGTCAAATGTATGGTTTGATTGGCGGCGGCAGTGTGGAGTTTAATAATTTCAGAGGACGTGGTCAGCAAGTCAGAGTGAGTTATCAGCAGGGCGCGCAATACAGTATAGCCGGTTCGGGTGCCACGCCATATAAATCTATTTCATTAGGTTTCACCGATCCGTGGCTTTTCGATACGCCAAACCTTATCGGCGCCAGTATCTTTTATTCCGAACGCGGCAGTAGCGGATATTATTACTACCCATTTGATCTTTCTCAATTAGGCGCCTCGCTTCGCTGGGGGCGTAGATTCAAATGGCCGGATAATTATTTCAGAGGTACCTGGATATTATCTGCCGCAAAGAAGGAATACCGCAACCTCGATGAAGCTTATTTAAATTCCGTTCTACTTGGACAGTCAAAGACAACGGGTATCAGCTTTACCCAAGTCATCTCCCGTGACAGCCGGAACAGACCGGAATTTCCCACCGTGGGTTCTGTAATGAGATGGTCGTCATCTTTATCCGGCGGTTTTCTGGGCGGTACGGAACATTTTCATAAACACAACTTCAGCATGGAATATTATTTACCTACGATTTGGAAACTTGTTTTATTTAACCAGGTGGAATTCGGCGTCATAAAGAAAATCAAAGAAAGTTCTATCATCCCTCCGGATGAACGTTTTATCATGGGAGGCAGCGGGATGATTTACGGGGTTGCCTTACGTGGTTATCCTGATAATTCAGTTGGACCTGTCCGATCCGGCTCCAGCAGTGGATATTCACCCTGGGGCGGCGAAACGCTATTCAAATATTCCCTTGAATACCGTGTTCCCATTTCGGAAGAACCAACGATTTACGGACTGATCTTTGCCGAAGCGGGCAATGTCTGGAAAAATCTAAGCAATACCGACCCATTTGACCTGAGACGATCAGCAGGATTTGGAGTTCGGTTTTTTATGCCTGCGCTTGGTATGATCGGTGTCGATTTAGGTTATGGATTTGACGATATCGATCCTGAAGGATACACCGGTTACGGAAAACCCGAAGGATGGAAAACACATTTTATATTTGGAATGCCATTTTAATAATACGGAGGAAACAGTGAAGAAATTTACCATGATATTAATTGGATTGCTTCTTGTCGTCAGCGCATTTAACGTCGCTATTGCACAACAGATGAAAATCGCCTATGTCAACTCTGACCGCATTCTGGCGGAATTTGACGAAGCCAAAGAAGCTCAAAGCAAGCTGGATATCGAAGCCAGAAAATTGGAAGATGAATACAGAGGAATGCTGTCAACGCTGGACAGCCTGAGCAGAGACTATGAACGCCAGAAAATGATTATGAGCGAAACACGCCGTCAAACCAAAGAAAACGAGATCAGTCAATTACAGCAATCAATTCAGCGTTATCAAGTAGAAAAATTGGGTCCGGAGGGAGAAATCTACCGCAAGCAGGCAGAATTAGTTGGACCTGTTCTCGAGAAGATCAAATCTGTAATTGAAAAAGTGGGAAAAGAGAACAAATACGACTATATTTTTGACACCGTTGCGGGAAATATTCTATATGCCGAACCGGTACATGATTTAACAGACAAAGTTCTCTATGAATTAAAAAGAAACGATTAAATGACCTATACTCTCGGTCAAATTACCCGGATCGTTCAGGGAATTCTCGAAGGCGATCCGGAAGCGCTTATTTCGGATGTCGCTGAAATTCAATATGCTCAACCCGGCGAACTCAGCTTCATTGCAAATCCGAAATACACAAAATTTGTAGCAACAACGGAAGCAGAGGCAATTCTCGTTCCTAAAGATTTTTCCAGAGCCTATAAAAACCTGATCCGGGTGGAAAATCCTAATTATGCATTTTCACTCCTGATCGCCAAATTCCGTCCTCAGATTCCTTTTCCAAAGCCGGGCATTGCCCCGTCGGCAACCATTGCCAAAACTGCAAAAACAGGAAAAGACATTCATATCGGTCCCAACGTTATCATTGATGAGAACGCTATGATTGGAGATAACGCAATTCTTTTTGGAAATATATATGTAGGGGAAGAATCGACAATCGGCTCTGCAACAATAATCTACCCGAACGTCAGCATTTATCATCGATGTCAAATCGGTAACAATGTTCGCATTCACTCCGGAGCCGTTATCGGCAGCGACGGCTATGGATTTGTTCGTACGGAAGACGGAATTTCCAAAATACCACAGGAGGGTGGCGTTGTTATTAATGATGATGTTGAAATAGGCGCCAACTGCGCCGTTGACCGTGGGACGTTAGGAAATACTGTTATTGGAAAAGGAACAAAACTGGATAATTTTATTCAGATCGCCCATAATGTAAAAATCGGGGAATATTGTTTTATTGCCGCCCAAAGTGGTGTCGCCGGAAGCACTCAGTTAGCAAACAGAGTAACCATTGCGGGACAGGTCGGTATTGCAGGACACATAAAAGTTGGTGAAGGAGCGATGGTCGCGGCTCAATCAGGTATTGCAAAAGATGTTGCTCCCCGAACTATTATGTTCGGGTATCCTGCCCAGGAGCAAAAGAAAGCTCGCAGGGAACTCATCAGCATCCGGTTTATCCCGGAAATCAGAGAACGTCTCAAAACTATCGAAAAAGAGCTGGAAATACTGAAGCAAAGGAAATAGGAATGTCAAGAAATCAATTTACTATAAAAAACCCGGTTTCTGTCTCCGGAATCGGTCTGCACACCGGTGTAAAAAGCACAATTACTTTTAAATCGGCGCCGGAAAATTCCGGTATCCGTTTCGTTCGCACTGATATCGAAAACTGTCCGGAAATACTGGCTGATATTAATCATGTTGTAGATATTTCCCGAGGAACTACTATCGCGCAGAATGGCTTCCAAATTCACACTGTCGAACATGTACTGGCAGCTGTCGCCGGTCTGGAAATTGATAATATTTTCATAGAAGTCAATAATATCGAACCCCCGGTCTGTGATGGAAGTTCAATTGAGTTTGTTAAAGTATTAAAAAAGGCGGAGATCATTGAACAGAGTGTTCTTCAGGACGTTCTCGTAATCGATAAGATCATCCAATATACAGATCCTAAAAACGGCGTCGATGTTCATGTATTGCCGGCTGAAAGTTTTCGTATTACTTTTCTGATCGATTATAAAATCCCGGCGATTGGCACACAATATTCCGCCATGTATTCGCTCTCCGATGAATTTGAAACCGATTATGCTTCTGCCAGAACATTCTGTACATTAAGTGAAGTAGAGCATCTCAAAAATATGGGATTGGCCAAGGGCGGCAATGTCAATAACGCCGTTGTCTTCATTGACCGCGAGATTGATGCACAGGAGATTAAACGGTTACAGGACATGTTCAATATTAAGAGTGACATTGTTATCGGGCAAAAAGGTACACTTAATAATGTCGAGTTGCGCTATTATAATGAAGCCGTGCGACACAAAATACTGGATCTGATCGGTGACTTTGCGCTGCTCGGCGTTCCTATCCAGGGACATATCATCGCAGCGCGCAGCGGTCACGCTCATAATGTCAATCTGGTAAAGAAAGTCCGTAAGGAGTATGAAAAAATTATCATTCAGGAAAAATACCAGCCCAGAAAAGTTCCGGGAGCTCTTTTTGATATTCATGGTATTGAATGCATTCTTCCTCACCGCTACCCTTTTCTGCTCGTTGACCGGATTCTGGATATGACTCCCGGAGAAACCGTCACTGCAATTAAAAATGTTACAATTAACGAACCCTTTTTTACCGGTCATTTCCCGATGAGAAAAGTTATGCCTGGTGTTCTGATCGTTGAAGCATTAGCCCAGGCAGGCGGACTTCTGTTGTTAAATACGATTGATAACCCCAAAGAAAAACTGGTCTTATTTACCGGATTGGATGATGTTCGTTTCAGAAAAACGGTAACACCTGGAGACCAGATTCGATTGGAAGTAAAAATGATCCAGCTCAGATTAGCAACGTGCAAAATGAAAGCCGTGGCATTTGTAAATGATGATGTCGTTGTTGAAGCATCAATGATGGCATCAATAGTGGATTTGTAATATGAGTAATCACATTCATCCGACGTCAATTATTGAATCCAATGTCACAATCGGGGAGAATGTAATAATTGGTCCCTATTCCTGGATCAAAGAAAATGTAACGATTGGCGACAATTGTGAAATAGGGTCGCATGTAGTATTATGCCCGGGAACTCACTTGAATAAGGAGTGTAAGGTATTTCACCATGCCGTTCTTGGAGAGGCGCCCCAGGATCTCAAATTCGGTGGCGAGGAAACGTCTGTCGAAATCGGAGAACGCACCGTGATCCGTGAATTCGTAACGGTTAACCGGGGTACCAAAGCCCATTGGAAAACTGTCATCGGCTCCGATTGTCTGATCATGGCGTATGTCCATATCGCCCATGACTGTATTGTTGGTAATAATGTCATCATGGCCAATGCAACTAATATTTCCGGTCATGTGGAAATTCAGGATTGGGCGATCATCGGAGGAATGGTCGGTATCCATCAGTTTGTGAAGATTGGTCAGCATAGTCTGATTGGCGGTCACTACCGGGTAACGAAAGATGTGCCGCCTTATATCATTTCTGCCGGAGAGCCTTTGAGATTTGAAGGACTGAATATCATTGGTTTACGGCGTCGCGGATTTTCCAGTGATACGGTGAAACATTTGAAAAAAGCATATAAGTTGATTTACAATTCGCAATACAATGTATCGGATGCTGTTAAGAAAATTCTGGAAGATAAAAAGGCGCCCGCAGAAGTGAAAAATATCGTGGATTTCATTAAAAACAGCGATCGTGGAATTATCCGTTAATATATTTTATAATCTCTACCTTGCAAATTAATCAGACTCGAATTGCCCTTTTATTAATTATCGCATTAATGCTGACTGGTAATGTAAATGCATTAAATTTAAATCTAACCGGTATCGATCCAGCCAGGGTCCGGAAAACATTAGAACCGATTGCAGGTATCATTGCCACGGAACAAACACCTCCGGCACCTCTCATCGCTTATTCAGATGATCCGGTAACTGCAATTGGAGCTTCTTTTGTCACTATCGCCGTACCCGATTTTCAATCCACAGTATGGGGCTTTCCCAGTTTCTGGATTGTAATGTCCATTTCACCGAATCTTAAGATTGGAGCAAATTTTAGCGCTTATGAATGGCTGGGCGATAATATTCAGACAGTTGGTCCGTTTATAAGCGCATCATGGGGTGATAATAAGAAATCAACAAATGCCGGTTTTCACGTTCTGCGCTTGAAGGGTCCTGATGATTTTCACATTAACAATATCGGCATTGAACTGTCGAGAAATATCCGATATCCAAATTGGAATGTTGCGATCGGTTATTCCGCACATTTCATGCAGTGTGTAATTCATGTAACCGATCATACATTACCGGCTCAAAATTACAAAACGACAAAAAGTATTGATATTAATTTGCTGCGTTTCAGCGCCTACCGCATTTTTCAAAATAATATGCAGATCGGTAGTGAATTATCTGTATCACGGCATTTATTAAGTGTACAGTTTTTAATCCTGAAATATTTTTAATATAAAAATGAAACGAATTTCAATTTTAGGATCAACCGGCAGTATTGGGACAAACGCCCTGCGTGTTGTGGGCGCTTGCCCTGAAAATTTCTCTGTCCAGTATCTTACAGCCGGTAAAAATGCGGAACGTTTGATCGAACAGGCACAGAAATTTCATCCGAAAGCTGTCGCTATCGCCGATGAAACTCTCGCTGATAAAATACATAACGAATTGCGTCCTCTTCACATTGAGGTGCTTTCCGGGAAAACCGGGATCAATGATCTTGCCGCCGCAACAGATGTGGATTTAGTCCTGAATGCCATTGTCGGCAGCGCCGGGCTGGAACCCAGCTATCACGCCCTGAAAGCCGGTAATAATATTGCGCTATCCAATAAAGAATCCCTCATCATGGCAGGCGAACTGATCAACCGGCTGCTTATAGAAAAAAATCTTAAAATATTTCCCGTTGATAGCGAACACAGCGCCATCTGGCAATGCATTGTCGGTGAAGACATTAAGAATATTCGCCGAATTATTCTGACCGGTTCGGGAGGTCCGTTCCGAGCGCTGCCAATCGAACACTTCGATCATATCACACTGGAGCAGGCGTTAAAACATCCCACCTGGAATATGGGTAAAAAAATCACCATCGATTCTGCGACCATGATGAATAAAGGGCTGGAAATTATTGAGGCTTATTATTTATTCGGAGTTGCCCCGGAAAATATCGAAGTTATTATTCATCCTCAATCCATTATCCATTCCATGGTAGAATTCATCGACGGCTCGATCAAAGCCCAAATGGGTCTGCCTGATATGAAATTGCCTATCCAATACGCTCTCAGTTATCCCAAACGATTGCCTGTCGTATGGGAAGACACCGATTTTATGAAGATCAGGGAGTTAACATTCGAAGCGCCGGATTTTGCAAAATTTCCATCGCTTAAACTGGCGCATGACGCCTTGCAGCGCGGCGGGACGGCGCCGGCGATATTAAACGTCGTAAATGAATATGCAGTCTATGCTTTTTTAGAAAATAAAATAAGATTTATTGATATCCCACGATTTGTTGAAGATGCTTTATCGGATTTGCCGATTGTAGATAATCCGGAACTTGGTGATATTTTGGAAGCGGAACAATCAGGTCGGGAATTTGTGGAACGAAAGGTTCGATGAAGGTTTTATACTAAATTGCCTCACCGGAGGTCTCATTGAGACAAAATGAATGTCGTCTAATTAAAGTTTGTAACCTCCCCTTCAATCCCCTCCTTTGTAAGGAGGGGAAAAAGGGGTGGTTAATATATTTGCAAAATCAAAGAGTATCGTTACATAAGACAAAACTTATAAAAATTGCTATAGAGAGGAATTAAAAAAAATGATTACGGTTCTGGCAGTTCTGTTGGTTATAGGCGGCGTTATATTTATTCACGAATTAGGTCATTTTACGTTTGCTAAACTCACCGGCATGCGGGTGGAAAAATTTTCGATCGGTTTTCCTCCCCGTCTTTTCGGTAAAAAAATCGGCGACACCGATTACTGTATTTCCGCTATTCCGCTTGGAGGCTATGTGAAAGTTGCCGGCGTCATTGACGAAAGTATGGACGTCGATGGTGTTCAGGGAAAAGAACCCTGGAAATTCGAATCAAAAAACGCCGGACAGAAAAGTGTATATATTACAGGCGGCGTAGTTTTTAACCTGTTGTTCGCGGCGCTTATTTTTTGTCTGTTGACAATCGGCGCCGGCATCTACGATCCCAGCCCGGGGCCAATAATTGATGAGGTCATTCCCGAATTACCGGCTGAAGCAGCCGGTATTCAAAAAGGCGATAGAATATTAGCTGTCAATGGCACAATAGTATCAAGCTGGGAAAACATGGCTGGCATCATCCACGCCTTTCCGAATGATACGATTATGGTTCGCTGGCTGCATAATGAAGATGAGTTTGAAAAGCCGATAGTCACTATATCCAATAAAATTTTAAAAGGTTCCAAATTGGTGGATGTCGGCATGATCGGCGTCAGTCCCGTTTTTACTCATCGTAATGCCGGGTTTTTTGAAGCCGTCGGTCAGGGTTTCCGGAATACCTGGTACTGGCTGAAGATAACCGTCATTTCACTGAAAATGCTGATCACCGGCGAAGAATCGTTGAAAAATATCGGCGGTCCTATTTTTATCGCCCAATTAGCGGGTCGGTCGGCAAAATCGGGGCTTGCTCCGCTATTCGGATTAATGGCAATCATCAGCGTTAATCTGGCATTTATAAATATTTTGCCGATTCCAGCCTTTGATGGCGGACATCTTATCATTATTATTATCGAAGCTACGATACGCCGTCCCTTATCCATTAAAACCAAACTGCGTATCCAACAGATCGGACTGGCAATTATTCTGACCTTAATGGCTGTGGTATTTTATAATGATATATTGCGCCTGTTCAGAGGCGGAATATAACTTATTCTAAGCTGTATTATTCTCGTTCCGTGGCGCTTCCCGCGTCTGAAAGCCTGTCTCGGAAACGTTTACTGACGCAAGTAATCAATTGCGAAACCGATTCGTCATATGTCTGCCGAGTTCTTTCATTTGAGTTTCAAATTTATCCTCATCTCTCAAAGTAACAGGATTAATCAGTTATCAAATCCGTAGAAAAAGCCCACTTTAGGATTATCGGGAGTTCCCGTTAACATCCCCCGGTCCAATAATCTATTTCCTTCCTCACAACAAGTTTCCGGCAGTAGCGCACAATTATGGCAGGCTGCAAGATTACAGGTACCGGGTCCCTGCCCAGTGCTATCAATACATATTGGATCAGCAGAGCACCATTGGGCGGCAAATAATGCTGATTCTACAATGTCCTCAAGATAACCGGGTTTTCCCTGCCTGACAAGTCCACCAAGAGACCCTTCAGAATCACCAGAAGCAGTATAAATTAATACACCATTCATAGGATTATCTGGTGTTTCAGGATCGCAATCACAATATATCCGCTCTCTTAACGCTGAACTTCCGTAACCGCAAACGTAACTAAATTGATTAATCAACACATGGGCAAAAGTATGGATAAGAATGAATCGTGGATTTATTCTTCTTCTGGCTGAAGTGTAATTATTTTTAAGCATGTTAAATCTTGAATGTACAGCAGGATTCTTCAACCATTTATCAATTAATACATTATCAAATTCAAAGAAAACCCCCTCGCCTTTGACAATAATAGCGGGTAACCAGTTAAGCTGATTACTGATGGAGAGCTCCGCTCGCAATTCTCTAATCGTTTTTCCATTATCGGGCAATAGGCGGGAGAAGCCCACAAGTGCTCTTGTTTCACGAAGTTTATTAACGAGAACAATTGATTTGAAGTATTTCATTACGGGATTTTCATATTCATTACGATTAACACTTGACACATGAAAGTCCTGGTTATCTCCGCCTTTTCCTTTTAGTATTGCCTCATATTCAGTTCTACGATAAATTTCTTCCGAATCAGTCTTACATTCATCATTCTCTGTTACCGCTTCTGATTTTAATCTCTCTTTAGCAGCGTTCAATAACTCATATACATCTACATTGTATTTGTCTGCAAAGGCCTTAAATACGTCCTCATTTAGATCCCCATCGCTTCTGGTACGGGTTAAAAAGTCCCAATTTTTTTCAAGTACTTCTATAATTATCCGTTTGGTAGAAGATTCCCATTTAGGCAAATAAATGGAACTGCGCAATTGTGGAAAATAAACATTCGATGCTCCTCTTTGAACAACTCTCAATTTTTTTTTGCCGCAGCCAGCTGTACTTTCTTCTATTTCTCCCAGCCAGGGTCTTTGCCCACTACATGATTTTATATCCTTCAGTGAGTCTTCATTAAAAGCGCCTGCCATCGATCTCTTAATATTACAGGTAACACATTCTATTTCGATACCGGAAAGTGAGCTGGCACTCCTGCCAGCTCTTAATCTTAATTTGCAGTCTTCGCCGACTGGACCTCTATGAACCCACTCCATAAAGGGAAAATCTTCAATATGCCCTTCGGAACAAATGACGATAAATCTTGATGGTATCAAGCGGGGACGTTTCCAGTCTGTTAATGAATGACACGACATTACTCTGAAATTAGGTCCCTTACACTTTTGCGGTGTATTTTTGTATATACTCATTTTTTCCATGGCACCGCATCTCGGGCAATAATGCCATAGTGGAAATCTGACGAAAGGGATTTTCAAATTGGAATTTAAAACTCCAATGCCTGCCTTTCGATAATCCGGCGGAAGTCTAAAATTGTGTACCCCTAATCTTTTTGCCAGTCGCTCTTCTCGAACTATAAATTCATCAGGGTTAAAAGCCTGTTGGTAAACTTCTTTCCAGGCATCCAGACCGGCTACCATCAGGGTTTCATCGCCTGGGAAATTGCATATTGAACCAATTCCCCAAGGAGAAATAAGCTGGTTTCTACGAATGGGCTTCTTAAAATACATCTTTAGTCCTCTTCATCAGATGTTAAATAATTTGCAATAACATTTGCCTCACAATCGGCATCAACACTTCGCATCGAAAAAGGCGTTGCCCAGGATCTATTTTCCCAGTTTTCCGGCGGTTTGGTGCCTGCCTGATACATTAAAGGCGCTTCCGGATCATTGTAGAAAAAGTCTCCATATCTGGAAGGAGCCAGTCTTGCCCAATCTTCAAATCTTTCTGCCAATAATTTGAGTGTGAGTTCTTTTTCGTCTCGATCAACGCCAGAGACCCTACGATAAATTATCTCATACAGTTTCTTAATCACTTCTTCATTGGGAAATGGTTGAGGGGATTCCCGGTATTTTGGGTAAAAGTATCTGATTAATCCAATCAAAACAGCGTGAAGAGCTCGCTCACGTACTGGAGCGGAGAAAGGAGTTACGCTGGTCGGCTCTACCTGACTGTAAATTCGCGCGTGATAGGATCGAAAATGTTCATAATGAGAGCGGTCGCGGGGTTTTTGGGTATTGAAAATAATTGCTACCAGTCCCGGTCCTTCTTTAGAACGTCCCACACGGCTGGTCGCCTGAATATATTCAGAAGTGGTTTTGGGTTGCCCTATAACCGTCATTAAACCCAGTCTCTGAACATCAACTCCCACGGAAATCATATTGGTTGCCAGACAAATGTCCACCGGGAAATTGTCTTTAGAAGGATAATTTATCTCCAATGCTCGTAGTGATTGTGGAATTTGACTGCTGGGAATGCGACTTGTTAATTCAATATGTCTATAAATAAATCTTTGAGGATCATTATGATTATTCGTTTTACGAATTCTTTTTCTCCACCTGGCTTTTAGATATTCAGGAATATCTGCGCTAATCAAAGTGGCAGCATGTCCTAATTCACGAAGGCTGTTAAAGTAATTCAGAATTGTCCAGTAGTAATCACGTTCTTCCTCATAATCAACGGTGGCAGATTTTGTCCCCTGCAACAGGGAGGAAATTACCCGTATTTGTGTAGTTGCATAGGAGGTGCCGGAAGCTGCATAGATTCCTGTATACAATCTTCCGGGCGAATTTTTATCCTCATAAGCAAAAAAGGAATCACCTGCCTCAAGGCATTGTGGTGGAAATTGAAAAACGTTTTCTTTACCACAATTATACAATGCGTGACACTGTTCTTTCGCTCGACTGATTGTTGCTGTTGAAGCGATTATTTTCGCACAAATACCACTGTCAGGAGTTGTGCACAGTTCGGAGATTAAAGTCTCGTAATGCCCAACCATTGAACCCAGAGGACCGGAAATTAAATGTAATTCATCCTGAATAATCAATTCCGGCGGCGTCTTTCGCTTACCGTTATCTCGAAAGCCAAAAATCGATCTCGCCTGTGGTTTCCAGGGGAGTATGGCAAACTTATCAACCGTTCCAATAATTAGGGTTGGGGGAGACTCGTAGATATCTTCATCAATAACCTTAAGCGGCAAAGGATAATCTGGTGTAGAAAACTCACATTCTGGATTATCACATTTAAAAATAATAGAGGATGGTCTTCTTTTTAGGAAGTAACCTTTTACTCGGATTTGTCCCTTTTCTTTAATCTGCCCCATTTGTGCTCCGCACCAGGGACATTGAAGCATGATAAATGGGTTCTCATAACTTTGTCCACGATAAAGTGCATTAAAGGCTCTGACCGCTTCTGCTCTGGTGTTTGGCGTAAGTCCCTGCCCAGCCCACAAACCAATTGTGATTCGTTCTACTCCTATCTCATCTTCATGCTCTTTTCGGATTAAATCGCAGGCTGCGATCAAAGCAGCGGCTCGTTGATACTGTTGAGCTGTCAGCAGACGAAGAGTATAACGCATCAAAACAGTTGTACCACCATCGGTTTTATCCCGCAGCTTTTTAAGAAAGATTGTATAAGCAGAGAGTCCGAGATAGGCTTCTGTTTTGCCACCGCCGGTCGGAAACCAAATTAAATCAACAACCTTTCGTTCGGGGTCTTCTGGAAAAGCCATCGATTTC
>JADHWC010000053.1 GCA_016783665.1 Fidelibacterota bacterium | reverse complement strand
TAGATGTTTTCTCATGCCAGATCCGTTCAGAGATGTATTTACCGGTAAATCCGATAGAAAACCGGTCCGTTAAACCTAAAGAATATGAAACTCCAACAGCTAAACTGCTTGCATCATATTCTTCACCGGTACCGTCGGGAAAATCTACCGTACGAACCTCCATTTTCGGTACGGTCATAGCATTCAGAAAAAATCCTGCGGTTCCCCATCTTCCAAAAGGAATTGTTGCTCCCAGATAATTGAAATCGATATCAGCCAGCCACTCAACCCGTTCAAAAACTGCTTCAGGTTGATCGATCCGGCAGAGTCCGGCCGGATTCCAGTATAAAGCAGATACATCATTCGCTACAGCGACAAACGCACCCCCCATACCAATAGCCCGGGAACCAACTCCGACTTCAAGAAATGGCGCTGCCGTTGTTCCCACATTTGTTAGTCTGTCTGAAGAAGCTAACAATGAGGACATTAAAAGTAATACAAGAACGGAAATAATTATCACTCGTTTCCATGTTTGCTTTATTTGAATTATTAGCATGAAGTTCTCCTGTTTGATTATTGCGTATGAACGGCAATGAAATCAACTTTCCTTGAAAGTCCTTCATCTGTCGTGGTCACAGCCATCAATTGTTCATCAAAAACCTGAATATTTGAATTTTCTTTTAATTCATGTAAATATGCTTCAACATATTCCTGGAATTCTTCATCCGTTATTAAATCGGCAGCAACTTCCTCATAAAGCGTATTTACCATCTTTTTCGCCAGAAGATATTCTTTCCGGGTTTGCACTTCTGCTTTAACAGAAGGCAAACGATCCAGCTTTTCCCGAATTCCCTTTTCTGAGAAGACCCAATCTCTAACATACAGTGCAACTGAATATTTCAGACTCTCTCGCATTGCCAGTTTGCTGTCATAACTTACTTTTTGCGGATTTACCTTATAGTGAAATAAGATGTCAGAAATTGTCATATTGCCATCTTTGTAAACGGCAATAGGTTGTTTGATAATATCCAAATCGTTTTCGGAAATATATTTTATTTCTTCGTTCGAAATGTGTTGAATTCGTGGATCGATACTGGCGGGACGGTTATTCCAGACTCGATCAGCCAGCTTATTTAATGCATCCGCTTTAATTATCAACTCCTGGGGAGCCATGATCTCATCAACAAAAGCAGATGCTGCTTTAACCTCCTTGCGTTTCCTCAATGTTCCATGAATCGACTCACGGTTAGCCTGAAAATCATTTTCTCGAACCAGCATTTCCCTTTCCTGTTCAACAACCTGAAATACATGATATTTCCGACCGTCAAAAATTGGTTCAGAAAATTGATAGACCGGTAATTTATACAGGTGCTCTTCCAAATTCACCTGAACATCATTCCAGCCAATTATATCAACAGAACCATATATTTCCATGTTAATCGTTTTAACTCCCGGATATACCGGTGTATGCTCAAATGGCATTATCCCTTCTGTAACATTGATTGCTTCTTCTTCCTTCTCACTCACAAAATGCTTAACAAACAACGTCATTTTTGATCGGCGAAATGCTTCTCGCTCTTCATCTTCATTTACTGAGATCGGAGTTCGAATATGCTTCAGATAGAGTTCCTGGTTGATGGCCTGTCTTCTATAGAGGTCAATGGCCCGCTGCAACACTGTGTCCGTCAAACCAAGTTCTAACTTTTCAGCATTTTGGGCCAATACTATTCTATCAATTAATCGATCTAAAACAGCTGAACGCGCCTTACGATTTTCTAAGCTGGTTAATTGACGAGGAGATAACTCATAGGCAAAAGCGAACTCATCGGAAGTAATTATCCGATTTTCAACTTTGGCGACAATAGGAGATTCCGGATGTTTTGATCCACAACGGAATACTCCCAGGAACATTACCAGTCCCCAGCCAATTATTACATATTTCTTTCTATGTAAGAATCTTTTCATTTGATCAGTGCAAACCTGCCAATTTTCTCACCGATTCCCGGAGCATCCACATGGAATATGTATATTCCATAGGATATTTCATTCCCATCCTTGGATAAAATGTCCCAGGGTTCCATCCCGTCATCCGCCGTGCTGTGATGCTCAATTGTATCCACCAGATAGCCCCGCAGATTATAGATCCGGATCGTACAGTCCTTCGGCAAATGATAAAAATGCAAGCGCCGTTCTCCCCGACCATACTTATACAGATTGGTCGGCTCCCAGGAAGCCGTCACCACATAAGGATTCGGTACCACACAAATATCATCCAACTCGGTTTTGGCCAATGCATTACTGGAATCAGCACCCTGCAGGGTAAAACGGAATATGTCTCCCAAACGAAAAGGCTTTGTGATAGCCAGGTACATCTTATCACCGGCTTGCGGCGGATCGACAGTAATCCATGTGGTGTCCGCATAGGGGACCTCATCCACCCACACCGTATCAATCTCATATAACGGCGAAAAGCGAATCATCCAGGAGGTATAACGTTTGTAAATAAAATCAGCATCAGGTACAATGATTACAATATCATCACCATGACTGTATTTTTCATCCTTATCAAGATCCGACAACGCAAAAAGCGCATCCATGGAATCCGTAACATTATAAATCCCTACACTTGACGGTAAAGACCTGTAGCCCAGGACTCCTTGTGAGTAAGTATAGACTGAATCATAGAAACTAATAATATAGTCAGATGGCTGGTTGATATTTAATCGTACGCCGCCGATATCTTCATTGTTTGGATTCAGGCGTACTTTGGGAATATAGTCAAAACTGCCTTCCAGAAATCGCGAGTTTTCATCATCAATCCAGATAGTAGTATCATTATAAACTGTCACAGTAATTCCGCTAAACACCGGACTCTCAGCGCCATAAAGGTTAACATAGATACTATCAAGAACCAGTGTATCTACAGCAACGCCCCGGATAGAATAGTAAGGATATTTTTCCGTATGATATTTCGTGTCTTCCGTAAAGGCCAGCTCATATGTTGTTAAACCCGATGGAATTTTATACTTCTCAACAATGTCTACCTCAATACTGCCCGTACCAGGCCCGATATGCTCAATATCTCCATCAACCTGAGCCGGAATGTAGCCCGCTGCCACTGGTCTGGGAATAGCGATACCGCAATTGATATCTGTAAATGTCACCTGTCCCAGTGAATTCATATTTATAATCGCTGAACATTCCGATGGTTGAAAACCTTCAACGCCTTTGTCACTATAGGTATAAAATCCGTAATCATAGGAAACGACTGCATAATAATAGGTCTGACCATTTTTTACATTTTTATCGGTGTAAGCATGCCGAATTCCGGTATCATCACCAAGATTAAATTTCACACCGTAAATATCGACCGGATGAGGACCTTTTTTATTATCCTGTAAATCAAACTGAGCAATCGGTTTGCGGTAGGTCATATTACCGTAGGAATCAGTGATTACTTTGCTTTCTAAAAACTGCGGTTCGGTCCCTCTGTAAATAAGATAGCCTTCAAAATCATATTCCTGTAAAAAGGGATCAAACGATCTCTCCGCCACATCATCCCAAACAAGGGTAACTTCCCCATCACCGGGATAGATTTTCAATGTCGGTTTCAGCGGTGGTTTGGAAAACTGGTAATCCGCATTGTATATTTGCTGAACCGCCTTTTTATTTTTTTTTAGGTCTTCTTTGTCTTCACCAAACAGTAACGCCATTGAATAGCGCTCGGTCTGATTCTTCAATAACGGAAAAGATCCCGAAGAGAAAAACATACTCAGATTATTTGGCTGTTCCAGCTGATCCAGTGGCGGAGCCAAGCGGCTAAAAACATCCCAGTTCCCTTCATCATCTATCAATTCATATCTGTGTGTCGGGAAAATATCAAAACCTGTTAAACCGATTTGATCGGATTCATCGGGATCAGTCTCATTATAATTGGGTTCGCCATTTGTCGGCATACCGTCCCCTTCACCGGCATCAGGGCCATCATAATGCATATCATTAGGTCCCACACCATCCTCACCCACATCATTGTTTAACGGCTCTTCTGTATCCCACACACCATTGCCATTTACATCGGTATAAACTTCCCAATCACAGTCCTCATCATTTGACCAGTGCGGTCGCGGCGAATATCCGTAAACCCGGATAAAATCGGCTCTGGTTATATCATTAAAACCATAGGGATATTTATCCAGGTACTCACCCGGACCATCACTTTCTCTGGATTCATCAATCATGCCGTCACCGTCATTATCTTTTCCATCGGTATCAATGCCTGGACTTTCCAGGAATGCATAGCCGGCATAACCTATCGGAAACCAGTTACCGGGCGTTCCGACCGCACCGGGAGGAGCATAGGCAAAGGCGATATCCAAATCCAGATCGTACTCACCAATATTCTGCACACCGCTTTGGCCTACGACCCCGCCGATTCCCCAGTCAATATATTGCGAGAAATAGGACTTAAGATAATCATGTGTAGATTCGTTTGTTATATCGTACAACCAGAATATACAATCTTCGGCAAGGACCTGACTCCATTGAAATCCACGCGCCTTAACCACCAGTCCAACTCCTCCACGTGTCGAGTCCCGATCATCGCAATAAAAATTCATATGGAGATTGGGTTCTTTGTCCGGATCGTCATCAAAAACAAATATGGTTTCGAGATCGGCGTTAAAGATTCCTTTGCCAAAAAAACCATTCCAGTATCCGGCCCAGGAAAGTGGTTTATCCGGCCAGTATTCAGGCCAGGTAACTGGATTATTACTCATGGCCGGTGAGGAGTTTGCTCCTTCATCCATATTAAACCAGTTTGGACGAGCTTCAAATCCCCAGGGCACACCTTCCGGTGACACATCGACAAATTCCCGAAACTGGGTTTCCATCGGGTGAATGAATTCACCATCACCATTTACTGCTTCAACCGATACTATTAACGTAATATCATCAAGGTAATGCCGATCAGGAGATGGCCAGCAACCGGAAGGATCGTCCGGATAGCTTCCAACCTCACAATAATTCCAAAAAAACGTATGTACGAGGTTTCCATTCATCAAGCCACGGCGACGATACTTTGCATGACCACGCATACTCGCCGGCGTTTGTGCCTGAAGAGCATACTCCTGAAGACCAATTATTCCAACTATTAATAAAAAAAGAAATGCATTTTTTTTCATGTTATATATCTTCATATTTTTCTCAATTATTCCGACCAAAATTGATTGAGCAGCCCAATATAATCCTTCTGGGTTCATCATAATAATTGGGTTGTATATACCATTCCTTCTGGGTATTGTAGCCGCGATAAGTTTCAAATATCATATTATAGTCATAATCCGCTGTTCCGCTGGAAGCATATACCTCTCGATTATTTTTTCTGTCAAATAAATTAGTAATTTTTATAAAAGGTGAAATTGTAACTGAATTCAATCGAAAATCCTTGATGACATTCAAATCAAATGTCATCCTCATCGGTTTGCGCTCACCATTTAAAATACGGTTGTTATAGCGAGGGGATTCACGGGTATAGGGAGTTCCGCTGCCAATTTTTCCAATTACGCTAATATGATAGCCCATTTGAGTTGTTGTTGTCGTCAAATTCAGTGAATGGGTCTGATCCCAATTCAGGGGTTGTCGCTTCTTTTCAGATTGAATCGGGGGTTCTGATTCCTGGTTTTTCGATTCGTCAAGCGGGTCAGATGCATTTCCGGTGGCTGACTGATAGGTATAATCAACTGAAAATCCAACAGCTCCGGGAACTTCACGCATATCCAGAGCAACCGTAATCCCTTTAACATTTGCGTAATCCCTGTTAATAAAATACCAGAATTTTCCTCCGTATATATTCTGTAATGTAATCTGTCCGATTAAATCACGTATATCTTTATTAAAACCGGTTACATCAATGGTAAGATCGGAACTTATTGCCTGTTTAATTCCGATTTCATAACTGACTGTCTTTTCCGGTTTTAATTCTGCGTTTCCCATTATGTTGAACCTGCCCCGGGGTGGTTGGTCACCTTTAAGTTGAATCAAACTCACTTCAAAATCCGGATTAATATAAAGGTGTTCATAATTGGGTATCTGGAAAAAATGTCCATAGGAAAAATGAATAACTCCCTGATCGGAGATTGGATAGGCAATACCAACCCTCGGACTTAGCTGGCTGGAAGTTTCTGCTGTTCTTTTAGGGGCATCAACAGTATTATAAAAGTTTTCCGGTACAACTCCATCGGGATCAAAATAATCATACCGGATTCCCAGATTAATAATAATTTCTCCTAACTCAAGTTTATCCTGAATATATGCCGACATTTCTTCTGGTTCGTGGGTATAGGTATTATTATACCAGGATAAATCCGAAGGAATCTGAATTTCATCATTCTCATCAAAATAGATCTGATACTCATGCAACCAAAGTCTGATTTTTTTATAACTGACCCCTAGTCCAATCGTTTGATTTTTTGTTATCTGGCTTCGTATGTCTGTCTTTAGAATTCGGGTTCTGTTATCCCGGAAATGATGCCACATTCGCATGCCACCCGTTGCGAAACCGTTCGAATTGTTTTGAGTCAGATATTCAAGGGGAACATATCCGGGATCATAGGGGCTTTGATATACATACTGAGCATACTCCGTATAAGATTCAGAGGCATTTGCTGTCAGGAATGTAGATCGTCCAAACATATGAGTATATTGTAGTGAATGTTGATAGCTGCTACTCTCATGATGGTAATTTCCATTGGGATTGTATTTAAACAAGCGATCAAAATCACGGTGTTTTTCATCTTCAAAAAAACCGGTATAGTTAATTTTATCCCGTTGTGACAATTTAAAGCTGATTTTGCCTTGCAGGGATTTTTTTAAATTCGGATTCATTGGAACATACACACTGTCACCGGTGGACTGAATGAACTGTTCATCCGGTTTCTCAGAAAAATATGAATAGTCATTAGGGCGAAAAATGCGCTGGCCATACTGCCAGCCATCATTGCTGTATACTCTGCCTAATATCGAAAAAGACAATCTTTCTTTAAATAATGGAACCGGCCCGCTTAAGCTCATCTGAAGATTCGTAATTGAAGCAGGATTTACATCATCAATATTCATAAATGTTTTTGTGTGGCTGCTGAGATAGTCACCAGCATATATAGATACTTTACCTGAATAATTTTTTTGCCCCTCCTTGGTCACAATATTGACAATTCCGGACATAGCCTGACCGTATTCCGCATTAAATGTTCCACTGATAATTTCAACTTCCTGGATCATATCGCTTTCCACGTCGAAAAGATTATCACCGGAATAAGCGTCATTCATCGGAACACCATCCACAATGTACATAACCTCTCCGGCACGGCCACCACGGAAATGTCCATCAACGACGCCAGCCTGAAGATTAATGATCTCGCTGAGATTCTGGACCTGCAGCTGTTCAATCTGATCAGCACTGACTCTGAACGAAGTTGAAGTAACATCTTTCTTTACAGTAGGCATCTTAGCAATGACAATAACTGCTTCGCCGGCCAGTGTTTCAGTTCCCATTTCAAAATCGATTGGTGTTGTCAGGTCTACCATCACCTGCACATTTGTCTGGATTACACTCTGATAACCAATCATTGTAGTCTTTAATGAATATTCCCCCGGACTTATATTCAATATCGAGTAATAACCATCATGGTCCGAAGCAGCTCCATGCATAGTACCCTCAAGAATAACATTAACACCTATTAAAGGATCTCCTGATTCCCTGTCGGTAATCCTGCCGGAAATTTTCCCTGTAGTACCTGCAAATAAAATACTTTGACACAGAATCAGACCTAAAATGAATAGTCGTATTGAACGTCTCATATAAAGACCCCTCCACACTTTTTAAGATATTCTCCGGGGACTTTGACATCCCCGGAGAATCTGAAGAATAAAATTAGCGTATCAGAAGCATTTTTCTGGTCATACGCTGGTCATTTGTTCTCAGTACATAGAGGTACATACCAGTTGGGACCGCTTTGCCGAGATCATCACTGGCATTCCAGACGACCGAATAATTACCTGCTTCCTGAACAGTGTTGGTCAAGGTTCTCACCTGCTGTCCAAGAATGTTGAAAACCGTCAGTGTCACTTTACTCTGATTAGGTAGAGCATATTCAATCGTGGTTTCCGGGTTAAACGGATTGGGATAATTCTGTAGTAAAGTAAATTTTTCAGGTACCCTGGTAGTCTTCTCATCCTCCGGTTCAATTGCTGTGGGAGCAACAGCCATCTTCACTACGCTGAAGTCATCGAACCAGGCCGTACCGGTAACCCAGTTGTTAAAACGGGCACGCACTGATATACCGGTCGCTAGATCCGAAGCCTGATGAACCGCTTCATAAAGCCTCCAGTCGGTTGTGCTGTCCCGCTGATCAACATAAATAAACCGGTCTCCCTGTGCACTCCACTCGGTCTCAATATTGCCGCCATGGGTAAAAAAGCACAGGTTGATGCCACCATTAATATTTTCAGCGCTGGCATAGGTAAACTCTCCCATTCCGGTTTTATTCACATCCTCAGTCTTTACCCAGACGCCAATCTTATACCATTCACCCGCTTCTACCGGATAGGGCTGAGTGTAATATACCAACTCACTCTGTGAGGTCAAGGTATCATCATCCTGATACAGCACTACCGAATAGCTGCCGGTATGGGCTTCTTCATCTGTAACCATTGTATAGTTACCATTTCCGCCGTACCAATCCAGCCAGCCGGCAACATTCTCAGCACCGCTATTGAATACGCCCATCGACCATGGGTCGGTGCCACAACCGATATCATCAAAATAGACCGTTCCGGTAGCGTCTTTACCCATGAACAGGGTCACAAATACCTGTTCCGGCGCTTCACTCAGAATTACAACATCACTAAAGTCAGCCCAATCCTCATCTGCTGCTGACTGGACCGCCCATAATGTTACCGAAGACAACTCAACGCCTGCCGCAGTCTTGAATTCAAAAAGAACACCTATCTTGGCATCATCATTAGCCGGGGCGGTATTCACACCAACCGTCTTAATAGATGCCTTGATTGAGAAAGTTCCTGATGCAGCATTGTTCCAATACTTATTGGCGTTGTCATCAGATAACCAACCGACAATATCGCTCGTCGCCGCACTCTTTGTGATCTTGAAAGAACGAAATTTCGATTTAACATCCGTGGTGGTATCTGTTCCTACTCCCAATTCCGCCCCGAAAGTCCCGTTTACGGGATTCCAAAACGCGGGTGTCAGATCCTCAACACTTGCATTTCCAATGATGTTTTGCGCGAAAAGTGAACCTACGAAAATAAAGCAAACTGCAATTAATAACATGAGTTTTTTCATTTTTCCTCCTTTTTTTTATGCAGTTTTTAAACATTAAATTTTTTATTTGTGGGTTGCTTTCACCTCCTTTCTAACTTTAAGAAATTTAAATCTTCTCATTTTTCAATATACTGAATATCAAAGATACAAACACCTTTTCTTTTAAAATTGATTCTGTGTTTTCCGGGACTAGTTGTTTCGTATTCGGAAGAACAGGTTTTAACTTCTAATGTCCTATTATTTACCGAAAATATTCCAGATGTTTCATCCCATGAATGATTAAGAATGATAACTTTGTAAAAGTGACCATCAGAGCTTTTCCACACCCCCATTTCAAGACCATCTCCATTAATCTGGAAATCCTGATCTTGGAAAGATTCCTCATAGATTGATTTATAGATTTTCCCCAATGTTGGCTTCCATGAATCATCGAGACTATTAAGTGAAAGGATTTCAAATGGGTATGTGGCGAAGTAAATTTGCCCTTTACCCAATGAGCTTTTAGAAAGAACCGGATGCCCAAATTGGTCTATCATAATAATATGTCCCGTTGTCTCCAGAATTTTACAATAACTGAATTCCGGGTCTGTATTTTTTAAAGGAACCCTGAAATTTTCGCCTTTAGAAAAGTGGCCCCAATTATCATTTACGGTTATTTCAAGGAAATTTTCACTTCTGAAATCCGGTACACCGAATTTACAATCAGTTTTTACACTGGCAATTTTATCCCAATCAAGAACCCAGCTATCTACAGAAAAGCTATAGTACAGGGTTCCACCACTTGTAACATATTCAATAACTTGTTCCCAAAATTTTTTCGTTAGAAGTTTCATTCTAGGGGAGAATATAATAGGATAATGTTTTGGATCAAGTACTACTTCTAGTGATAATTCATCATTATTCTCAAGTTCTATAGCCGGTTCAATAACCATTTCCACATCAATATTAGACCTTTTTAAAAGGCTGAAACATTCAAGATAAAAATCGTACCATTTATCAAATTGTGGTTTAAATAGGTATGGGTACGAATAGTAGTAGTAAGAAGGAATTATCAAGCCGACATTATTTTCAACCTTTATATAATTTTTACTACATATTTCATCAACAACATTTCTGAATTCCCCAAATTCTAGTCCAGCGAGTTTGACGCTTTTGTCTAATTTTACGATTCCAAAACGCTCTTCATAAGGATGATGGGAATAGGGTCGTTTTTCATTAAAATCAAAATCATTGAGACACCAGCTTATTACCCCCTCTGTTTCGTTGATAAGGGAGCTATAAAAGACAGAGCGGTAATAATTTGCTTGATTTTCTTCAGATGCTAAAGTTGTTGAATTCCCGAATTCTTCTATAAAAACTGGTTTTCCCCATTCCTGTGCCATGCGAAGCCTGAAAGCAGTGGTAAAAGAATGCCTCCAGGGGTCCATTTCTCTTGGATAGTAGTGCAGACCTACAAAATCCTGGTATTTGTTAAGTAAGCGAAGATGAAAATCTGTCTGCGTACCTAGAATTTCAGGATTCCACGCTCCGTCACCGACACAGACAGGTTTTTCAGGATCAAGCGCCTTTATTAATGATATAATCTCATTCACCCAGAATGCTATCTGTTTTGGACTCTGGGTTTTTATATAATTGGAAATCTCATTTGTAAGTATCCATCCAATAATATTGTAGAATGTTTTTATACTTTGCACAATAGTTTTTATATAAAATTTCTCAGCTTCAATCATGTCTGAATCGGTAATAAAATTTCTACCTTTTCGCCATTGTACATCCCAATCTTCTCCTGACATATGACCAACTACGAAGCTTGGAAGTGTATATATTCCACTTTCTTTGGAAATTTCGAGGAACTGAGTCAGCCTCTTCATCATTGTAGTATCAATTTCTTTTGGTCCTTTTAAAAAATCAGGCATAAAAATAAAGAACCTACAAACATTCATGCCCAGTTCACGCATTTTATTGAAGTCTTTAGCAATTTCATCAGGACTCCATTCAGACCACATATTTAATCCGGAAGAAGATGGCCAATAATTCACGCCCAGCAAAAAGATTTTTTCTCCTTCAGGATTCTTGAATATCAATTGTTAGTTCCTATCTATTCATATTAAGAAATTGTATTAATGAAAAATTTTTCAGGAGCTTTCCCTTTTAATAAATTCCGTTGATATTAGCCTTGTTTGTGCAGGTAATCTCGGATTGTCAATAACATCATTTAATAGTTTAAATGCCTCTTTACCTAATAAAAGTTTTGGGACTCTTACAGTGGAAAGTTTTGGTAGATTAAAAGCCGCTGTAGGGATATCATCAAATCCAACAACCGCAATATCCTGTGGAATTTTCAATTTTTTTCGTTGAATTTCTGTAAGTGCACCGAGAGCGGTTGTATCATTACAACAAAATATGGCGTCAGGGAGTAGTTTTTCTGTAAGTAAGATAGATACTCCTTTCTCTCCGATCTCTCGAGAAGTTTCTGCATCTTCAAGATAAGTATATTTCTTTAAATGTCCATCACTTATTAGGTTATATGATTCAAGACCTTCTTTGTAACCTCGAAATCGCTCTTTAATGGAAGGGTGGGAAAAAGTACCTCCAACAAATGCAATTCGTTTTCGACCGGATTGTATTAGACTTTCAACAGCGCTGAAAGCACCATTATAGTTGTCGATCAACACACTGTTATAAATCTTGCCTGGTATTCCATAATCTACTAAAACAAAAGGCATTCTCTGTTTATCTAAATATTCTACGAGTGAATGTGGCACTCGCCCTGCCAGTACTACTCCATCAACATCGTTGTATTTTAAAAAGCGAGGAAGGTCTGTTTTCGGATCAAAGTCATCTTTCACAGTAGTTAACAATATGTAATAATCACTTTCACGGGCAGCGTATTCCATCCCTAGGAATATTTGACTGTAAAACATTTCTACTTCGGAAAAGTGACTTTCCCAGATAATATATCCGATATTGCCTGTTTTTCTAGTAGCTAGTTTTCGTGCTGAATGCAGTGGCTTATAGTTTAGATCATTAATTATATTCTGAATTCTTTCGCTGGTTTCTGGGGAAACGTATCCTTTGTTGTTCAAAACTAACGAAACGGTAGAAATGGAGACATTGGCTTTTTTTGCTATATCTTTTATTGTAACCAGGACTACCTCATATATTATATCGAAACGTTTTAATATATTTTATGATAGACATAAAGTCAAGAATTTATTTTTACTTCGCTCTAATACTTTAAAAATGAAGATTGAGTGTTCGGGAGAATAATTTTAAGATGGTTTTTGTATAATATATAATTGAGATAAGAGGATATCACATTTAATTTTCGATGAAGTTTATAGGAACTAAAATTTCAAAGTTGTTACATAGCCTTTTCCCTATCTATGAATTTTATATTTGGATTTATCAGACATAGATTTTAAAAGCGATTTGTAGAGGGGGTTACGACAGAATAAAATCAATCACTAAACTTGCTGTCCAGGAGAATTTATTTGCACCATATCCTTTGCCTGTGAATGGATCAAAATATTCATAAAATCCAGACTTGTATACAAGTTCTAATGTTTTATTCTTTAGTTTTTTGGCATCTGTATGATAACCGTAATTCTTTAGTCCTTTATAGATTAACCAGTTCATATTAATCCAAACTGGTCCGCGCCAATACCTTACAGGATCAAAATCATCTTCATGCATCGAGACACTACAAAAAGGGTAGCCATTTTTGGGTATATATTTTTTAGTAGAGAAAAGATTCTTGAGTAACAAGTTTATTCTATCTGATGGCACAATTCCTGTAAAAAGAGGAGAATAGTTTGCTATTGTATCCTTTACGATTAACCGGTCATTTTTAAAATCATAATCGCAATATAAGGATTTTTCTTTATTCCATAGTTTTGTGTTAATTGCATTTTCAGTTTTATGTATCCAAGCATTGATTTCGGATGTATCTTCTCCAATAATTTCACCAATCTCACTTAGAGAACGTAGGGAAGAGATCATCAAAGAATTGAAAAGTATAGGTTGTATAATAAATTCACTTCTTTCAAAGATTCTGTCAAAGTTATACTTTGATTTTTTAAGAAGTTCAACGAGAAAGTAGTATTTCACATAATCTTCGTTTTTGGGTCTTTGTCTAATCGGGACAATATCTATATCAACTCGTTTATAAGTAGAAATTTGATTTATATGCATACGGTTCAAACTGTCATCCCAGCGAGGAGAATTATCTAGTCCACTTTCCCAGGGATGAATAATACATGCAAGTCCCTCGTATTTTGGATCTCTATGTAAGTAAAAAAACGGTGGTATTTTTTTAGCATCGGAAAGATTTGATTTAAAAATCCTATAGCGCTTATTTTATCTTTTAAATTTTTATATATCTCGTAGGCTGCAAACGCCAATATCGGTGGTTGTGTAATACCCGATGTGAAGACATTTTTAGGAGAATCGGGAATTTGTGAGCAACCCCAGAATGATGGATCTGGTTGATAATCGGCACAACGAGGATCGAAAATAATATTTGGAATCATTCCGTTTCGCCATTGTCCACGTTTTATAGAAAGAAGTTCCTTTTTTGCTTTTTCTTCATCATAATGTAAGAGTCCAATTGCAATAAACGCCGAATCCCAATTCCATTGATTTGGATATAATCGAGGAGATGGTTTTGTATAATTACCAGAATTATTTTTGTTTAATATCGAAATCGCTTCATTTTTCAGAGTATTTAATTCAACATTGTCCATCATATTATTCCCGAACTTCTATCTATTAATAAAAAGAAACTTACCTATTGCTTCAGAACCCAGGAAAAGTCACTTTACCCTAATTGTAATAGTACTTAAGAATGACAACCTACCACTTCAAAAAACAACTTCTGTTTTTAAAATACAAAAGTATTGCATAAATTCTCATAACTAACTTATGTGAATCAGTTACAGGCGAAAAGACCTATCGAATTCATAAAAGAGTTTAATTATCGGCAGCTTAGGTTAATTTATACTTCATTATTATTGCATATAGTGATTGTGAATATTTTAAGGTAACTAAGATATTTCCTTATTGAAATTTTTCTATTACCTGTGTGAGTAATATCACTAATGTTTTAATATACGACAACTTACTTTCGCCCAATTGGTCTATATGATTTTTGAATAGACTATGAACCAAATTTTTAATAACATTAGGAATCTGTGAAAAATGGTAGATGAATAGAGCTCGAAAGATAGGGAAATAAATGACAGTATAAATGAATAAATAGATGAAAATTATTACCCTAATGTCTCAATGAGACAACCCCCCAATCTGTAAAGGAGGAAAAAGAATGAAAGGTTCAAGGATTCGGCTACTGATAATCTTGATGCTTATCCTACTACTAACTGTATGTTTAAGTGCGCAAACAGGTGACATTAGTGGTGTGGTTATTGATAAAGAAACCCAATCTCCGCTAATTGGAGTAAATGTTGTTGTTATCGGTACTGACTGGGGAGCTGCCACCGATCTCAATGGCAGATATCGTATCCGGAACATTCCAGTGGGGACTTATAATCTTACCTTTCATATGATGGGATATGAGAAGCTGGAGAAACTCAATATCCCTGTCAGTCCCGATAGAATTACCCAAATGGATGTATCGCTGTGGATGATTTCTATTTTAGGCGAAGAGGTTGTTGTTACAGCAACTGCTTTTGTAAAGGCACGTGACGCTGTCGTCTCTGACCGGAATATAGATTATACTGAAATGATTCGTGACCCTGGTAGTGCTATGGATGTACAGCGAATGATGCAAGCACTGCCTGCTGTTGTCTCTGGCGCTGATCAGGAGAATGAAATAATAGTCAGGGGCGGCGAGCCAGCAGAAAATCTTTTTCTCATGGATAATATTGAAATTCCCAATCCGAATCATTTTGGTTGGCAGGGCACAGGTGGTGGTCCTATTGCTATTATAAGTCCATTGTTTATTCGAGAAGTGGACTTTTATGCTGGTGCTTTCCCTGCCCGATACGGTGGTAAAGCATCATCCGTTATGGACATTCATTTGAAGGAAGGAAATCGTGAGAAATTCCACATGGACATGGATATGGGAATGTCCGGTATAGGGCTTTTTATAGAAGGACCCCTTGCAAATGGCGATGTTTCATATATGTTAGGTTTTCATAAAAGCTACTTAGATCTTATAATTAAAAGTTTCGGTATGACTGCAGTGCCCCGTTACTATAGTTTACAGGGAAAGATTGTCTGGTATCTTTCACCAAAAACCAAACTCATCTGGAATGGTCTCTACGGAAACGATGCTATTAACATTGGCGAGGGCGATGAAAGCGTTTCACAAGGAGCAGAGTATGTGGATGTAAAGGGTTATGAATACGCTACGGGATTGTCTCTAAAAACTCTTTATAGTAAAAACCAGTATTCACTCATAACACTATCAAATGTCGGCAATTATTGGGATTATAATGTAAAAAAAGGTATGGCAGATGGTAACAAGAAGACCTTTTTTACCAAGGATGACCTCGAAACTGAATGGACACTTAAAGGAGATTATTTTCATCGTATTAATAACCAACATGATTTCATGGTGGGAGCAAATATAAAATATATTCAGTTCAATCATAGGGATTGGTTTAAAGGAGATACAGCATGGACGTATTACTATCATCCTTATGATGATCCGACTAAGAAAACATTCTATTTTACAGCAGATGATTATTACACCGCTAATCCGGATACATTTGCTACACTCGATACAGCGTGGGTCTATGATGAATGGAATTTAGATAAAAATATAAGTACCACAAAATATGCCATTTATGGGCAATATAAGTGGAAACCGATACCAAGAATTACACTTACTGCAGGATTACGTTATTCGAAATTTGAATATTCAAATTACAGCATGCTCGCTCCACGTTTTGGATTATCTTACAAATTGACACCGGTAACTTCTATTAATGTGGGTTACGGAAAGCATTTTCAAGAACCGGCATATTTTCACTTTACAGCTAATCTCGAAAAGAACAAAAAGTTAAAGAGCCGCTCAGCTGGTCAATATGTCCTCGGCGTAGAACATCTATTTGCCGAAGATATGAAAGGTAATGTCGAAATCTATCAGAAGGACTATCAGAATTTCCCATTTCCAAGATCGTGGATAGAGCGTGATTCTCTAAATGACTACGATAATGAGATGGTGAGTATCGGTAAGGGATATTCAAGAGGAATCGAATTTTTTCTCCAGAAAAAATTGAGTAAAGACTTTAATCTCATTCTTTCTTACTCACATTATGTCTCCAAAAGAAAGGATGCCCGTAGAGAGGATGAACCTTACTTTGTAGCAGATTATGATTTTAGAGATGTATTTACATTCATTTCCGGCTATCGGTGGAATATG
>JADHWC010000006.1 GCA_016783665.1 Fidelibacterota bacterium | reverse complement strand
TATTTAGGATTGTTGTCCGCCGGACTTGCTATTGCCCTGAAAGATCCTCTAACCAATATTGCCGGATGGATATTTATCATTTTTCGCCAATCCTTTTCAGTCGGCGACCGGATCCAGATTGGTGAACAGGCTGGCGACGTTATTGATATTCGCCTGTTCCAGTTTATTTTACTGGAAATCGGGAATTGGGTGGACGCTGATCAGAGTACCGGTCGAGTCATTTATATTCCCAATGGTCAGATATTCACTCATCCGCTTGCTAATTACAGCAAAGGGTTTCAGTATATCTGGGATGAGCTTAATATTCTGATTACTTTCGAAAGTAACTGGAAAAAGGCGAAAGAGATACTGTTGGAAATTGCAAATAAACAAGCCGAGCATTTGAGCAAATACGCCGAGCGAAAAGTCAAGGAAGCCGGTAAAAAATATATGATATTTTATAAAAACCTGACACCGACGGTTTATACTTCGGTAAAAGATTCCGGTGTGCAACTGACAATCCGCTATTTGTGCGAACCGAAAAACCGGCGTGGTATCCAGCAGACTATTTGGGAAGATGTGCTGGAACAATTCGGCAAATGTAAAGACATCGATTTTGCCTATCCGACAACCCGTTTTTACGATAATACGGCAGAAGGGAAAAGCCAGACTTGACTTAAGCTGAAAGCTTGAGTTAAGTCATAATTACAACTTAACCCATCCCGCCATGGCGGGATAAGTCAAGTTGATAAGGAGAATTGTCATTTGTTAAAATTCAGAAACTGGATTCAATTGGGAGAAAACCATGACGGTAATAATAAAACCCGTCCAAAACAAGAGCGATCTTAAAAAGTTCGTTCAGTTTCCTTTTGATCTTTATCGAAAAAATTCCTGTTGGGTGCCGCCACTCAAAAAGCAAATCCTTAGTACGCTCAATAAGAATAAAAATCCGGCATTTGAGACCTGTGATGCGGATTTATGGTTAGCCTACAGGGACGGTGAAATCGTTGGTCGAATTACCGGAATTATCAATCACCGGTATAACGAATATACCGGCAAAAAACAGGCACGGTTCGGTTGGGTGGATTTTGTAGATGATCCGGACGTGTCTGGAGTATTATTTAAAGTCGTTGAACAGTGGGCAAAGGAAAGAGGCGCTGAAACGCTGTACGGGCCCATTGGGTTTACTAATGACGATCAAGCCGGTATGCTGGTAGAAGGATTTGAAGAACTGGCAACTATGGCTACAATTTACAATTTTCATTACTATCCGCAACATCTGAAAGAACTTGGTTTTCAAAAAGAGGTTGACTGGATCGAATACCAGATTCAGATACCTGAAGAAATCCCACCGGAAATCGATGAATACGCAAAACATATTACAAATCAACAATGCTTGCATATAATCGAAACTCACAGCAAGAAAGAATTACTCGGCTATGTATGGGAGATCTTTGAACTTTTTCAGGAAGCCTACAAAGTACTTAACGGCTTCTTTCCCTTGAGTGAAAAGCAAGTGGACAAGGTCGTTCAGAAGTATTTCAGCTTCTTTCGCCACGACTATATCGCTTTGGTTGCTGATAAAAACAATAAACTTGTGGCATTTGGAATTACGATGCCATCGTTTTCAAGGGCATTGCAAAAATCCGGAGGGAAGCTGCTTCCCTTCGGCTGGTGGCATCTGAAGCGGGCGATAAAACACTGCGATTTGGTGGATTCTTACCTGATCGGGGTTAAACCGGAACTACAGGGCAAAGGAATTCCCGCTTTGATCCTGAAAAAGTTGTGCCGTGTTTTTCTTGAAAAAGGGATCAAATACGCTGAATCCAATCCCGAACTGGAAATGAACACTAAAATACAGGCACAGTGGAAATTCTTCGGGCACCGACAACATAAACGACGACGTTGCTATGTAAAAGCATTAGATTCGGATTGCTAAATCCAGATTATATTAAGTTGTAAAGATACGAGGGGAAAATGAAAAAATATTTGGCTGCTATGGCCTCATTTCTAATAATGATCTGTATTGGTGGCGTTTATGCTTGGAGCATTTTTGTTCCCCCCTTAAAAGCGGAGCACAGTCTCACAACAGCACATACACAGTTGATTTTTGGTTTTACTATTGCAATGTTTGCCATTGCGATGATTTTTGCCGGAAAAATCGAAAAAAAACACGGACCAAAGATTACAGCTCTTATCGGAGCGTTTCTTTTTAGCATGGGATATATATTTGCGTCGTTTTCCAAAGGTCAGGTACTGATACTCCTTATCGGTATCGGCATTTTTTCAGGGTCGGGAATTTCCTTCGGATATGTTTGTTCACTGGCGACTCCTATAAAATGGTTTCCCCGTTATAAGGGATTAATCACAGGTTTATCTGTTGCCGGTTTTGGAGGCGGCGCCATCTTACTTTCCTTTCTGGCGAAATATTTTCTTGAAATTGGATTGCCTGTGTTGACTATATTTCGTATAGTGGGAATCGGTTATGGCTTAGTTGTTTTTCTTAGCGCTCTTATGTTTTCTGCCCCTGAAGAAATAAATAAAGAACCAATTTGCACGTCTCAAAGTATCACAGGATTAATCAGTGATTCAAAACTGTGGGCGCTCTTTTTAGCCATGTTTGCCGGTACCTTTGCCGGTCTTCTTGTTATCGGAAATCTAAAACCAATCGGATTGTTTTATGGTGTAAATGAAGCCTATGCAACTACGGCAATAAGTTTCCTGGCAATTGGCAACATGATAGGAAGAGTATTTTGGGGATATATCTCTGATAAACTGGGTGGCAGAAGGTCAATCATTACTGCGCTTCTCTTGCTCTCAGTTTTTACAATCATGCTGCTTCCGGGAGCCAGGAGTAATATTGCATTTCTGTTTCTTCCCTTTCTCATAGGCTTGGGTTTTGGAGCAAATTTTGTTCTGTTCGCTACTGAAGTATCTCATCTTTATGGTGTCAACAGGTTAGGTGTGATTTATCCCTATGTCTTTTTATCATATGGTCTTGCCGGTATTATTGGCCCATCAGTTGGCGGCTGGTTTTTTGACGTCATGCAATCCTATACGGTTCCCATTATTCTCTCTGCGGTAATTTGCTGCTGCGGTGCGATAGTATTTACTGTCCTGATTTCTGTGAATAAAGAAAGCTAGCAATTAAACATATTATTCACTACTCATTCCGATGCAGGAGCGACGGAATGAGACGAGCCCTTTCAACCTAACCAACTATAGAGTTATCACTGTATAATAGTTGCATGCGCAACTAAACATCAGTATATTTGCGTTCGTTTTGATTTTTAAAAGACGGAACTGAATTTAGTGAAAAACAATAATCATATACTGGCTGATGAACGAGTCGGTCGTCTATTGGTCAAATTATCCACACCTGCCATGGTGGGTATGTTCGTCATGGCGCTCTATAATCTGGTGGATACAATTTTCGTTGGTCGGGGAATTGGCTCATTGGCTATTGCCGGCATCACGATCGTCTTCCCGATCCAGATGTTGGTGATGGCAATTGCCATGATGCTGGGAATCGGTGGCGCGTCAATCATTTCCCGCAGCCTTGGCGCTGAGGATTACGAAAAAGCCAATAAAACTTTTGGTAACGTTTTGACAATGGTCATTGTTTTTGGTTTGCTGACGGCTTTGCTCGGGAATATTTTTATAGATGATATTTTACAGCTGTTTGGGGCCACGGGTAATATTTTGCCTTTTGCCAGAGATTACGCCCAAATTATTCTAATCGGCACGATATTTTTCTCCTTTTCCATGGCCAGTAATAATATTATCCGGTCTGAAGGGCGAGCCAAGGTAGCTATGACCACAATGCTGATCTCGGCTATCCTGAATATCATCCTCGATCCGATATTTATTTTCGGCTTTGGTTGGGGAATACGCGGCGTAGCGTTGGCGACAGTCCTTTCCCAGATGACAACCGTTTTATACCTGATATATTACTTTTCCACCGGAAAAAGCAGCCTGAAGATCCATTTGAAAGATTTTATCCTTTCAAAAAAAATAGTCATCGAGACTTTTGCCATTGGTTCGGCGTCTTTTATCCGGCAAATTTCCGGCAGTATTCTAATTATCATCATGAATAATACTTTGAAAGTTTATGGGGGCGATTTATCCATAGCGGCTTTTGGTATAATGCATCGTTTACTGATGTTTGTGGCGATGCCAATATTCGGAATTGCCCAGGGACTACAACCAATTACCGGTTTCAATTACGGAGCCAAACGATTTGATAAAATCAAGCAGGCTTTGTCTCTGTCGATTAAATCTGCAAGCACAGTAGGTCTTATCGGGGCTATTATTTTGATTGTATTTCCGGATAAGTTGTTATCGGTTTTTACACGAGATCAGGAATTGTTGGCGATAGGGAGCCGGGCCTTGCGGATCTACATTTTTGCCCTGCCGCTATTCGGATTTCAGGTGATTGGCACAACGCTGTTCCAGTCTATCGGCAAAGCCAAGCAGGCGCTCTGGCTGACGGTAAGCCGTCAGTTGGTTATGATAGCGTTGATACTTACTCTTTCGCGCATCTTCTATTTGGACGGCGTCTGGTTTAGCTTTCCGATTGTGGATTTTCTCTTTTTCTTTGTGACCCTGGCTTTTTATCTGCCCCAGATGCGCGAATTTGACGCTAAGATGGCAAAGGCATAGGAGGGCAAGAATTATGCAGGAACATCATATATCAATCGGTCGCTATCTTTCCTGTCTCTATCGACATACCCAGATATTTTTTGAACGGGAACTGAGTGATTACGGTTTAGGACATGGGACGTTTTCATTTTTGATGATTCTGTCTAAAAACGATGGAATTCATCAGGAAAAATTAAGTCGTTTTTTAAATATCGATAAAGCTACAACAGCCCGCGCGATCAAACGGTTAATGTTGCTGGGATATGTAGAGCGCAAACAGGATCCAAAAGACCGGCGGGCGTACCGGCTCCACCTAACCAAAAAGGGTCTGTCGCTGAAACCAATCCTTGCCAGAACCTCGGCAAAATGGTCTGAAATTCTTACTGCCGGATTTGACTCTGAAGAACGAATCCGGGTTCTGGAGCTGCTCAGGAAGATGAGCTGTAATTCAGTAAATTTCAGAGAATCGGTTTTGCATAAGTGATCGTTTTTTAACTTCCTCTCTTTTTATTATTGCATTGCGGAAATATTTTTGTATCAATACGATTGCTATCATGGCATGATTGTTTTAATTTCTTTCGAGAATCAATTTTCATTGACTATTTGGAACATATTCGCAATTATGACGTCTATAATTAACAGATGCTTGCTCTGATCGTCAATATCCACAGGAGGAATTATGTCAGTTAGACGGCATTTCTCGTTACAATTAATTTTAATTTCTATGACGTTACTTTGTCAGCTGAACGCCCAGGTGAATCTCAGGATTGCAGTCCTGGATTTTCAGAACCTGACCGGACGTGAGGAAATGAAATTTCTCGAAAAAGCAATCCCACAGATTTTAATTACCGATCTGATGCTCTGTGATAAAATCACTATCGTGGAACGATCCCGGATGCAGGATATTTTAGATGAGATGCAACTTACCCTGTCCGGTGTGATTGATGAAGAGATGGCAGTGGAAATTGGGACGATGGCGGGGGCGAATGCCATTTTGGTGGGAAGTATTACCGTGGGGGGTGAAGTGTACCGGATCGATTCCCGGCTGGTTGATGTCGCCACGGCTGAAGTGCTTCTAACAGAGAAAAAGGACTGGCTGTCCGAGGATGAAATCATCCGGGCTGTCGATGAACTTGCCGAGGCAATCATTCGGCAATTAACCGGCGAGTTTATTGATATGAGTCCTGATTTTAATTATGAACCACTGACCTATTATGAAGATCAGGTGTTGACAATGGAAACAGCGCTGGACAAACCAGTCTGGCTGAATGGAAGCGGCGAACCGGTTTACCTTCAAGTAGACATTTATTCAAAAGAGATCTCCCGCCGGGAGCGGATTCCGCTGAATATTGCCCTTGTGATTGACCGCAGCGGCAGTATGGCGTCGGAGCGAAAACTGGATTATGTCAAACAGGCGGCGGAATTTGTGGTACGGAACCTGGATCGTGAAGATATTCTATCACTTGTGACTTATGAATCACAGGTTCAGGTAGTTGTTCCTGCTCAAGTAGTCCAAAATAAGCGTAATGTCTTATCAATAATAAAGGGCATCAATACCGGTGGATCAACCAATCTCAGCGGCGGTATGCTGGAGGGCTATTCTCAAATAGCCAAACATTTAAAAACCGGTCAGGTAAACCGGGGGCTATTGCTGTCGGATGGTCTGGCGAACCAGGGAATTACAAGATCAGAAAAATTACAGGCGATATGCCAAGATAAAATATCAAAAGGGATGTCAATTTCGACCTTTGGCGTCGGGGCGGATTTTGATGAAGACCTGATGTTGAGTCTGGCGGAACATGGCAATGGGAATTATTATTTCATTGGCTCGCCGGACCAGATCCCCACGATCTTTTCAAGAGAGATGACCGGTTTATTGGCAGTGGCTGCTCAGAATGTCAGAATCGAGATTGAGACCGCGCCCAGGGTTAAAGTGGAAAAAGTATTTGGCTATTTACAGGATACTCGACAAAACCAGACTGAAGTTTCATTAGGCGATGTGTTCTCTAATGATCACTATACTGTAACTTTTAAGCTGAGCTTACCGGCGAATATCGGGGATTCCCTGCAATTGGCGAAGGTTTCATTGTCTTATGATGATGTAACTAATAACGGTGACCGAATCAAGACCGGAGCTCCGGTTTATATCTATGGAACGACTACTCCGGACGAAAGGGATAATTATTTGAATCCCAATGTGAGTGCGCAGGTTACATTGTTATATTCGGCTCAGCAGATTCAGAGTGCGATTCAAAAGATCGAGGATGGAAATATTGATGATACCCGCAAAGAATTAGGAAAACAATTAGCCCTGGTATCCAGTTCCGCACAAAAATATAAAAATCCGGCTCTTAAAAAGCAGATTTTGACAATTCATAAATATACTCAAATCCTGGATGATGCAGATAGAAAATCCGGGGGACAACAATGGACAAAAAAGACGTTAAATGATTTTGATGATAATATCAGGGAGGAAATCCGGGCTACTCAAAAAGCGGCGAAATACGACCTATATCAGTTTGGAAAAGGAAAAGAAGATTTCAAATTGTATGAAAAACCGGCAACTCCGGATACTACCTCTTCAGGAGAAGAAGTTATTACTAAACCAGCACCCAGTCCTGCTCCATCGCCCTTGCCTGACCTGCCCATAACGCCAAAACCCACTCCGTCACAAGATCCCCGGAAAGAAGTCATTAGGGAAGGTAAAAAGCCAACACTAAAACCGGATGTGATTAATTCCCCGGAAAATAAAATTATAGATACACAGAAGATTAAAACATCATCATCTCCCCAAAGTAAACCGGTCGTAAGTCCTCAGAAAAAAACACCCCCGCCGAAACAGATACCCGAGTCCACTGAAACGAAGCAAGTAAAATCTTCAGGAACAAAGAAGACTTCAACGCAAGAGCCTGATATAAAAGACAAACCGGTTTCACAGACCTCTGAAGATCAGACGACCAATAAAAAACAATCTGTGAAAAATAAAGATTAGGGTTATAATACAAATAAGCTAAAGAGATTCTTCAGTTCCTGCCGGTATGTCAGCAGCGCCCAAGAGAGCCGGACATTTTTCATCGCGCCGATGATACTAGTGTGATGGCAGGCTATATGAGGTTCAAAAACAGTGATAAACTCGCCTGATTTGACGCTCAGTTCCCGGGCATTGTAGTCCCGCCTTAATGTTCCGGCAGTTCCTCTGATCTCAAGAAACTGTTTGGGAGCCCAGGCCCTGTTGCCGTTTTTACTTTCGCACCATAACCAGTCATGCCAATCCGGGTCATCGCAGAATTCTTTGCCAACTGTTACCTTTTCACCTTTTCGAAAAAAGATTGAGTCGGGATAGGGAGACCGATACGGTTTGATTACGCGATAGAGTTTGGTTTTCACAGGACTCATTTTACGAGTTAATGATTGATTTTTCAAGAATCGGTTTCTGATTTCCCTAAAAACAAGTATATTCCATTTGATGAATAAACCATCAGACAATTAGAGAGGCGGTGTTTATGGAAAATAAAACACGACGGGATTTTCTAAAAACCCTTGGCGCCGGCGCTGTGGCAGCGTCGTTGCCGTCATGGATCTACTCCTGTGCATCGGGTAAAAAGAAACCGAATATCCTGTTTATCATGAGCGATGACCATGCGGCCCATGCCATCAGTTGTTACGGCAGTAATATTAATCAGACACCTCATTTGGACAGGCTCGCCAGTGAAGGAATGCTGTTCGACAACTGTTTCTGCACCAACGGTATCTGCGCCCCCAGCCGGGCATCCATCCTGACCGGCAAGTACAATCATCTAAACGGCATGCTGGACAATAAACTGAAATTTGACGGTGAACAACCGACGCTTCCCAAATTGCTGAAACCGGAGGGGTATCAGACGGCAATGATCGGAAAATGGCATTTAAAAAGTGAGCCGACGGGTTTTGATTATTATAAAGTTGTTCCCGGGCAGGGTAAATATTTCAATCCGGTTTTTCAGGTAAAAGACAGCTGGCCGGAAACTGTCGAGGAAAAAGGTTATGTTACCAATGTCATTACCGATGAAGCGATCCGGTTTATGCAAACAGCGAATTCCGAGCAACCGTTTCTCCTGATGTGTCATCATAAAGCACCGCATCGTCCCTGGAAGCCCGACGCAAAACACTGGGAGCAATTCAAAGACCGGGAGATTCCCGAACCGCCAACCCTGTTTGACAATTATGAGGGAAAAGCGGAGGCTGTTAAGAATGCGGAGATGACCCTGGAACATCATATGCATCCTATGGATACCGGTGGGCTTACGGCACCGGAAAATCTAAAAGGGAAAGATCTGGTACGGTGGCGTTATCAGCACTATATGCGAAACTATTTAGCCTGTATTGCCTCGATTGATGACAATATCGGACGAATTCTGGACTTCCTGAAAAAGAGCGGACTTGAGGAAAACACGATCGTTGTTTATACTTCCGACCAAGGCTTTTTTCTTGGCGATCACGGTTGGTTTGACAAACGCTTTATGTATGAAGAATCGCTCAGAATGCCGCTGATAATCCGCTACCCGGAAGTCGTTCCAAGAGGGCAGGTGAATCACGATCTGATCCTGAATGTGGATTTCGCACCAACATTTCTGGATTTTGCGGGAGTGGATATACCGAAGAATATCCAGGGCGAAAGTTTTCGGAAAATTCTGCGGGGACGGACACCGAAAAACTGGCGGCAGTCAGTCTATTATCATTACTATGAATACCCGGCCTGGCATATGGTGGATGCACACTATGGAATCCGCACCCAGCGGTATAAGCTGATTCATTATTACGGCTACACCGATGAGTGGGAATTCTTTGACCTGAAAGAAGATCCACATGAAATGGATAACCGCTATAATTTACCGGAATATCAGGACCGAATCAGGCAGCTGAAAGAAGAACTCTATGCGCTACAGACTTACTATAAGGTTGAGAAGCCGGTTTCGAAACATATTGAAAAATCTAAAACATCGCTGTATTAGGGAAATTTTTCTGATTAATTGATTTGAATAACGAAAAACCGCTGTCCAATATCCTGATCAAACCGGCCGGTCCTGACTGCAACCTGGCCTGTGATTACTGTTTTTACCTGGATAAAACCGGGTTGTTTCAGAAGAAATCCAAACACCGGATGAGCGTTGAGGTTTTGCGGGAACTGATGCGGCAGCTGCTTCAGCAGGGAACCCAACAGATATCCGTCGCCTGGCAGGGCGGTGAGCCGACGCTAATGGGAGTGGATTTTTTCCGGAAAGCCGTCGAATTTCAGAACCAGTATGCCGCAGGTAAGGTGGTTGGAAATTCCCTTCAGACAAACGGCTTGCTGATCGATGACCGGTGGACTTCGTTTTTGCGGGAACATCATTCCCTGGTTGGTCTGTCAATCGACGGTCCACAGCACATTCACGACCATTACCGCAAAGACCGAGGCGGAAGGGGTAGCTGGGAAAAGGTTGTCGCCGCCGCAACCCTAATGCTTGAAAACGACGTAGAAGTGAATGCACTGTCAACGATAAACGCCTATTCCGTCAACTATCCCGATGAGATTTATGACTATTTGAAAGCATTGGGCTTCCGTTTTATGCAGTTTATACCGATTGTCGAAACTTCTGAAAATGGCGGCGGTGTGGCGCCGTATTCGGTGGCACCGCGGGATTATGGTGATTTTTTGATACGACTGTTTGACCGCTGGCTGGCAGACTTTGAATACGGCGAACCGACGACGTCAATTCGCTATTTTGAGTCCCTCTTCTACCGTTATGTGAATATGCAGCCTCCAGACTGCACGCTGATGGAACACTGCGGCCCTTATGTCGTCGTAGAGTATAACGGGGATGTCTATGCCTGTGATTTTTTCGTTGAGCCGGCCTGGAGACTCGGTAATATCATGAAAAACCGGTTGATTGATCTGCTGAATTCACCCCGGCAGCAAGAGTTCGGGAACCAAAAGGCCGAACTTCCGAAAAAGTGCAGGAACTGCCCCTGGTTTTCTTTCTGTTTTGGTGGTTGTCCGAAGGATCGAATCCGCGATAAACGGACAAAAGGGTTGAATTATTTCTGTGAATCGGTAACAATATTTCTGGAATATGCCGATCTGCGTTTTCGTCGTTTGGCGGATGAATGGCGACGGAAGAATTGATACTGATTATCCGAAAAGAGTTATACTTTTTAAATAGCAGATAGCTTTTTTAGTGTTTAATACCTTTAGAGCACCATGTCAGATTGACTATACTGAATTAATATAAAAAACCGTTAATCGATTTTATATAGGGATTTTGAGACAACTTGTGACAATTGGGCTAATCTTGAGTAAAATTTTTATTCGTATTTTTCACAGGTGTCTACGCTCCCGCGTTGACACCCAAATTTCCGCCTGCTGACCATTAATCTGCATTCCCACTGTCTCACCGCAGGTGCGGTGAGACGAGTAAAAAATGCATACGAAACCTGAAAGGTTTAAGACAATGTGAGAACATTTGATTAAGAAAGGAACATCCGCACAATTTGAATAGGGAGATTTTTCGCAAAAATTATTGGAATTACGGATATACTTTGTAAATTTCCCCGCCGTAAGGAAAATATTATGACTAAATATTTATTAATAGTAGAATCACCGTCAAAAGCCCGAACCATTAAGAAGTATCTCGGAAAAGATTTTCACGTTCTCTCTTCCGTTGGACATATCAAAGATCTGCCGGAAAAGGAATTGGGGATTGACATTGCCCGCGATTTCAAGCCCAAATATGTAACCATTAAGGGTAAGACCAAGATCATTCAGCAGTTGAAAAGCGCTGCAAAAGAGGTTTCCAAAATTTACCTGGCGCCTGACCCGGACCGGGAAGGTGAAGCTATAGCCTGGCATATCGCCAACGCTCTGAAAGTTCCTGAACATCGTATCCAGAGAGTGCTGTTTAATGAAATAACCTATAGCGGTGTTCAGTATGGCATCAAACATCCCCGTAAAATTGACATGAGCCTGGTCAATGCCCAGCAAGCCCGGCGGGTTATGGATCGACTGGTCGGTTACCAGGTGAGCCCGGTTTTATGGAAAACGCTATATCGCGGACTTAGCGCCGGTCGGGTCCAATCCGTAGCTTTGCGGATTATTTGTGAACGGGAAGCCGAAATTGAACGTTTTATTTCCCGGGAATTCTGGGATTTGACGGTTGATCTTGAGGAATCCAAAGGGCAGCGATTTACCGTAAAATGCGTTAAAATTGCCGGTAAAAAACCGGATATACCCGATGAGAAAACAGCCCGCCAGCATGAAACTATTCTAAAAAACCTGACCTATATAATTGAATCTGTAAAGGAAAAAGAGGTTTCAAAATCACCTTCTCCTCCCTTTATAACCAGTACTTTACAACAGGAAGCCACCAGACGGTTCCGCTTTCCTCCAGCCAGGACCATGAAAATCGCACAGCAGCTATATGAAGGAATTGACATTGGCGGAGATCGGGTGGGTATGATCACCTATATGCGTACGGATTCAGTGCGCATTTCCAAAGATGCCATCGACGGTGTTCGTGAATTTGTTACGAATCGTTTTGGAAAGGAATATTTGCCGACCAATCCCCGGTATTTTAAGACCAAGAAAAAGAATGTCCAGGATGCCCACGAAGGTATCCGCCCCACAAGATTTGATTTGCCACCGGAACAAATATCGGAGCATTTGACGCCGGACCAGAAAAAACTCTACCAGTTGATCTGGAACCGTTTTGCAGCCTGCCAGATGGCGCCTGCCCGGTATAAGCAAAAAACGGTTGATGTTAAAGCGGATGATTATTTGTTCAGGACAGTCAGCAATGACCTTGTTTTCGATGGTTTTCTAAAAGCCTGGCGGGAAGACAGGAAAGAAGAAGCTTCAAAAACATTACCTGAGAATCTGACCGAGGGGGAAAAGGTAAAACTCGTTGAAATCCATACAGACCAGAAATTTACCGAACCGCTGCCTCGATTTAGCGAAGGTACCTTGATCAAGGAGCTGGACACTCTTGGAATCGGCAGACCCAGTACCTACGCGTCGATTGTCTCAACTATTTTAACCCGTAAATATGTGGAACGGAAAACCGGAACTCTTCTGCCAACCGACCTGGGTAAAACAGTGAACAAAATACTGGTTCGGAATATGCCAAATATCTTTAATACAAAATTTACCGCTAATATGGAAGAGGATCTGGATAATATTGGAAGTAATAGAAAAGCCTGGCTGGATGTTATCCATGAATTTTATAAACCATTTAAACAGTCCCTGGATGCTTTTGATACGCAGCGCAAGCAGATTAAAGAAAATCTTCACGAAAAAACCGGCGAAAAATGCGAGCTATGTGGTTCGGAGATGGTCATTAAATGGAGCCGGAATGGAAAATTTCTGGCTTGCTCAGCATTTCCGGAATGCCGAAATACCAAACCTATTTTAGATACGCCGACAGAGGATTTACCGGAAAAAACCTGCCCGAATTGCGAAGGCAAAATGGTTGTTAAACATGGCAGATACGGTAAATTCTGGGCTTGTTCCAATTATCCGAAATGTAAAACCACTGAGCCGTTTACATTGAATATTTCCTGCCCGGAGCCTGATTGTGACGGAAAAATCGTTGAGAAAAAAACCCGCAAGGGCAAGATTTTTTATGGATGCAGCGCTTACCCCTCTTGTAAATTTGCCACCTGGAATGAACCGATAGCGACGATGTGTTCGTCCTGCAATTATGGAATTTTGGAACGTAAAGATAGTCGGAGTAAGGGAACCATCATCATCTGCCCGAAATGCAAGACCGAATATGAAGAGCAAGATACGGTTAAAGAAATAGGAAATATTTGAGAACGTTATGACAAAACAAGTGAAAAATGAGCTGATGGATAAGCTGGGTTCACTTTGTAAACGCAGAGGATTTATATTTCAATCCAGTGAGATATACGGCGGTCTCGCCAGTACCTGGGATTACGGCCCATTGGGTGTGGAATTAAAACGCAATGTCAAACACCTCTGGTGGCAGGATTTGGTGGTCAGCCGGGAAGATGTCGTTGGAATGGACGCCAGTATTCTAATGCACCCCAAAGTCTGGGAAGCCTCCGGTCACGTTGAGAACTTCCATGATCCTTTGATCGATTGCAAAAACTGCAAAAACCGCTTTCGGGCGGATAAAGGCGTTTTCTATTTCAAATGTTCCGATTGTGATTTGAATTTTCGGGTGAACAACGGATCACTTGAAATGAAGGATGAGTTTAATAAACATTTTGGAGCCGATCTGTTTGCCGAAGAACCAGAACATTACCGGAACTCCGATTGCCCTCACTGTGGCGGAAAGGGAACGGTTGACACCGAAAAACTGGCTTGTCCTAAGTGTGGAAGCGCCGATTTATCTTCAGCCCGGCAGTTTAATCTCATGTTCAAGACACACTTTGGTGCTTCTGAAGATTCAGCAAGCGAGGTGTACCTTCGTCCGGAAACTGCTCAAGGGATTTTTGTCAATTTTGATAATGTCATCAACACAGCCCGCATCAAACTGCCCTTTGGGATTGGTCAGATCGGAAAAGCGTTTCGTAACGAAATCACGACGGGCAACTTCATCTTTCGGTCCAGGGAATTTGAACAGATGGAACTGGAATATTTTGTCAAGCCCGAAGAGAGTCAGAAATGGTATGAATACTGGGTCAATGAGCGTTTTGACTGGTATAAAATATTGGGCGTTCGGGGAGAAAACCTTCGTCTGAGACCTCATGAAAAAGAAGAACTGGCCCATTATGCCAAAGCCTGTACGGATATAGAATACAAATTTCCGTTTGGCTGGTCGGAACTGGAAGGAATCGCCGATCGCCAGACTTTTGACCTGGACCAGCACATTAAAAGCAGCGGCAAACGACTGAGCTATTTTGAAACGGAAACAAACACACACATCATACCCGCTGTAGTTGAAAGTTCTGCCGGAGTGGACCGCACGATCCTGACAGTTTTATCCGACGCATACTGGGAAGATGACGAGCACAATCGCATTGTTCTGCGCCTGAATCCCAAACTGGCTCCCATAAAAGTTTCTATACTGCCCTTAGTGAACCGTGATGGAATGCCTGGAATTGCTGAAAATATTTTTCATGACGTCAAGAAACATATGGCGGCATTTTTCGATCAGGGCGGTTCAATCGGCAGGCGCTACCGCCGCCAGGATGAAGCCGGAACACCTTTTGGAATCACTGTTGATTCCCAGACCCTGGAAGATGGAACAGTGACGTTGCGGGATCGCGATACCCTGGAACAGATCCGTATTGCCAAAGACAATGTCGTTAAAGTATTAAAAGAAAAACTGGAATAGTATCAAATAAACATAAAAGTAAATAACACCGCTCGAACGGGACTTTTTATCTTGTATCTAAAATCTTGAGTCTCGTGTCTCCCTAATCCCAGGGCTCTGGTCGGATTAGTAATACGGTTATAGCTCCGAAGATTCCAGTACCAAATACAATGATAAAATCAATCCAGTTTGTCCTAAGCTTTTCCCGGTAAACAAATCGTTTGCAAATAAAAGTTGCAAGCAAGGCGAACAGAATGCCAATCCAGCTGAGATGACCGTTGAATTTGACTTTAAATTGAACATAATCGGAACTTCTGGTCGTTCTCTCGATTGAAAATGGAAACAGAACCGAGGCAATTTTACTGGACTTCCATTCTTCTTTCGGCGTCCAGGATGAAGCATATTTATCGACTATTTTATAATTGTTGTCGATGACTACACTTTTCATCTCCTTCATATCCGAATACCGGATCATTTGATAAAGCGGATTGACAGATAATAAAAGTTGCATATCATCCGCGCGATACCCTTCAACGGGAAGTTGCAGGATTTTGTAATTATCATAAGTGATCAAACATACTTCATTTGTCCAGGTTACAATAACGCCGTAAAACTCTTTACGAGGATGCTCGCTGATAAAGATTGCGCGGATATTCAAATCAGGAGGAATGTCCGTTTTTACGCAGTGAGGTTGACCCTTAATTTTTTTCAGGTGGAAAACAGTATTTTGCGCATCGACGATAAAATAGCCCTCGTCAAAGGGTTTGCGGGTGGTCGGGTTACCGGCAATGATTTTAGCCGGGAATTGAAAGTCTTGATCCAATAATGCGCCATTAAAAATGCATGAAAGAGAATCATCAACTGTATTATCGGAAGCGGTAATAAATTCAAATTTTTGATCGATTCGAAACAATTCACCTGGCATTTCCAATCTGGTAAAATCGGATTCGGATTCAAATAACGGGTTCAGAGAAATCAGCGGAGTATTCATTGCCCGGTTTGTAATGCGCAAGTATTGGGAGTTGTGCCGAATATATGTGCGTTTCATTGGAATACCCTTGATGCTGTCCGGCAATATTCCCCATTTTTCCAAATTGTAGTAAAAAGAAAAGGGCAAAAGGGTTTCAAAGGATTTGCGATCGTAGCTATTCCCTTTTTGGTCGGAGTACTCTTTCTTGTTATTACCGGTGCGTGTGGCAATCATAAATTCTTCTATAACAGGGCTATAATAGATCGAAGGTTTTATTATAGGTTTGCCAAATATCATCCAGTAGAGATCCGGCAACAGAATCGATAATGAAATAACAATAAGCGACACAATAGCATAGCGTGAGATTTTAGTGATCATAATTTGCTGCCTTTCCGTAATCGATAGCCCGGGAATAAAACCATGATAGAGAATATCAGTGATATTAACAGATAGGTTCCAAAGGAAAATTGATATTCGCCGTAGCCACCTTCCAAAAACAGACTTTGAATGAATGGTGCGAACAGCAGAATATATACTATACGATATTTCCATGAAGGATCCACAGTGACGGCAGTGGCGCCCAGATAGGTAACAATACCCGCCAGCAGCCACGGCGCAACGGTGATCAACGAGCTACGGGTGACTTCAGCCGGGAAAAACGTCATTCCGATAAGGGTTAATCCTAAAAGATAGATCGCCGATGTGATCAGCATGACGGCGACACCGATGGCAATCATGAAGAGCAGCGAATGGGTTTCCCCAATAGGCAGATGAAAGGACAGTCGATAGCGTTTTTTGACCATTTCGGGAACGAACTGTACGATTGCCAGTACGATTGCGGCAAAAACCGGGATATATTTAATCGCGGTATAATAGAGGATTTTTCGCTGAATAACCACCAGCCAGACCTGAATAGGGTCATTCATTTCAAACCAGTAGCGAGTATCCAGACCAATATATGTTAAAAATCCGAGCAGAATAATCAGGTATCCAAGAACCATCCAACGGATCTTCAACCATTCTTTATATAAAATCGCTTTATACATATTAATTCCCCTTCTTAGTATTTGCCGGTCAAACCGATAAATGCCTGCTCTAATGTCATCGAAGCTTCGCCGAATTCAGCAAAGGAGACGCCTTTTTTATTGAGATACCCTTTAACTTCCTCCGGAGACTTAAAAGAATAAAGTATATAATTATTCTTTATATTTTCATAGTTGGATACAAGTTCGTCGATGCCGAAAGAGGGCAACTGCCCGTCAACCCTAAAATGATACTGATGGAACGAACCCATAAATTGACTGATCGGCATTTGCAATAATATTTTCTGATATCCCATAATGATTGCGTCGTCGATAATTTTTTCCAGGTCCTGGATAATGTGTGACGTCATAAAAACTGTTTTATTGTTTTCACGAACATAGTCGATCAAATAATCAATGAACAGCATACGGTATCCGGCGTCCAATCCCATGGAGTAGTCATCCAGGATCATCAATTCCGGGTCTTGAGCCATTATCAATCCCAGGACTACCTGTGACCGTTGACCGCAGGACATCCGGGCAATTTTGTGGTCATAAGCGACGTTGAGCCTGTCGATAAGACCGTAATATAGTTCTTTCTTCCAGTTGGGAAAGAATTGGCTGTAAAACTTTTCTACCTGAGATACAGTCATAAATTCATAGCATACATGACCTTCATGAAGCAGCCCAATTCTGGCGCGGGTTTGAGGAGAAAGATTGTGAGATTCCTCTCCCAGAATGATACATTTTCCACTGGTCGGTCTGAGAAATCCCATCAGGATATTGATGGTTGTGGTTTTTCCCATGCCGTTTTTCCCAAGGATGCCGAATATTTTACCTTTCTGGACGGTAAAATTCAAATCCTTGTAGATCAATTTGTTGCCGTAGCTATGCGTTAGATTTACGCATTCGATTACATTTTCCATTCGGGTAATCCCCTTTCTCAATCAATAATCCGGCAAATGTAATAAAATCTTGAATGTTAGACAATCATTTTATACATTTCAAAAATTTTTTAAAAGCATGGATAATTATGAAAAAAATAGAAAGAAGTAGCATGAATACGAAGAGTTTTAAACCACATATCTCTGTTGTTTTGTTTTACCTATTCTCGATTCTTCCGTTGTACGGTATCGATAACGACAACGTGAAAGAATTCACTCTGGATAATGGATTAAGAGTCATCACTTATAAGATGCATACATCGCCTATTATTTATTCGCGGTTGACCTATAATATTGGCTCCAAATATGAAACCTACGGGCAAACCGGAATTTCTCATATTGTTGAACATATGATGTTTAAAGGCACCAAACGCTTTCCCAAAGGAACGATTGCCGAACTAATTTCCGCAAATGGCGGGGTATTCAATGCCTTTACATCCAATGATATAACCGTTTATTATGAGCTGTTGCCGAAAAATAAAATTGATCTGGCTTTTGATATCGAGTCCGAAAGAATGCATAAATGCAAATTTGATCCCGAGGAATTCAAATCGGAAATTGGTGTTATTTCGGAGGAAAGAAAGCAGCGAACCGACAATAGCGCCGCTGGCAAGTTGCGCGAAGAACTCAATACATTAATATATAAAAGTCATCCATATCGAAATCCGGTGATCGGATGGATGCATGACATCCAGAGTATTACGCGCGATGAGGCGTATGCCTATTATAAAAGCCATTATACGCCGAACAACGCTACGCTGGTGCTTGTCGGTGATTTTGAATCTGCCGAGATACTAAAAAAGGTTGAAAAATATTTCGGAAAAATCCCCCGCGGTCCCGAAGTAGAATTACAGGAATTTCTAAGAGTTGAACAGGTCGGCAAAAAAAATCTGGAATTCAAGCACCCGGATATCTTGAACGAGCAGATATCGATGCATTTTTCGGCACCCAGACGGTTCAATGAAGACGGTGCGGCTTTATACGTAGCTGGTAGAATCTTGTGTTCAAAAAGCGCCACTTCACGTTTAAAAAAGAGATTGGTTCGTCAGGAAAAACTCTGTTCCTCTTCCGCCGGCGGACTTGGTTTTAGAAAAGACCCGGGAACTTTTTCAATTTCGGCAAAGCTATTGCCCGGAAAAGAGATCAATGAAGTTGAAAAAATCATTTGGGAAGAGATCGATAGCCTGGCAAACTACCCGGTCATCGAATATGATCTTCAGAAAATAAAGAATAAGATCAATTTTGCTGAGCTGACCGGAGATCAATATATAAGCAAAGTAGGCGGCAAGATCGGTTTGTATGAAAACTATGTGGGCTGGCGGAACATTAACCGCTGGAATGAATTGGTTACCTTTGTCACGAAAGAGGACATTATGCGGGTGACGAAAAAATATTTAGTTCCTGAAAATATGGTTATATGCTATTCCTCTCCGGATACTTCGGCTGGAAAGGATGGCAAAGAATTCATAGCAGCTGATTCCGATGAAGGGGAAGTAAATGATAAGATAAACGAATCGGATGAGGACGCCTTGACACCCGATATAGATTTTACAAAAACAGAAAAGGCAAAAAAGGGTTTTTTGAGCAAACTTTTCGGTTCCAAAAAAGTTGATGTTCGGGAACTCTACAAGCCGAGCTTAGAGGATATTTTGGCGCCAAACCCGATTGCATCATTAATTGATTCCCTAATTTTAGATAATGGTGTACCGCTCTATATTTATAAGAATAATACTTTTCCTACGGTCTATGTAATGGCGTTTATTGAAACAGGTCGACTTCCCGAAAATGCCGAAAGGACGGGTATCCGTGATCTTACGGAAGCGATGCTTACCCGCGGCACTCTAACCCGGAACTATAATGAGCTTCTTGAGGAAAGGTCGTTTACTCCTTACCAATTTGATATCAGCCACGGCTGGGACAAAATCATTTTTCAGGGCTACTCCCTGGTAAAAGATGTGGACAAAATGTTGAATTTCGTTAATGAAGTTCTTAGAGAGCCGTCATTTCCTGGGGATCAGATCGAAAAGCTGCGACCGCGGTTTATTTCAAATGCCGAGAATTTTAAAAAGACGGAAACAATGAAGGCTTTTTACGCCATGTTTGAAGATGTCTTTGAGGGACATCAATATTCTTTGCCTTATGCGGGAAATGTGGAGGTATTTGAGAATTTGACCCGGGCAGACCTTGTAGAATTTCATGAGAAATATTACAGTCCCGAACATATGAAATTGGTTGCAGTCGGAGATTTTGACAAGCAGTGGATCCAGGAAAAACTGAACAAAACGTTAGGTCAATGGGTGAAAAAATCGGGTGATGAATTTTTGCCTTTTACAAGAATTAAACCTATAAAAGGAAAAACCGTTTATGTTTTCCCAAACCCGGAGTATAAACAATGTCGCGTTGATATTGCTTTGAATCCCAACGAGGGCGGGATTATGTCGGACAATCCCGATCTTGACGCTATCCGGATTCTTGAAAATATTCTTTGCGGGAGTTCATTAACGTCTAGAATGGGCGTGGAACTTCGTGATAAACAGGGCTTGAGTTATGGGATCGAGAGTAATTTGTGGATTCGGGATCAGGGTGGTTATTGGAATATCCGGACAAAACTGGATAAAAAGAACCTTTCCAAAATGATCCATGGTATTTTTAATGAAATTGAAAAGGTTCAGAAGGAAGGAATCACAGCTGAGGAGTTGAATAAAGCCAAGTCTCGCAGGATCGCACTGTTACCATTAGCTACGCGTACTCCGGATGATGTTGCCCATATCGTATTTAACCAATTGCAGAAACACAGACCGCTGGATTATTTTGACAAGAAACGTGAAAGAATCATGGCGGTAACAATGGAAGACGTCCAGCGAGTGGCAAATAAATATCTGGATGTGAATAATTACATCATTGCGGTATCCGGAAATCTTGCGGAAGATGCGCTGGATGAATTTAAAAAAAGAAGGATACTGATTGAAAATGTGAACAATAACTGTAAATTATTATAGCACTTTGGGTAAGTTGTGAATCTGTGGGGTTGTAAATAAATGAAAAAATTAATTGCGCTAATCGTTGCGGTTCTTTGTTTTGTATCGATCTCGGCGACAGCCGCCAGTATATCCGGCAAAGTTCAGTCACAAATGGGAAAAGTCGATTTGAAGGACGCTTTGGTTATTTTGCTGAAGCATGGCGATGAATCCTTTTTAAAAACGGTTGTTTCGGATGCGAACGGTTACTTTTTTATCGATGATGTCGGGACCGGCGTGTATAATGTCGAAGTTGTAAAGGACGGTTATTATAATAATATCCTGTTTGATCTGAAAGTTGATATCGGAAAGGATTACTCCGTCACCGTTAAATTATTAAAACAGGAAGATCAGGGCGGCAGCGATTACTGCTTCATGCTGGGAGGTATCGAGGTTTGCAGTGTTCAAAAGGACCTTATTCCCGAAGAACCTGTAACCAGCCGAAAAATCAATTCCGGTGAAATTGAACACATGCAAGCCACAAACCTTGGCGATATTTTAGCATTGGTTCCCGGTATCGAAAAATCTAACAATCCGGGCTTGTCAAAATCCTCACAGGTCGGTATTCGTACTATCGCTACCAGCGGCGGTTCGGTAATCGGTATAGAATCATTTGGAAGCTCTATTATTGTGGACGGCAACCAGATGTCTAACGAAGCAAACCTGACGACAAAGGTATATGGAAGCTCCGGAACCGAGGGAATCGACTTGAGAAATATTCCTGCGGATAATATTAAATCCGTGGAAGTGATCACGGGCATTCCTTCGGTTGAATATGGTAACTTCTCTAATGGTATTATTAAGGTGGAGACTAAAAGCGGTCAGATTGCTCCTAAATTAAAGGCCAAAATCAATCCTGACACTAAAACGGCAAGTTTCAGTCACGGCATTGCTATCAAAGAATCTATATTGGATTATCATTTGAACTATGCCTATAGTGAACGTGATCTACGTAAAGAGGGCGATGAATACCAGCGTTTGCACGCCAGCGGTAATCTTTCCAAATATTTCTTCAATGAAAAACTGGATATGAGAATTCGGGGCAGCTATACTAAGATGATCGATGACGAAGAGCCGACTGATGTTCAACAAATTAAAGATTATAATCGTGGCTACCGGGCTGCCGGAAGTGTAAACCTTGATTATACACGAAAAGAAAATGATAAAATCATCGGTTTTTTGGGTTTTAATCTAAACCGTAAAAAAGCATACAAGTCAAAATGGGTTGCTGAGATGCTTCTAATCGAAGGCGATTCTATCCCCCTTCCCGGTTATGTCGGTATAATGAATGAAATCGGGAAAGAATGGAATGTAAAGGGAAAACTTCAGAAAAAGACTAGCTATCAGGGCAGTAAGAGAACCCATAAAATTCTCCTGGGTTTTGAAGGCGATTATCAGAAAAATACCGGTGACGGATTATATCTCGATCCGGTCTATGCTTATTACGGTCAATATTCTTCGCGGCGATCTTATTTATTCAGCACTTTTCCGGAAATAACAAGCTTGAGTTTATATTCTGAAGATATGATAAAGGGTAAATTTCTTGGAAGAAAGTATAACCTGATGCTTGGGCTTCGTTATGATGTGTTTAATCCGACCGGGTTTAATTTCGGTAATATGTTTAGAGACAAAGCTTTCCTAAAATCCGAGCATGGTGATTTCCTCAGTCCCCGTTTCAATTTGCAATATTTTATTACCGATGATCTGCGTTTCAGAATCGGAGCCGGTAAAAGCGCTAAAGCGGTTTCACTTGGATATATCTATAAACCGCCGGCATATTATAAATATTTGAAAGATTCGGTAGTAGTAGAAGAGGAACAGCTACAATACAATCCCGATTTACGGACATACACAACCGATAAATATGAAGCATCCATAGACTGGAAAATCCTGGATATATTAGGATTATCGATCACCGGGTATTACACCGAATCGGAAGACCGGCCTACCGGTGTGAGCTATCCCTGGGGCTATGATATTAATCCTGATACTTTAACCTCAGCCAGTTACTCAATTAATGATAACCGCGGCTGGTATAAATCCAGCGGGGTAGAGTTTACGGTACGCACTAAACGTATCTATAATTTGCAGTATAAAATGAATGTTACCTACCGCTTTACTCATAGCGGGAGAAGCGGTTTAATATATGATCCACGCCCGGATACGTTAGCCGGAGAACAAATCTGGTATCCGCCATCCGATAACTGGCGCGAAAAAATTATTATTGATTATCAGCTTAATTACATCAGCAAACGCCTCGGGGTCTGGATTACCTTTGACCTTCAACATGTGCCCCTGGAACATCGCAAAACAATTTATAATCGCAATCAGGGGATGACATACTGGTACGACAGCGCCGTGTATTCCAGCGGCGGCAGAACCTTGTTTAATTTCAGGTTTACAAAATCCCTGTCTCAAAAAACTGAATTATCATTATATATCAATAATGTCCTGAATGACCGCGGCAAATGGGTAAATCCTTTTACTGATCGGATTACTGAATACAACCCCGAGATTTATTATGGATTGGAGATAAGCGCCCAATGGTAAAAAAATTACCGTTCCTGCTTTTTATCCCGATTCTTTTTTTATCGGGATGTTTTAAGGGAAAACCGACTCAGTTTGATGGGGAGCTGGCTGTAAAGTTATATGTTATGTTTGAAGGCAATTATCTGCCAAATATCCCGGTGTTGCTTAGCACGTTTGATTATAATATTTCGACCCATATAGACACAACCGATTCCGCCGGCCTGGCAGAGTTTGAACCTGTTCCCTATGCGGAATATAAAGTCAATACAAAAGCTACTATAATGGTTCCCTCTTTTGATAACCCGGATTCTTTAGTGGAAATTAATGTGGTAGGCGCCGGTATTGTAGAACCCGGCGATGGGGACATTTTTATTGATACACTTGAAGTTATAGCTTCCGGCACCGAACCGGGCCTAAAAATTAATGAAATCTACGCTGCAGGACCGCCCAATAATTTCTTCTATTGGTATGATCAATTCATTGAACTGTATAATTCATCTATGGATACTGTTTACTTAGACGGCATGGTTGTCTGCCGGATGGGTACGTTTCTGGAAAGCGTTACCTATATTTTTCAATTCCCCGGTGAACATCTGGTTGGCAGAGAATATCCCGTTCCGCCGGATGCATTTGTTGTGCTTGCCCAGGACGCTATGGACCATACGAATATACCAAATCTTCCTCTACCGGAAAGCGTTAATCTGTCGCATGCCGATTGGGAATTTAGAAACAGCGTCGATTATGGAGATTTTGATAATCCCGATGTTCCCAACATTGATAATATCGAGGTTGGTCACAGGCTTGATTTTATGATTAATTTAGCTGGTGATGTGATACTAATCGCGGATGGCAGCGACCTCAATTATTTGGACGGGATCGATATCAATTCGGTTATTGACTGTGTTGAGTATCATAGTTCTTCCGATGCTATGAAAGAAATTGAGGCTGAACTTGACCGGGGGTTTGCAGGCGTAGGAATAATAAAATATGGCGGAGAGTCCATTGAAAGAATTTCAGCCGGTTTTGACAGCAATAATTCTTCGATTGATTTCGAAATCCTTCAAACGCCGACGCCAGGATATCAGCATGAGTAGCTGGAGTACATTTTCTCGTACGAGAAGATGGTGTGTTTTTGGGACAAGAAAAATACCATTTCTATTATTGTTCTTACTATTTGTGGCTTCATCCTGTTTCAAAGCACAGCCCACTCAAGTCGATAGTTCGCTGAACTTAACCCTGTATATTAAATTTGAAGACCGCTTCCTGAACTCTATCCCGGTTACTATAAAAACCTATGATTATAATATTACTTCCTTTAGCGGCATTACTGATTCAGGCGGTGCGGTTTCCTTTGAAAATATTCCCTGGGCGGAATATCTTATTACAATAAAATCTACCGCTATTGTATCTTCGGCGCTTGACTCTAATGCAATGGATACGGTTACGGTAATCGCTTCAACTTTAATAACACCCACGGACTCATCAAATAATGAGAACACTATAACCGATACTATTTATACGATTGCATCCGGCGCTCAACCGGGACTGAAGATCAATGAGTTGTATACGGTCGGTCCGCCAAACCGTTCATACTATTTTTCCGATCAATTTTTTGAATTATATAATTCTTCCAAAGATACCGTTTATCTTGACGGAATGCTTTTTGTCAGGATTTATATAATGTTGGAATGGCCGTCTTCAATATTTCAATTTCCGGGAGAACCTCTAACTGGGCGTGAATATCCGGTACCACCCGGCGTCTTTGTAGTAGTTGCATTAGATGCCATGGACCATACAAATATACCAAATTTTCCTCTGCCGGAAAGCGTAGATCTTTCTCATGCCGACTGGGAGTTTAAAAACAGTATGGACTATGGCGATTATGACAATCCCAATGTTCCGAATATCGATAATATCGAAGTGGGATGCCGGACTGATTTTGGAATTGGGCTTACTATGGATGTTATTCTTCTAACGGACGGCAGCGACCTAAACTATATTGACGGCGTTGCAATCGAGTCGATCGTTGATGGTGTCGAGTATGCGTCCTTTTCGACACATATAAAAGACGTAGAAAAGGAAGTAGATCGGGGATTTGGCGGCGTTGGACTGATTAAATACAGCGGGCAATCACTGGAAAGAGTTGCCGTGGGTTTCGATTCGAATAATTCCACTGTGGATTTTGAAATTATAGATCATCCAACGCCAGGGTATCAGCATGAGTAGCTGTAGTACATTTATCGTTCCCAAACTGAGTTTGGGAACAAGAGTCTTGTGGAGCGTTTAGGAGCGATGAAAACACCATTTCTATTATTGTTCCTACTATTTGTGGCTTCATCCTGTTTCAAAGAACAGCCCACTCAAGTCGATGGCGCACTGACTTTGACATTATATATTAAATTTGAAGACAGCTTCCTGAACTCCATTCCGGTTACTATAAAAACTTATGACTATAATAGTATTTCTTTTAGCAGCATTACAGATTCATGCGGAGCGGTTTTCTTTGAAAATATTCCCTATGCGGAATATCTTATTACAATAAAATCTACCGCTATTGTATCTTCGGCGCTTAACTCCAATGCCATGGATACTGTTACGGTAATTGCTTCAACTTTAATAACACCCACAGAAACATCGAATAATGAGAACACTATAACCGATACTATTTATACGATTGCGTCCGGCGCTCAACCGGGACTAAAAATTAATGAATTGTATACCGTCGGTCCACCAAATAATATGTTTTATTATTCCGATCAATTTTTCGAATTGTATAATTCTTCCGAAGATACTGTTTATCTCGACGGGATGCTTTTTGTCAGGATTTATGAGATGCTGGAATGGGCGTCTTCAATATTTCAGTTCCCGGGAGAACCTTTAACAGGGCGTGAATATCCGGTGCCGCCCGGCGCCTTCGTGGTGGCTGCAAAAGACGCCATGGACCATACAAATATACCCAATTTTCCTCTGCCGGAAAGCGTGGATCTGTCGCATGCCGACTGGGAATTTAAAAACAGTATGGACTATGGGGATTATGATAACCCGGATGTCCCGAATATTGATAATATCGAAGTTGGTTGCCGCACCGATTTTGGAATAGGGCTCAGTACGGATGTTATTCTTATAACTGACGGCAGCGACGTAAACTATTTTGACGGTATTGCTATCGAATCGGTCATCGATGGCGTTGAGTATTCATCCCTTTCAACCCACTTGAAAGACATAGAAAAAGAGGTGGACAGAGGATTTGGCGGTGTGGGATTGATTAAATACAGCGGGAAATCATTAGAGAGAGTTGCCGTGGGTTTCGATTCGAATAATTCCAGTGTGGATTTTGAAATTATAGATCATCCGACGCCAGGGTATCAGCATGAGTAGCTATGACACCTTTCTCCAAATGGACGAAGGAATATATAAACGGGAAACCCGCAAAAATAATAAAAGTAAATCTTTTAAGTGTGGAAAATATAAATAGGGATACAGAATGAAGATAAGCATGATACAAAAATGTATGATATTGGGAATATTGATGTTTTCAACCTACCTGTCTGCTTATAACAATCCATTATTTCCGGATATTGTGATCGAAGAATCGTTTAGTAGTACTATACAGACACCAATGAATCTATACCAGATCAGTTTTAATCCCGCTATCTATAAAAACTCATATCAGGAAGATATCGTTTACTATAGTGCTAACAGTTTCGACAAAATAAACTTTTTCCGCCGGGTATATGACCCCAAAAGACAAAAAGATTATAAACTTTATTTCCATTCACATAAAGCATTAGATAAAAAATCCACTCTTGCGGCAGCAGTACGGTATAATCGCGCCGATCAGTATGATGTGTACAGATCCCTGGAAAAGAGTTTTTATGACAATTATTTCTCATATATCGATACAACCAAAGGTAATGTAAAATATGACGGTCCGCAGCTTTGGTTTCTGTATAATTATTCGCTGACAAATAATTTGCTTTTAGGCTTTGAGGTTGATTATGGCATTGAAAGAGGTTTAAAGGATGTATATACAAAATGTGAGACCGTAATCAGAAATCTGGATTTGAAATTCGGCGTTGGATTTGTGTCTGATAATGGCAATTTTGTCGCCGGGGCGTCTGCAAGGTATTTCAGTTATGAAGGACAATATAATGCCGTGAAAGAACTGCAGGATGCTTTTGTAAGAACCTACTTCGGATATCACGTGTTTCGTGATGAAAATCCCCGCTCTTTAAACCGTAAAAACGATCATAAAGAAGGCTACGAATTCAGCGCTCAATTAGCCCGGAAAAATATTTTAGTTGACGGTCTGGGAATTCAGCTATCCGGAAGCTACGGGACAAACTATACCAAAATTACAGTCGGCAGCACTGCGCTTCCTGGTGACAGAGGCTACTTGGTCCGGGATGGATTCAGAATATTTGGGAATGCCTTTTACCAGCCGGTCACATCGAATTTAATGTTTCAGATGTTTTATGAATATAAAGATTTCAGCGACTGGGCCAGATCCGGTGAGTATAATGTCGTGACTATCGAAAACGATGAGCTTATGCATCGATTCGGTTCCGTATTGTATCTGCCGCTAATGAATAAAGTCGGCGTATCCACCGGTTTTGAAATGGAGAATATTCAATCCGACTATCACGAATACATCGTGAAATTTGACTATAATAAAGATCATCATAACTGGAATGGTTTTGTGGATTTGAAGCTTGCAATCAATCAGATTACCAATGCCCATATTAAAGGAACTGTTGGAACAGTTGAGCCCTGGTTTTACTGGAATACGGATAAATTCGATATAATAGCGCTTCAATTTGGATTTGACAGATTGTTCGTTTTTGGCACCTTGGGAATAGACTTTAATTATGAGATTTGGAAGCCGGATGGCGCTACAAACTCCGTTAACCGGATCGGGATTGCATTGAATTATTGGAAATAAACCGGATTTTAAATTTGGATTAGTTTCAAAAACTATGTAAAATATTTGGGGGTAATGTTTAGGACTCGACAAAAGTATAAAAAAGTAAAGAAGGAGGACGAAATGAAGAAATTGTTAATGATTGTGGCTGTTGTTGCGATCAGCACACTGCTTGCTTTTGGGCAATGGCAGGTGGTGAAGGAACAGACAATGGATTTTCAGGCTGGATCTGGATATTTTCTGGACGCCAACACGGGTTGGATTGCCGGAAATTATTTGTTTGAGGGCCAAGTTCTGCAAACGACGGATGGTGGTGCAAGCTGGACCTTGATTCAGGCAGCCGATCCAGGTATCGAATGGAATGATATTCAATTTGCGGATGCTAACATCGGTTATGCTTGTGCTGAAGATGGTTATATTTTTAAAACAACTGATGGTGGTGCAAACTGGACGATGATTGGTGATACAGCCAATTATGTCAATGATTTGGAAGGGCTTGCAGTAGTATCTGCCGATGTTGTCTACTTTGCGGGTCAGGATTGGATGTTGTTAAAATCGACCGACGGTGGTGCCAATTTCACATTATTGGGTGACTCGACGACATTTCTCGGTGATGATCTTGATGGCAATATTGCTTTTGCCGATGAGAACAATGGTGTTGTAATTGCTGACGGCGTTGGTGGATATACATGGTATACTACCGACGGTGGTGCAAACTGGAATTTTGTCAGTGTTGCAGGTCTGTTTCCGATAGGTACGTCCAGTAGCCGTATTTATGATGTTGAGATGATCGGATCGACAATTGTTATCGGTGGATATCATTATACAACATTTATCTCAACAGATGGTGGCGCAACCTACATATTAGGGGGTGTTCCAGTGAACTACGGTTATGAACGATTTATCTCAGTAAACATGGTTGACGCTCAGAACTTCTTTGCCAGCGGTACGGATGGAGTGACATATGCAACTACTGACGGTGGTGTCAATTGGACCGAATTAGTTAAAGGAACCGGACAGCAGACCGTATTTATTGATTTTATTGATGTTAATACCGGTTATGTAATTGGCTACTATGGGATGTTCATGAAAACAACTGACGCCGGCGCTTCATTTACACCGTTGCTGGAATGGCCACAGCTCAGCTTCTGGGGAATGGCAATGCCGGAAGCAAATAAGATTGTCCTGACTGCCAACGCTGGCGGAGAAATGACAATTAGCGTGGATGGTGGACTTACCTGGGATTATCCGAATAACTATGCCACAGGAGCGCGAGATGCGATTTATGAATGCGAATTCCTGGATGCTAATAACGGTCTTATTGCCGGTTCTAACGGTTTTATAGGAAAAACCGTAGATGGCGGTTCGATCTGGACTCCGGTTGATAACCCCTTCGTCGCTGAAAATAGAGCATTTAATTCCTTGCGTTATTTTAACGCTGACACGATCTTCGCCGGTGGCTACTCCGGTAGAATTTGTCAATCCATTGATGGCGGCGTAAACTGGGTGATGACCGACTATGGCAGTGGCTCAGTATATGATATATTCCTGGTTGGAGGATCAAAAGTTATCGCTACCGCCGGCAGCGGACAATATCTCTACTCTGATAATTACGGCGCAACATTCACGATGGTGGATTGGGGTAGCCTGTCTTATCGAGCCGTAGAAGAACGTTCGGGTGTGATAATCGTTCCAGCCAGTTCGGGACATCTATTTCGTACCACTCTGGCTGAATATGATACTCTCTACGAAGTCTTCACCGATCCCGATGGCGACGATCTTTATGACGTCGAATTTATTAATGATACATTGGTTTATGTAGTTGGCGAAGCCGGTAAAATCTACAAATCCGAGGATGCCGGCTTGACCTGGAATGCCGAAGTCAACTCCTCTACAGAAACCCTTCAAAAAGTTCGTTTTCAAAACGGCAGACTCTGGGCAGTGGGTCAAGGCGGTACAATCCTGATGAACGAAATTGGAACTCCGGTTTTGCCTGTTCTTGCCGGTGAATATTATATTCCCAAAGGCGTTAATGCTCAGGGTTTTGAAAGCCTTGGCGAAGCGATTAAATGTCTGAATGGTATGGACGTATCGGGTACTGTTACTTTCCTGCTGGACGCAGACACCTTAAGAGAAGAAAGTTTTACTTTTAATGCAGATCTGTCAGCGGAAAACAATGTAATTGTTAAACCTGCTTCGGGCCGTGACGTTGTCCTAATCGTTGCCCCCGGAGTTTCCAAGGGCAATGGACCTCAAATGATCGGTTTTGACAAAGGTTATGTAACCTTTGACGGAAGCAACGACGGTTCGGACAGTCGGAACCTCATCATTACCAACGAAGTGTATGCTGATGTACCACTTGGATTAAACACAGCCAATGCTGATATGATAGTTCTCAAAAACTTAATTATTAAAAATCTTGATAATGGTATCAAAAACTTCAAATATGGTCCTATTACAAATGATGTCGCCGGTATTGAAGGTTTCACTGTGGAAAACTGCCAGATCGGTTCGGCAGAATTCCCGGTGTGGCGCGATGGCGTCGCGGTCTGGGGATCAAGTTCAGCTCCGACCCAGGGAATTGTGTTAAATAATGAAATCTATGCCGGTTGCCGTGGAATTACAACCTATGTGGTTAATGATTGTAATTTCAGTGGTAATACCATTCATATGCTGCCGACTACCAGTGCAACGACTTACAGTTATGTACATGGCATTTATTTAACCGGCGCTTCCGGCCCGACGACAATACATGGTAATACGATCAATTGTTTGGAAGCGGCAACCGTTTCAGGTACATATGTTGTTGGTATTGCCTTTGCCGGTAATTCCGAAGGTGAAGGTGAGATCATCAGTGTTGTCAATAATATGGTCAATGTTGGCGCTACGGCTGGAACACATCCTACGTATGGTATCGGCTTCCGTTCTGCTAATAACATGGGTAATATCCAGGCTTACCACAATACTATTCTGCTAAATAATCTTGCTTCCACTTCAGCATGCCACGCTGTAGGAAACCACACGAACGGCACTGGTCCTGTGACCTTGGAATTACTGAATAATATTATTATCAACAATCACACTGGAAACAGCGGATCATCCGCTATCGGACTGATTCCTACAGCCTCGGTTCTGACTTCTGACTACAACCTTCTTGTTTCAAATCAGAATTTTGTAAATTACACAGGTACAAGTTACGCTGATCTGACTGCCTGGCAAGTGGCTGGACAGGATGCAAATTCCGTTTCCAAGCCTGTAGAATTTGTCAGTGCAACCGACCTGCACCTTGTCGGCGCATCCATTGGCGATATAAATCTGGTAGGTACGCCTCTGGCAACGGTGACAACTGACATTGACGGTGACGCACGTAGTACAACCTTGCCTTACAAGGGCGCTGATGAATCGGATGAAATTGTGTTATCAATTGATCAAAATGTTGATATCTTGCCGGAATCGTTTAAACTCCACCAGAATTATCCGAACCCGTTTAACCCGACGACGACCATATCTTTCGATTTACCGGAAGCAGCCAATGTACAATTAGTTATTTATAACATGATGGGTCAGCAGGTTGCCGAATTGAAAAATGAAAATATGCAGCCGGGCTTTTACAAAATGAATTTCAACGCTTCTCATCTGGCAAGTGGTGTATATATTTACAGGATTCAGGCGAATAACTTTGCTGCTATAAAGAAAATGACAATCCTGAAATAGGATATCTGTACTATAGTTAATTTGCAGGGGGCTGTCAAAATACAGCCCCCTTTATACAAAAAAAAGGAAGTGAGTTAGAAAAAATGAATCGTAATTTTCTTCACAACAAAACCAAACTGATATTTCAGTCGGCAATTCTGATCCTGATTTTGGTTGTGTTAATTCTGGGGGCTTTTCATGTGATAAAGCCGGACATTGAAGCCTATTGTCCTTTCGGCGGCATTTTATCGCTGGGCAGTAAATTATGGATTGGATCGATGTCCTGCGCCATGAACGAAGACCAGGTGTTCATGGGTATTCTCCTTTTAATCGGAGTGATGGTCTTCGGTAAATTATTTTGCGGATACATCTGTCCGGTAGGAACTGTTATCGAGTGGTTGAATAAACTGCTGGCAAAGTTTAAGCTGTCTCGTGTGCTCACCGGCATGTGGGATCGATTGTTGCGGCTTGGCAAATATGTTTTATTATTCTTCACGGCATATTTTACAATTACATCCAGTGAATTATGGTGTAAAAAATTCGATCCATATTATGCAGCTGCCGGCGGTTTTGATAGCGATGTGGTTGTTTGGGCTGGGATTTTGACATTATTAGTCGTTTTGATAGGTTCGGTATATATCCGCTTCTTCTGGTGTAAATATGTCTGTCCGCTGGGAGCGCTTAGCAATATCTTTGCGAACTATTTAATCACCCTGCCGATCATCATCGTCTATATCATTATTCGGATGATTGGCTGGGATCTGCATATTTTATGGCTGCTTCTGGCTCTGGTCATTTCCGGCGCGGCGACGGAGATTATTCGATTTAAATTTTACTCGGTATCTCCTTTGAGAGTCAAGGTCAATAAAGATAATTGCAATAGCTGTTCGCTCTGTGATAAATCATGTCCCCAGGGAATTGAAGTCAGTAAATATGAAAAGGTTATCCATCCCGACTGCAACTTTTGCATGGATTGTGTAAAGAGTTGTAACACAGATAATAGTATCGGATTGATTAATTCAAACGGAACCTGGCTGCCGCCTGTTGTTTTAGTACTGTTATTTGTCATTGGGTTGATATTTGCGAAAACCTTTTCATTCGCTACTCTTTCGGAGCGTTGGGGCAATTTTGATGAATTGGAAATCGTTGGAAAATATGAGATGAAAGATGTCCTGAGTATAAAATGCTGGGGCAGCGCCAAGACACTTCAGAATAAGTTAATGAAGAGGAAAGGCATGGTCGGTCTTGACGCCTGGGTGAAAGGGCGCCGGATTGTTGTCTATTACGATCCTGAAATGACAAATATCACCGGCGTGAAAAGAGCGGTATTTAAACCGGTTCGATATAAGATGAATACGTTAAAAGGCTTCCAGCCGGAGCAATTAGCGGTATTCCAAATTAGCATTGACGGAATATGGGATATCACTGATAATGTCGATCTGGTCCGGATGCTGATGAAAAACAAGAATATTTACGGATACGAAACCAATTTTGGGGAACCGGTCATTGCCAAAATATTATTCAATGCGGATAGCATTCAAACCGATGTAATAAAAGAGATTATTGAGCAAAAAAGTTATATCAAAAAATCAAAAGGCAAAGAGGAGACCGTTGAAGTAGATTTTGAATGCGCCGATAAAGGAACGGTAATTGACACTATCTCTTACATTACTTTCAGACAGAATTTCTTTACCGGTTACAATCAGACCTATAACGACTACAAAGATTACAATTCCGACAGCCTGTATATCTTTGAAATTGGGCTGCCTTATGCTGAAAGTATAGGCATTCGACAAAATCTGAAGTATTTAACCAGCCATGTTTCTTTCTTTGACGGGACTGTCAGGATCAGAACCACCTATACCGACAGACCGGTTTTACAGGTTTATTACGACCCTGCCCAGGTGGATTCGGCCCAGATTCACGCTTCGCTGCTGGAACCGGTATTGAAAATTTTCATTTCGGATGATGAAACCCAGGAAAGAAAAAATTTCTTTGAATTCGAAGAACCGGCGAGAGTCATTAAGTACTGATATTTTTAATGAGGGACAGGCGATAGAATTTCTGTCGTCTGTTCCTCATAAGTTAGAATGCAAATGATATGATAAGAACGAAAGCATTTAGCAGTTTTCTGTTCTTAATGCCGCTTCTGATGTTTTTTACGACATCGGTTGTCTGGTCAGCACCGGACAAAGCTGTGCTAAAAGGGATTGTCCTCGATGAAAACGAGCGCCCACTCGTGGGAGCGAACGTAGTCGTAAAGGGAATGGATACCGGCGCCGCAACCGATTATAACGGATCATTCCATATTACTTTCAAGCCGGGAAACTATATCATTGAAGTCAGTTTTATCGGATATAAAAGTGTTCAGGATAGTATCCAGTTCCATCCGGGGGAAGTGGTTGATCGGAACTATAAATTGCAGATTGAATTTTTTAAAATTGGCGGCATTGTAGTGTTTGCGGAAAGGGAACTGTTGCCATCCGATGCAGTAACAAAAACGACTATTCTTGCGGGGGAAATCGATCATATCCAGGCGAGCAGCCTCAGCGACGTCTTAAAACTCGTACCGGGTCAGCGGTTTGAAAATCCCGGCTTGCAGAGTAAAAAACAGGTATCCATTCGAACCAGCTCCACAGAATCCGATGCTGATAGAAATGCCATGTTTGGTACGCAGGTGGTGATTGACAATATTCCGATTTCCAACAATGCTAATATGCAGATAGATACTAAAGCAAATACCGGTACCGTACAACGGACAACAGAGAATTCAGGGATTGATCTTCGGCAAATTCCGGCGGACAATATTGAGGAAGTTGAGGTCATTCGTGGAATCCCGTCAGCAAAATATGGCGATCTGACGTCCGGGATTATCATAGTTAAGACCAAAGCTGAACGTATTGATCACCGTTTTAAATACAAATATAACCTGCAGAATAAAGAACTGAACGTTGGCGGCGGATTCAAATTATTTAATCAGCACCTGTCCTATAATCTCAATTATGCCAAGAGTATCAAGGATATCCGTATTGAGGATTTTGATTACACACGTGTGGCAGGTCAACTCTCCCATGACACCTATCTGTTTAAAAATCTCTATATTATGCGGAACCGCCTGTATTATACCCGCACTTTTGATGAGCAGGAATTACGAGAGGGTGATCTGTACCTGACCGAGTTGTACAACCGCGATTATATCATTCGCTTTAATCACAATAGTCAGTACATATTATCGCCTCGCCAGCGTATTGACATTAATTATTCCTTAAATTTAAACCGCCAAAATTCTTATAGAAAAAAACTGATCTCCAGTGACAATACCTATATTTCTGATCGAATTACCGAAGGAACTCAAGAAGGTCAATTTGTCCAGAATTACATTTCGAAATTGTGGGTAAAAGGGCGAGCCTATAATCATTATCTGAATATGGAATACAATAGCGAATTATCCCTGTTTGATCAGACACATAAATTTGTTAGTGGTATCAGTTACAGATTAGAAGGAAATAACGGACCCGGAAAGTATTTTGATCCCCGGACTCCTCCGAGTATTAATTCAGTTTTGCGGGACCGGCCACGAAAATATGATGATATTCCCGACCTGAAAATTGCGAGTTTGTATTTGGAAGATCGTATAACCGGGCATCTCGGGATAGATTATCAATTGAACCTCGGAACCCGGATTGAAATCTATGGTTCGGGTGACGACCTCTTGCCGATCAATCATGGATATTTTATCAATCCCCGCTTGAATTTTGTATTTCAGCCAGGTGAAAACTCCCAGATTAGAATCGGATATGGAGCCACCTCCAAGTCACCATCTTTGAGTATGTTATTCCCCAGCAATATTTATATCGATGTGGATGACATTAATCGATATACCGATGAGGATTCTCTCCGTCTCGCTGTAATATCCACCTATATTTTCCCAAAAGAGAATCCCGCACTAAAAGGATTTCAACAGGTAAAGCGTGAGCTGAGTTACGATCAGAAGATCGGTAAGCTTGGTTTCACTCTGACCGGTTATTCGAATACGGTTCATGACGGATTTGCATCGACAAAGATCACACCGATTTTTCTATATAAATACGATTATCCGTCCTGGCCCGATACAACCGGTAAAAGTGTATATGACTCAGTTTACACGACGTTTACCATGTTTGATAATACTCAAAGCAGTAAAAGCCGTGGTGTTGAATTTTCGGTTCAGACGAAGCGATTTTCCCCGCTGGATATGCGGTTAAGAATTGAAGCCGCTTATAATTATACCGAAAGTGATAAGAAATATTACGATTTTGCCGGGGCGTACCGATTTGATACAAATATTCAGAATTATATTAAACCATTTTGGAATGTGGTAAATCTAAAATCAGAAAATCTGCTTATTAATTATAAAGCTGAATTCACGATCAAGAAACTGGGCGCCTGGATTACTCTGGAAGCCCAACAGGTAGTGTTTGATAAAGATTGGCTCTCAGGGATGGATGATTCCCTGGCTGTTGGTTATTTAACGAATACCGGAGATATGATATTCATTCCGGAAGAAGAGCGTAACAGCGAATTATTCAGTGGTTATCGGAGAGTATATTCCGATTACTGGTACAAACCGGAGAATAAAAAAAATATCTGGCTCTTTAATCTGCGGGTCAGTAAATCTTTGTTCAGTGGTACGGAAGTCTCCTTTTTTGTGAATAATATTTTTAATGATCATCCCCTTTATCGTCGCCAGAGAACAACTGCGGGAACGAAGTCTTATACACGTTTAAATCCGGATATCTTCTTTGGTGTGGAATTCAGCGGAGTGGTGAATAAATTATTCAAATGAGTTTTAAAATGAAAAGAAAGTCAGCTCGGAATGTTCCTGATATTGTGTTTCTGATCTTTATGTCAGGATTGCTGATCTGGACGGGGTGTGAGGAAAAAATATCCCAACCGGAATCCATGCGGCTTAATCTGAATGTTACGGTTTTGGACACAACCGGTTTCAGTTTTGATCAGTTTAATAAAATCTTCGTGGACAGCGCTACGGTATTTATTAATTCAATCTCATATTATAACTTTTATGATACATTGTCCGATTCACTCGGAGTTGCAAATTTCGAGGCAATTCTTCCGGACCGATACAATATCTCTGTTACCAAACGGGTAATGTTTAAATATGAAGATGTGTTGATTGAGAAAATCCTGAATGGTCAACTCACGGATATAGAAATTTTCGGGGAGGATTTCAATACAAATATTTATGTGGAACCCTCTGTCGCCGGGCAGCTGGTTCTCAGCGAGATTTATTATAACGGTTCGCCGCCGCAATCACCCTATTATATTCCCCAGTACTTTCACGATCAGTTTACGGAAATTTACAACAATTCCGATGAAGTGGTGTACCTGGATAGTCTCATAATTGCCGATTTGGATTACGGGCATGCGGACGAAGACTATATTTATTCAATTCACGCCTATATGTTTCCCGGAAGCGGTAAGGATTATCCTCTTAATCCGGGAGAATTTGTGATTATTGCCCAGGACGCCATAGATCACACTGTGGTGGTACCGAGTAGCGTAGACCTGCATGACGCCGATTTTGAGTACTTTGTCAGCAATCCACCCGGTGATCAGAACAATCCCGATGTTACCGATATGATTCAGATACATCATAAATACGGTGTTGACTTTCTTTACTCTGTTTTTAATGATGCCGTTGTTCTGTTGAAAGTAACAGATCCCTATGTCTGCGGCTATAGTGAGTTCGACTGTTTAAAATTTCCGAAGAGCGCCGTGTTAGATGGTGTTGACTACCGTGACAACCTTGCGGAAGTTGAATATAAACGTCTTGACTCGTCGATAGATGCCGGGCTGACGGGTGGATTTGACTCGTATAAAAATAAATCTATTCAACGCCGGATTGATTTTTATAAAGGCGTAAGACCGATACTCATGGATAATAACAACAGTAGTATCGATTTCATAGTCCTTGACCATCCTACACCGGGATATATTTTTGACCAGGGAAAATAGTATGGAATATTATCGGAAATACAGGAAAAAGACAACCCTGTGGATAATCGGAACTGTAATGGTTCTGTTAATGAGTAACTTGCCGGGTTCAAATCCGTATCAGGACCCTGTTTCGTTCTATACCGGCATTCAGCTAAATGATTTATCGCAACAGATCCATATTAATCCCGGCTGGTTAGTTTATACAGACAATGAATCCTATGTCCGATATTCCTCGCAGGCAAATTCCGCCTTCGGTGATTTTAAACGGTACCTGGATCCCGGTAGAGTATCGGATTCTTACTGGTCGGCATCAGGGGCAAAAATCTTAGCTGGGAATACACTATTCTCCGGAACTTTTGCTTACCGGTATCAGAATATAAAAGAGAAAGCATGGACCCATAACCGTCAACCTTATAAGGGAATGCCTTTTGTGATGGCTGACAGTTCAATCGGCGGATTTGATTTAAACGGCTTATTATGGCAGGTCAATATCTCAAAAGAGCTATGGAAAGACCGGCTTTACCAGGGTATCAGTATTTTTTATAATGTTGATGAGGAGTATAAAGATATCTTCCCGCGCCCCAGGGTAAAGCATCGTGATCTGTCAATCAGTTTGGGAAGCGGTTTTATCCCTTATGGTGATTCCAGGCTGGGTCTCACTCTGCAGTATTTTAGTTTCCAGGAACTAATGATCACTTCAAAATATAGTCTGGATCAGGCAAAGACCCCCCTGTTTTTCAAGTTAAGAGGTCTGGATACGCCATTGATTTTCCGGGGACAAACCAGTGAAGAACGTTTAATGACAATTGAAGGATTTTCGGTTTCACTGGATGGTTTTCTTAGAGCCGTTTTCCCTGATCAATTGACATTCCAGATCACATATGAAAACGCTATTGCCGATAATGTTGATGGCGGCTCTTATCCTATTGAGCAGGGAGGCTGGCGATCTGAGCGTTATTTTTATTCTGCCGGTCTATTTTTTAATCTTGCTGTACCGGTGGACCTCGTATTCTTTTCTTCCGGAACGTTGCACAAACACAATGCCGATCATCCTGATTTTGATGTGGAAATATACGAACAAATTACGCGCAGATTGTCGGGCGGGGTCAAATTGGATTTCCGCCCGAGGAATGCTTTCAGTTTTTCACCTTGTCTTTATGTAAGTTCACATACTCTGAAGAGAACGGATAAATTCAACGGAATTCTGGATTATTTTCCCGGCACGGCTATCAGTGCGGAAATCCGGACTACATTTCCATTGATAAAAGGAAATTCAGGACAGATAAATTTTGGCACCGACCGGATGATAGTATCCGAGAGTGCTGTATTACTTCCCAGGGAAGTCGGGTTTTATTACCAGACCGTAACCCGTTTCGATGAAGATTATTTCGAGACCGAATTTCAGGATTTCCGGATTAATTCCCGGATTGCCCTCGGAAAACGAAAACGGGTGATTCTCGAAGCCGATTATCATCATATTGTGCCGATTGGCGCTTCAAACTTTGACAAGAAAAACCGAGACCTGCTTTCATTGGCTCTATCCTTTGAACAATTAGGTTTGTAACCCAAGCAATTAATATTTGAGGAAAACATGAGACGTAAATCCATAATATGTGGGATTTTTTTATTTGCGCTGAGTCAACTTTTTGCCGAAGTTCGGATTATTCCGCCAGTTTTAAAAAACCCGGGACATTTTGCAATAATTATTGATACGGAATCTTTTCAAAAAACCGAAAAAGCTGTTCTGGCATATCGGGATGCGATAGAATCAGATAGGTTGTCAACGTTTATTTTAATTAATAGCTGGTCAAACCCAATGGAGGTTCGGAAGTCGATTGTTGAATTAAAACAATCCACGCCAACATTGGAAGGTATTGTGTTAGTCGGTGATATTCCGATCGCCATGATCCGGGATGCTCAGCATTTAAGCTCGGCATTTAAAATGGATCAGGAACGCTTTCCGTTTATTCGTTCTTCCATACCATCAGATCGGTATTATGACGATTTTGATCTGGAATTTGATTTTATCGAACAGGATACTACTAATGTATTGTTGTATTATTACTCACTAACGGCAAATTCCATGCAGAAAATAGAGCGGGATATTTATTCCGGAAGGATAAAGGTTCCTGATAATGATAATAGAAAATATGACGTTCTGGAAGCATATTTAAACAGGATTGCCGCGCAAAAGAAAGAGAATCAAAAACTGGATCATATGTTGACTTTCGCCGGTCATGGATATCATTCGGAAGCGCTGAGCGCCTGGGAGGGGGAAAGTATTGCGCTTCGAGAACAATTTCCTCATCTTTATAAACCCGGCGGAAAAATGACATCTCTCTATCATGAGATGTCGAAAGAAATGAAGACAATTTTAATGAATGAATTACAGAAAACCGAACTGGACGTGGCATTGTTTCATGCCCACGGCGGTATCGAAGCACAATACCTGATCGGTTATCCTGAAGCCGGCAACATTGGACAGAATGTCGATGCAATCAAGTTGTTCGTACGAAGTAAGCTACGACAGGCTAAACGCCGGAAACGACCACTTGATTCTGTAAAAGAGTATTATATCTCGGAACATGGAATTCCCGAAACGTGGTTTGAAGGCGCCTTCGAGGATTCTGTAAGGCGGTCCGATTCGATATACTCAGCAAACCTTGATATGGATATTACAGATTTGTCACAGTTTAGTCCCGGAGCGAAACTGATTATTTTTGATCAGTGTTTTAATGGAGCCTTTATTCATGATAATTATATGGCGGGCGCATATGTATTTGGAGAGGGGCAGACCATTGCCGGAGTCGCTAACTCCGTAAACGTCAAACAGGACATCTGGGCGGATGAGGGTCTTGGATTATTAAATTATAGTGTCCGTATCGGGCAGTGGCACCAGAACCGTAATTACCTGGAAACCCACATTATTGGTGATCCGACACTCCGGTTTTATAATGCCGCAAAAAGAGATTGGGCAAGACTCATTGCTCAAAAAAGTAATAATGTCAGGTTCTGGGAAAAATTGCTTAAAAGCGAAGATGTTCCACTCAGAGCCCTGGCTGTTAAAATGTTATATGAACTTAAAAAGAAAGATTTTGAGCAGGAACTACTTGAAATTTTTCATAACGATGGGTCATTTATCGTTCGCTTAAGCGCATTGAAAGGTCTTGCAGGACTTCGATCTACCCAATTCGAAGAAATCCTTTTTAAGTCTGTTGACGATCCCTATGAATTAATCCGACGGTTTTCAGTCAGATTGATGGGAGTCGTCGGTCGTGAAGAGTATTTACCGGTACTTGTTAAAAAAATTATTAGTGATCCGTCTAACCGGGTTTCCACTACTGCAAAATCGGCTATTGAGAAAATCGGCTATGAGAAGGCAAGTTTGTATTTCCGGAAAGAGATTAACAATCTCCCTGACGTTATGGCTAATCGTGAATTATTACAAAGGTTTGAGCATTCTTCTCAACGATCTGTCGAATGGCTGCGGGTGGAGATGATACCCAATTTGAATTCTGATACATTGTCGATAAAAAAACGAATAGGTCCCGCCCGGACATTTCGAAATTATCAATTCCAGGAAGCGCTGCCGGTTCTGATAGAACGAACTGTGGATATGCAGGAAGTCCCAAAACTGCGGGTCGCCTGTCTGGAAGCACTGGGATGGTTTGCCTTTTCGTATAACCGTACCGAGATTATTGAAGTCTGTGACCGGATATTAAGGCAGCAAGGAGCGCCAGAGTCGGTGAAAAATGAAGCTCTGAAAACTAAGAAACGGGTTTTGGTTGGAGCTAACGATCCGGTGAATCCGTAATTAATTACTGTTCAAAAATTTTCTCAAACTGTCTTGTTCGGCTTGTGGCAACCTCTCCATAATACTTTCCGGTAAGACGTGTGGATGCGCAATTGGTTTTGCAATTCGCCAGCCATATTCGGTTTTATTCAGGATAAAGGTAGCTGGTTTATCTCTCGGTGAATAAATTAAATAAGGACCCCTTGCGTTTTGGGAAATTCTGGCAATCATATGATAATTGACGGAGAATTCTGCGTTTTCCTCATTAACTGAAATTGTATCGATGTCATACCCGGAAATCAGAGTCGCCTGATCCCAGCCGGGCGCCCTTGGAAAATACATTGCGCTTCTCCACCATGCGCTGGATTGCATGAACTTACCCTTAGAATCCCGTTCCAGGTAGCCGGTGATTAACTGGTGCGGATCAGGATGGTGATATTCCCTTAGAGTCCCATCTTTTTCATCAGATGCGAAAAAATCTCTGATTTCATCTCTCGTAGCAAGATGAATTCGAATCGCCTGCCCGCCACCGGGCGCTAAATGTAGTTTGAGTGCTGTATTCTGTTTAACGAGTTTTTTTGTTATAGTCATCACCAATGGGTTATTTTCCCAGTTGGCATCATCGGCATCGGCATAGATTTCGGCGATGTAGGTCTGATCAGGTTTCAGAAAATCCAGTTTGGCTTTGAGAATGCGCGGATTTTCATCAGTCACACTGCCGAGATACCAGTCGTCGCTGTTGCGGTCTTTGCGGACAATCGTGATATAATCGCCGATTTTAGCATGCAGCGCTTTCGTGTATTCCCAGTCTACGGGAACATCCTTGATGAATTGAAAAGCAGCTTGGTTCTCATAATTTCCCGGTAGATCGGCAGCCATATGCAAGGGACTGTAGATTACCACATAATATGCCAGCATTTTTGCCAGAGTTGTGTTGACCCGGTTTTTGGGCTGATATTCTTCATAGAATAAATCTAAAATGCCCGGCGTGAAATCCATCGGTCCGCTGAGCAGGCGGGTAAAAGGAAGAATTGTCATGTAATCCGGAGGGTTACCACCGTCGGGGCTCCAGGCATTGAATTCCATCCCGCGGGCGCCTTCCCGGGTCATCATATTGGGAAAAGTACGTCGAATTCCGGTATCTTTTATGGGTTCATGAACGTCGAGCATGATCTGATATTCCGCAGCGGTTTCAACGACTTTACGATAATGCCGGACCATATACTGACCATGATGCCATTCTTTATGGACTTTTCCCTCGGAGTCAATACGCTTGATGTTCCGCCCGTGACCGACATAACCGGTCTTGACGGTATTGATACCGTATTTCTCATAAAAGGCAAACGCCTCTTCCAATTGTTTTTCATAATTAATGATATCGGCGCCGGTTTCGTGGTGTCCGATGATCTCGACGCCTTTTGCGGCGGCGTATCCGGTGACTTCTTCGATATCGAAATCAGGATGCGGTTGAGTAAAATTGAACAAACTGCCGTTTTCAATCCAGTTGCCGTCCCAGCCCGTATTCCAGCCTTCCACTAAGACGCCGGAAAATCCGTGCTTTGCGGCAAAGTCAATATATGTTTTTGCGTTTTCGGTAGTAGCGCCATGTTTTTCACCGGAACCCCAACTGTATTTACCGAGGTGCATACCCCACCAGATGCCGATATATTTGTCCGGTTTTATCCAGGCAATATCTTCCAATTGATTCGGTTCATTCAGATTTAAAATTAAATGGGAACTGATCAAATCTCCAGGTTTCCCGGCAATCTGAATCGTCCGCCAGGGAGTTTTTATCGGCGTTGAGCCTTTGACTTTAATTCCATCGGACCAGGGCACAAGGTCGCAGCTTAAAGTATTGTCTTTTACCCGCGCCAGAGTCATACTGGCGTAATCAGTGAGATTGGCTTCATGGATGGACAAATATATTCCGTCGGTGGTTTCCATAGTAAAGGGCGTATGAACGGTGTCGATTTCATTTAATCTTGTATTATTGTAGAGAAATTCATAGCGGTTGCCCTGGTAGGCGCCAATCCACCAGCAGCTATGATTTCCAGACAGAGCAAATTCAGTCAGTTCATCGGTAATTTGCAGATCTGTCAGGTTTTTCTGTTCAGGTAATTCATACCGAAATCCAACTCCATCATCATAGACTTTAAAAATTATGTTCATTCTGCGGGAAAGAGCGGTGGTCTCCTGCAAACTGACAACCAATTCATTATAATGATTGCGGATATTCTTAACCTCGCCCCAGGGCTGGGTCCAGGTTTGGTCAATTGTATTGATTTTAGTATCTATGATTTTAAGGTTTCGATCCAGTGGAGCGGCATCTTTGAATCGAAAACCCAATCGCGAATCAGAAATGATGGCGTTGCCAAGACGATCAATAGCGTAATACGGAATACCGTCTTGAAGTATAAATGTAACTGAAATACGTTTATCCGGAGAGAGAACCCGGGTGGAATGAGGTGATTCGGTACTGCATCCGGCAATCCAGAGTAACAGAACTGAAGTGATGAAGGAAATAATCTTCTGTTTCATTGATAACCCTTTATTGTCAATATCGTATTTAATTTAGATTTTTTCCATTTAAATACACTAAATAATTTCCGGAAGAATAATTATTTCAATAATAGGGAAAAAGTGACGGCAAGATGCGCGGGTTTTTAGAGGGAATCGACATATCGGTTGTCCTGGCAACAGCAAGAATAAGCAACGCCATAGTATGGACACAGGATGTGGATTTTAAAGCGATTAACGGCGTAAAATTTATTCCGAAATAGACTGTTCAGATTATTTGCTTCATCAGTTTATAAAACTCCGGAAAAGAAATATCCACACATTCCGCATTGTCGATCGTAGTTTCTCCTTCCGCAATCCAACCCGCTACAGACAGCGCCATGGCGATGCGATGATCATTGTGACTGTCGCAGTTCGTTCCACTCAGCAAGGTTGACCCTTCCACAATAAATCCATCGGCGGTTTCTTCAATAGCAGCGCCCATTTTCTTTAATTCGGTTACAATTGCGCTAATACGGTCGCTTTCTTTGACTCGTAATTCACCGGCATCTTTTACAACGGTTCTGCCTGTTGCCCGGGTCGCGATCACGGCGATCAGCGGCAGTTCATCGATCACTCGAGGGATAAGCGTCCCTCCGATTTCGACGCCCTTGAGAGCAGAACTTCTCACATGAAGATCACCCACCGGTTCATTAGCAACTGTTCTCTTGTTTTCGACAGTCACATTAGCACCCATATCTTCCAGTACTTTCAAAATACCTGTTCGGGTCGGATTAATACCCACATCTTTCAGAACTAAACGGCTATCCGGCGGCAGCAACCCCAGCGCAATTAGAAATGCAGCTGATGAGATATCTCCGGGAACCCGCAGCTGTCGCGCCGTGGGCTGCCGTTTTTGACCGAGTGAGATCACATTTCCACTCCGACCAATGTCCACGCCACACCATTCCAGCATGCGTTCCGTGTGATCGCGGCTTGCAACCGGCTCGACTACCTCAACTTTGCCATTTGCGTACAATCCCGCCAGGAGCATTGCAGACTTTACCTGGGCACTGGCGACCGGAAGATGATAGGCAATATCGGTCAGAGTACCACCCTTTATATACAGCGGTGCAAAGCGGTTGTTCAGGCGACCGTGAATATCTGCGCCATTTGCATTGAGTGGCTTAATCACGCGATTCATGGGGCGCCGGCGCAGGCTGGCGTCACCGGTAAGTACCGTGGCAAAAGATTGTCCTGCTAACAAGCCGCAAAGCAGTCGCATAGTTGTGCCCGAATTGCCACAATCCAGTACATCATCGGGTTCGCACAATGTCCGGAGCCCCCTGCCGTTGACAACGATGTCTTGACCACTGGGACGGATATCAGCGCCCAGCCGCCGCAGACAATTTAGTGTGGTTTGGCAGTCGATCGCGGTGGAATAATTTTTAATAACACTGATCCCTTCACAGATGGCTGCAATAATAGCAGCCCGGTGAGAGATTGACTTATCTCCCGGAACAGTCAGCTCTCCGCGCGCCTGGTTGAGTTTAGATAAACAAACATCCGCCATTTATAAAACCCGCCCGACAGCTTTTGCAATAATACGCAGTTCTTTCATTAGTTCCGAAAAATGTTCAAATGTGATAGACTGATAGCCGTCCGATAATGCCTTTTCCGGATCGGGATGAACTTCGATCATGAGCCCGTCGGCGCCGGCGGCAATGGATGCCTTCGACAGCGGAATGATCAGGTCGCGTCTGCCCGAGGCGTGGCTGGGATCCACGATCACCGGCAGATGAGTAAGTTTTTTCAGTTCGGGAATACTGCTGATATCCAGTGTAAAACGAGTATAGTCGTTAAATGTACGGATACCCCGTTCACAGAGAATGACGTTGTAATTGCCACCCGCCATGATGTATTCCGTTGCCAGCAGGAATTCACTTATCGTCGCTGAAATGCCCCTTTTTAAAAGGATCGGACGATAAGATCTGCCGGCGCGTTTAAGCAGCGAAAAGTTCTGCATATTGCGGGCTCCGATCTGAATAACATCCACATACTTTTCCACGATATCAAAACTTTCCGTATCCACCGCTTCGGAGACAACCGGGATATCTATCAACTCCCGGGCGTCCGCCAGAATCTCCAGTCCCCTCTCCCCCAACCCTTGAAAGGAATAGGGCGATGTGCGGGGTTTGAAGGCGCCGCCTCGAAGAAGGTCCGCACCCAGAATTTGCAGCAGTCTGCCGCCTTCATTGGTACCTTCTACTGTCTCTACGGCGCAGGAACCGGCAATTATCGTCAAGCGCTTTCCACCAATATTTACCTTACCCACCTTAATAACGGTATCTTTGGATTTCATTTCGCGACTGCTCAATTTATAGGGCTTGCGGATATCATTGACATTCTTGACGCCGGGCATCCGTGAAATTTCATCGGCTTTCAGAGTTAATTCATCTCCGGTTATTCCCATGGAAACAGCAGTTTCACCTGAAATAGGATGAATCTTGCCCCCCATTTCCTTAATCAATTTGGAAACTCGTTTTATTTCTCGCTTTGTAGCGGAATCATTCATTACCACTAACATATTTGTTCTCTCTTCTATTAGGACTTGTTTTGATTAATAAAATACTCTAGCGCCAGAATATAGCCATGATAACCCAGGCCACTGATCTGCCCCACACAAACCGGAGCGATCAGTGATTTGCGGCGAAATGGTTCACGGCTGTAAATATTGCTTAGATGAACTTCGATCACGGGCGCGTCTATAGCTTCCACCGCATCCCGGATCGCTACTGAGCTATGCGTAAAGCCACCGGGATTGAGAATAATCCCGGACTCCCCTTCTGATTTTTGAATGGCGTCAATGATATCCCCTTCATGATTCGACTGAATAATATCCACCGAAACACCTTTTGATTCGGCAAAATCCCGTATCTTCCGGTTGATCTCATCCAGGGTTAACTTACCGTAAACTTCCGGGTTTCTTTTACCCAGTAGATTTAAATTTGGTCCATGAATGATACGAAACGATTCCATTCTAACTCCTTTATATGACTGTTACCGATGGCGCTAAGCGCCGGCAGATTCAGTTTACCGTTACGAATTTTTTTATCCTGCAGGATGTAGCGCTGTAAATCATCAGATGAAATTTTGTGCGGTAATGATATCGGCAAATTATATGATGCAATCAAATCTGTAATTCGTTGAACATCATGTTTTGTTAACCCATCGATCTGCATTGCGATTTTGGCTTCCATCACCATTCCTATCGCTACTGCCTCACCGTGTTTCATGCCCCGGTAATGATTTTTGGCTTCGATCATATGACCAATGGTGTGACCGAAATTCAGCAGCGACCTCCTGCCGGTTGATTCCTTTTCATCTTCCTGCACAATATCTCTTTTATAATGCACACAGCGAGTAACGATCTCCCGGAGTAATTTCGGTTTCCTGGCAAGAATTTCATCACGGCGATTTACCAGCAGGTTAAAAAGTTTTTCGTCTCCAATCACCGCAATCTTGATGACTTCCGCCAAACCGTTGCGGAATTCCCGCTCAGACAGTGTTTTCAATAGCTGCACATCCGCCAGAACCAGATCGGGCTGGTAAAAACTGCCAATCAGATTTTTTCCAAGTGGATGATTGACGCCGGTTTTGCCGCCCACGCTGGCATCCACCTGCGCCAGCAGAGTTGTGGGCACATTTACCAGCCGGCAACCACGTTTCAGCGTCGCCGCAACAAATCCGGTAATGTCGGTGATGACGCCGCCACCCAGCCCCAGCACCAAATCCGAACGGTCAAAGTGATGTTTTAACAAGACATCATAAATCTTTGATACTGTTTTCAAAGTTTTATAGCGTTCACCATCGGGAACAATCACCGGAACAACTTCTATCCCGGCTTTATCCAATTGATCCGCAACCGGATCGAGATATAGCGCTGCTAGCAGCGGATTACTGATTACGGCACAGCGTTTTGGTCGCACTCGTAAAAAATCAATCAGTTGTGTAACACAATTCTCGCCGATAATAACGTCGTACGTTGAGCTCGCTGTTTTTATGTTAATGGATCTATTTTTTGGAGGTATCTTTTTTGAATCCTCTATTTTTACTTTTGAAAGAATGTCCCCGGCAATCTGTCCGGGTGTTTTCGATCTTGTATCGATAACAATATCTGCAAAATTGTATAACTCTTTTCGTTTGGACAACAATCGTTCAACAGCGTTTCTTTCTTTCAATAATGGACGAGTCTGGTCGTTTCGCAAGCGCTGTCTGACCGTCACTGCGTCTATATATAAATGAACAACAATCCCCAGACATGATAACTGTTTACGGTTTTTTTCATCGATCACCATACCGCCACCGGTGGCAATCACACCGTTTTGCAATCCACGGATTGAGCGCAGCGCCCGCATTTCCAGATGCCGGAAATATGCTTCGCCGTTTTGTTGAAAAATATCACTTATACGGCGGTTTTCGGCAAATTCAATCATTTGGTCAGTTGACAGAAACGTTAACCCGCTTCGCCGGGAAATCTCTCTCCCCACACTGTCCTTGCCGCTGCCCATAAAACCGATCAGGATAATATTTCTCATAATCTCTGCATATATTGTTGAAAATTTGCTTTCATATCATCCAGGGAATCGCCACCGAATTTCTCTGTCAGGATTTCCGCCAGTACAAACGCCAGCATGGATTCCGCCACCACGCCAGCCGCGGGGACTACGCAAATATCCGCCCGTTCTTTCTGTGCGTCAACGGCTTTTCCAGTACGGATATCCGCCGACAGCAGAGGTTTACGCAGAGACGGCAAGGGCTTAATATTTATGCGCACGACAATATCTTCGCCGTTGCTTATGCCACCCTCAATTCCCCCGGCGTGGTTGCTTTTTCTGAGAAATCCTTTTTTTGATTCATAAAAAATTTCATCCTGTGCTTCAGAACCCGGTTTTTCACTAATGTCATCATCGCCGATAACGACTCCTTTGACCGACGGAATCGACATTATCGCAGCAGCGATCCGGGCATCCAGCCGCTGATCCCACTGAGTGTAGGTCCCCAGCCCGGGGCAGACGCCTGTGGCGATTATTTCCGAAACACCACCCAG